>NZ_JBEONZ010000016.1:0-82494 GCF_040308705.1 Pseudoalteromonas sp. 19-MNA-CIBAN-0066
TGCCGAACTCAGTAGTGAAACGAAACAGCGCCGATGATAGTGTAGCATTTGCTATGTGAAAGTAGGACATTGCCAGGCTCCAAATTGTAGAAAGCCCGACTAGAAATAGTCGGGCTTTTTTACGTCTGTAGAAAAGTGAAATGTGGGTAAATAATGTACACAAGTCTCCCGCGTAGGTCGGGCGAGCGTAGCGACACCCGACACTCAAATCATAAAAATATCACCACTAGCCAATGAATGTGTCGCATTTGCACTGTGACTCTCCACTGCTGTGGGCACCACGACATTGCCAGGCTCCAAATTGTAGAAAGCCCGAATTTAACGATTCGGGCTTTTTTACGTCTGCAGAAAAGTGAAATGTGGGTGAATAATGTACACAAGTCTCCCGCGTAGGTTGGGCGAGCGTAGCGACACCCGACGATAAAGAGCATCAAAAATAGCTCAAGGAGCCTGTAGCCTTTAACAATCGTTGTATTCTCAAGTTAGAAATTCATTTTTAAAATCATTTTGTTGCAACTTCACTGTTGGTTTAATAAGTGACCTGTGTAAAACTACTGAGGTTAATTCAGTAAATCAGGTGACATGAATGTCAAATATTAAAGCTTGGAAACTTCTCAGCCTGTTTTGTTTGTTTGCGGTGCTTATGGGTTGCCAATCTAAAGAAGAGCAACTGCAAAAAACAATTCAAGAATCGATTAAAAAAGCGGAGGTTGAGCTATCACAGCTAGGTACTGCGCTTGATAATGGTAGTTTGCGTAATGCATTATTACTTAAAGAATACGGTGTTCAGCTTAAAAATCAGCAACCAGAACTTTCAAAAGTTGTTGATGTCATTACCCTTGACGCCACTCGTCAAGGTGCACTTTATAGTGGTTTAACACAGCGACTTAAAGATATTAAGGGCACCTACCTTATTCCTCCTTACGAAGATACTTTGCACAGTATTGACTTATTGCGCGAAGCTGCAAAGCCTACGTTATTTTCAGATGCGTTAACCGATCCTATTAATATGCTTGCGGATATGTCTAAAGGTAATTTAGCGCGTATTGGTGCTATTAGTCAGCAAGCTGAAGGCGCTGGAGTTGGTAACCAAATGGTGGGTAATCCTAATTATGGTAACTGGCAATCTAACAGCAATGGTACTAGCTTTTGGCAATGGTACGGTATGTATCGTATTTTAGGGGATGTATTCAATCGTGTTGAATATGGTAGCTGGAGCCGAGGTCGTAAATATAGTTATTACAACGATTACGGCCGCACGCGCTACTCAAGCCCAAAACAAATTAAAGCGCAGAGCACGCTAGAAACACGTACGCGTCAATCATATCAACGCCAAGGTAAGCAGTTTACTAGCCCTTATGCGAGCAAAAAAACGGGGGCGTCAGGCTTAAGCCGAAGTAGCTACACACCACCTAAAAGTCGCAGTAGTTATTCTCGTTCGAGTAGTTATAGCAATAACTCGGGCTCAGTTCGTAACAGCGGTAGTAGAACCTCTCGTGGCGTGAGCCGTGGTAAGTAAAAGAATAAAGTTGGAGTTAGAGTAATATGTATGAATTTAATGGAATAACAATGTGGTCACTACAAGCGCTGGCGATTGATTTTGCAATTATTGTTTTGCTGTTTGTGAGTCTTAAATATATTAAGGGTTGGGTATCTAACCTGCATGCTAATGATGAAATTACTGAGCGTGATAACTTTGCATTTGGTATTAGTTTTGCTGCGGGTTTAGTTGCATTGGCGATTGTGCTTACAGGTGTAAGCAGCGGTGCTTTTGCAGTGTCATTACAGCAAGAAGCTCTGCAAATGTTGGGCTATGGTGCACTGGCTATTTTACTTATTAAGCTTGGGCATTTCTTTCAAGATAAAGTTGCGCTGCGTAAAGTGAGCTTACATAGCGAAATAGTTAAAGGTAACGTGACTGCGGCTGTTATCGACTTTGGCCACGTTGTTAGTGTCGCCATTGTAATTCGCTCGGCATTGCTGTGGGTGGCTACCGACGGTTGGCATGGTTTACCAATTGTGGTTGCTGCTTTTGTTATTGGCAGCCTAGTGCTGTTGTTAGTGAGCCAATATCGCGTACAGCTGTTTAAGCGCACCAATAAAAGTGGTGATTGCTTACAACAAGCAATTATTGATGGCAACTTAGCCGTGGGTATTCGTTATGCCGGTTTTTTAATTGGCAGCGCATTAGCCATTACCGCAGCAACGGGGATTGCGCCTTATGTAGCCGATAATATTAATGCGAGTTTGTTGTACTGGGCTATAAGTGCAGTAGTTAGTTTACTGGTATTTATTATTTTGCACTTAGTGACAATTAAAATAATTTTATCTGGCTGTGATATTTCAGATGAAGTGAACCGTCAAAAAAATGTGGGTGTAGCCGCTATTTCTGCAGCGTTATCATTTGCGGTAGGTATAACTATGGCAACACTATTAGGCGCATAATCGAGTGTCATCAACTATAAAAAGCCCAAGTAAATTTAGTTTACTTGGGCACGATATTTTACTTATTACCGTTATGGCCGTACTCGCAGGGTGTGGCCTTATTTATGAATACTTACTGTCTCATTATGCGGGGCGGGTACTTGGCTCAGTAGAAAGCGCTATTTATGCGATGATCGGCACTATGATAGTAGCAATGGGCATTGGCGCATTTTTAGCACGTTGGTTTAAAGATGCATTTACCGCCTTTGCTTGGCTAGAAAGTATAATTGCTTTGATTGGTATGGGCTGTATTTTAGCCATTGCCGGCGTTATTGCTGTTAGCTATTCACTGCCGCATATGTTTTCGAGTATTTTTAATTTACCTCCCGACGTAGTACTCAATGGCTATGTATTTCAAAAGCTACAAGAGTGGTCGCGTTTTTTACCCTATGTATTTGGCCTTATACTTGGCTTGTTTATTGGTATGGAAATACCGCTTATTGCGCGTATTCGTCAGCATGTTTATGGCCGTTTTTTAGAAAATAACGCAGGAACAATTTATGGTGCCGACTATATAGGCGCCGGAATTGGCGCGGCTATTTGGGTTAGCATTATGTTGTCTATGCCCATAATGCAAGCAGCCGCGTGGACTGCGCTGTTTAATATAATTGCTGGGCTTGCTTTTTTATGGCGGTATCACACCTATGTACGCTTTGCCAAACTGTTATTAGCGTGTCACCTGTTATTACTAGTATTATTTGCGTTTATATTGGTATTGGGCAGTAGTTGGATGGATAACTTGAGCAATGTTTTATACAAAGACAAGGTTATTTATTCTCAAGCCACTAAATATCAACATGTGGTACTAACCGAGCGGTTAAGTAAAAATCAGCCGCAGCCAATAACCGATTTATACTTAAATGGGCGCTTACAGTTCTCTAGTGTTGATGAGCAAATATATCATTCAATGTTAGTTTACCCGGCTATGTTGGCGTCAAACCGTCATGAGCGGGTACTGATCATTGGCGGTGGCGATGGGCTGGCACTTAGAGATGTTTTAAAGTGGCCGGTGAGCAAAGTAACCCTGATTGACCTTGATGGGCAATTGCTTAATTTGTTTGGCCATAAAGATGCTGAATTTACTTCGCCTGAAGATATTAGCCAGCGGTTGTTAAGCCTTAATAGCAAATCTATGCATGATCCGCGTGCAGATATTATTGTTGGTGATGCCTTTTTAGAAGTTGAAAAGTTGCTCGATCAGGCAAAGCAATTTGATACTATTTTAATTGATTTACCTGACCCTAATCATCCCGATTTAAATAAAATGTATAGTGACTACTTTTATAATCATGTACGCCAATTACTAGCACCAGATGGCGCAATGGCGGTGCAGTCAACTTCGCCTTATCATGCTAAAAAAGCCTTTTTAAGTATTGCTAAAACGGTTAAAGCGGCTGGATTTGAATATGTAGAGCAGTATCAACAAAACATTCCTTCATTTGGACAGTGGGGCTGGACTATAGCTACCAAAATGGGGCAATCGGCTAGTGGGCGAATCAACGATGTAACCGCAATGCCGATACCATCAAGGTGGATCAGTAAAGAATATTTACTGGCTAGTTTTATTTTTCCGAATAATTATTTCGAACATATTAAAGATATTGAAGTCAATAGGTTAGGCTCTGGCCAACTGTACGATTATTACCGTACAGCATGGCAAATAGAAAGCGAGTTGTATAAAAACTAATAAAACATGGTTGACATAATATGTCAGCTATGAGAATCTTAACTCAGACATAATATGTCAAACGACAAAAGGCAGAGACATGGAATTAAATGAACTTTCAATAAAATTAGCTTCTTTTGAAACAGAAGGCGCTAACTTTGAGTCTTTCTTGATTGCTAATCCAGGTGAGCAAGATGTATTACAAGTCATTGTTGATGAAAATGATGAGCTTCCAATTTTTGTTACGCAAACACAAGAGCAGTTATTATGCATTAGCTACTTGTTTGACGAAGATGAAGTTAAGCCGGAATTACGTAACGAGTTAAACGAAACATTACTACGTTTAAACGTGCCAATTCCATTAAGTGCATTTGCTAAAATCGATAATAAATACGCGATTTTTGGCGCACTGTCGGTAAATTCATCATTAGATGACATTACCCACGAGCTAGTGACATTAGCCGATAATGCTATTGATGCACTAGAAGCCGTGACCATGTATTTAAACGATTAGTAGCGATTTAGTGGAGTTAAGATTATGAGTATTTTAAAAAAATTATTTACAGCAGTACGTGGCGGCGCGCGTGAAGCAGGCGAAGCAATTGTAGATAAAAACGGTATCCGTATTTTTGAGCAAGAAATTGCAGATGCACAAAATGCTTTGCACCGTGCTAAAAAAAGCCTAACAGAAGTTATGGCGAAAGAAATGCAAACTAAGCGTAAAATTAGCGCTGTAGATGCATCTATTGCTGAGCATGAAGCTTATGCTGGGCAAGCGCTGGAAAAAGGCAACGAAGCTTTAGCATTAGAAATTGCAGAAAAAATTGGCGAGTTTGAAGCTGAAAAAGCAGAGAACGAACAAGTATTATCTGGTTTTAGCAATCATATTGTAGCGCTTAAACAGCAAGTTAAGGAAGCTGAAAAGTCGATTAAAGAAAACCAACGCCAGCTAACTATGGTTAAAACCACAGAAAGCGTGCAACAAGCTACTATGGCTGTAAACAGCACATTAAACACTAACAGCTCGTCTATGACATCGGCTCGCCAATCACTTGAGCGTATTAAGCAACGCCAGCAAGACCGTCAAGATCAGTTAGGTGCAGCTAAAGAGCTTGAAGCCGATGTAAACGGCGACGATTTAAAAGCGAAAATGGCAGAAGCCGGAATTGGCGACAGCAGTCCAAAAAGTGCTGATATTTTAGCGCGTATTAAAGCCAAGCAAAATAGCTAATAATTACGTTCATATTTAAAAAGGTAACCAGGCTTTAGCTTAGTTACCTTTTTTGCTTAGAAGGCAGCCTTCCTATGTTTAATTTTTTCAAATCTAAAAAAGAGCCAGAGCGTCAGCTTAATCATGCCAGTGAGCTTAAAAAAGGTGACATGTTTACTGTCATCGATTCATTTGCTTATCCAGCGTGGTTAAAAGGGCAAACTCTTCGCGTTATTGATATACAAACTTACCAGTATCAACACAGTAGTGACACTGAGTTTGTGTTGGAAAGTGACAGCGGCCAAGTGGTATTTTTACAAATAGAGCAAGAAGATGGTGAGCAATGGGCTAACTTTTCTATAAAAGTACAACGTGATGAAGTAGAAGATATATTTGGCCTTGATCAGTTTGCGCGTATTTTTGATGAAGAGTCTTTAACGCATATCACAGTGCAAAATATACCAGAGCGTTTTACGCAGTTTTTAGCTAACAGCTATCAGCAAAGCGAATCGCCATTTGTGTGTTATTTTCATAATAAAGACTATCGCAATCAAGCTCTTCCACGTTATGAGCAAGAAGGTGGTGAGCTGTGTGAAATGATTTGTTTAGAGTCTGATGATAAAGGCTTTGGTTTAAATATTGAGATTTGGGATGGTGGCGAAACCGAAGTATCGCTTACCTTAACGCGGCCAATTACCGACATTGTTGACTTGTTTCCAGGAGACGCTAAGTGAGTGATGCTAAAGAAAAGTGGTTACGCCAAGAGCAGGCAGTGCGTGCCACGCAAATGGCATTTGATCTAAGTAGCGAAGTACAAAAGTCGATAAAAAAGCAAGCGATTGATCAAGAGCTAACACCTTCAGATATGATCCGCAAAATACTCGGTTTGGATGTAAAGTCTAAAAAAACCCGACAGCGTCTATCGTTTAATTTAAACGACGATGAAATAGCACAGCTTGCAAGCCGTTTTGATGTGCAAAGTGATGATAAGCGCGTAGTAAAGCAACGCGTTGCAGAACTTTTGATTGCTCATACAAAAAAAATTAAGTAGTTTTATGTTATAGACGCTATGCCCTTAAACTAAAAAGATAAAATAACGAGTTGCCGTGAATATAATTTTAATTGCTTACTTACTAATTTTTGCATTATTTGGTACTGCGGCAAGCTACTTTGTGCGTTTTATTTATGCGTATTGGGTGCTTAACAAAATGCCAATGCACTATATTATTAAGGCGGGGATTTGTTTAGTAATGGTGGTAATTATTTCAGCGTTAATCCCATATTTAGGATAACGCTGAAATTAAATTGTTTGCAGCATTATTTTATTTCAAAAGGTTGGCATTGCTGATTAATACATAGTGATTGTACTTCAAGCACTGATGGGCAGTCAGTTAAGCCTTGTGCCTTATTTAGCGTGTTTTCTTGTGCTGTTATTTGCTGTGCAATCTGCTCAGCTTGTTCTTGTTGGGTATTAAGTGTTGAGTACACCGCATACTTACTTGGCCCACCGCACGCACGCGCACCTACTTCAAGCACTTTACATTGAAAGCTAGCTGTACAGCTATTGTTACTAACAATATCGTTAAGTTGACTATTAAGACTCGCTAAACTCGTTCCGTGATCATTGCTTGACGATGTTGTGCTAGCACAGCCGCTCAGTAACAAAATACTAGTAGCAATACTTACAATTGATAGTTTAATTGCTGATGGCAAACAACTCATAACCTTATCCTTAAAATACACTTACTGCTGAGCCTTCAAGTTTAACACATTTATTTTCTACACACTGCGTGCTTGGCGCAGTTAAATGTTGGCAAATACTGACCATTTGATTTTGGGCATTATAGTTACTTTCAAAAGTAGTGATTTTTTTACTTAATGCAGTGACTTGCTCAGTTGTTGCTGTTGTCGTTGAATACACTATATAACTACTTGGGCCGCCACATGCTCGGCTACCTACAGCTTCTACTTGGCACTGCGTACTGCTATCACATTGTTTATTAGCAATGAGCGTATTTAATTCATTTTTAGCTGTTTTAATGTCATCAAGAGTAACTGTTTTCATGGCAGTATTTGATAGTTTTTCGGCTGGGGCATGTAATTCTGCTTTGTTACTTTTTTGCAGTTGTTGTAGTTTTTGCTGCGATGGCGTTGTTGCTTCGCTGGCAGTTGTTTTTTCTGTTTCTGCTACGGGGTTATCTAAACAAGCGGTTAAACACAGTGGTAAAAATATAGCTAGCAATGGTGTACGCATAACAAATCCTGATAGTGGTGAATTATTCACCACTATCATACACTGTGCATTTGTTACGGCAATAAAAACTCTATTATCAAGCAATTAAAGCCGTTATTAATTACTGTGAATATTTACAGCCCGCCTTGGGTTAACTTGCTGGGGTTAAGTAGCTTTTCGAGCTCGCTGCGCGATAAATCAGTTTCTTGCTCGGCAACATCAATAATTGGGCGAGCTTCTTTATATGCTTGTTTCGCTATTTTGGCTGCTTTTTCATAACCGATCACCGGATTTAGCGCGGTTACTAAAATAGGATTTTTAGCCAGTGCCTTATCAATATTTAGCTGATTTACTGTAAAGCTAGCAATGGCTTTATCTCCCAGTGCTTGGGCGCTATTAGCGAGTAACTCTATACTTTGTAAAATATTATAAGCAATTACCGGCAGCATTACATTTAGCTCAAAATTACCTGCTTGGCCGGCAACGGTAATTGTAGCGTCGTTACCAATTACTTGGGCGCTCACCATAGCTGCCGCTTCGGGGATCACTGGGTTTACTTTGCCGGGCATAATAGATGATCCGGGTTGCAGTGCTTCAAGCTCTATTTCACCTAAACCAGCTAATGGACCAGAGTTCATCCAGCGCAAGTCGTTGGCTATTTTCATTTGCGCTACAGCAAGTACTTTTAATTGCCCTGAAAGCGCGACAATGGCATCTTGCGAACCAATATTGTAAAAAAAGTTACTGCTAGGCGTAAATCTAATACCTACGTTGGCACTGAGATTATTAGCAAATAGCGGTGCAAATTGTGGATCGGCATTAATACCTGTTCCTACAGCGGTACCACCTTGCGCTAGTTCGCAAACACGCTCTAGGCTATGCCTTATACCAGCCGCGGCATGGTTAATTTGCGTTTGCCAGGCACTTAGAGTTTGCCCAAAAGTAACCGGCATAGCATCCATTAAATGAGTGCGGCCGGTTTTTACTATAGCGCCAACCTCGGCTTTTTTGTGTTCTAAATGCTGTGATAGTTTTTCTAGTGAAGGGAGTAATTCGTACACCACATTTATTGCGCTGCTCAGGGCAATGGCAGTAGGGATCACATCGTTAGAGCTTTGCCCCATGTTTACATCATCATTAGGATGAATGCTTTCATCGCCTAGCCGGCTTGCTAAAGTGGCAATCACTTCATTGGCATTCATATTTGAGCTAGTACCCGAGCCAGTTTGAAATATATCGACCGGGAAATGCTCATAATAGCTACCATCAATAATTTCTTGGCATGCTTGCTCTATTGCTTTAGCTTTAGTTTGGCTTAGGTGCCCAAGCTCAAAGTTGCTCTGCGCTGCCGCTTGTTTAATGTAAGCAAGGGCGGTTATAAACTGCTTAGGCATAGCTAAACCACTGATGGCAAAATTATTCACAGCGCGCTGAGTTTGCGCTTGATATAGTGCATTAGCAGGGACTTGTAACTCGCCCATGCTATCTGATTCTGTTCTAAACTGAGTCATAATATTCTTCCTTAAAAGGATTAAACCAGCGGCTGAGAATGCTCATTACGCACTCGCTTGGTAATTATTTATTGTAAGTAAACCTTGTACTCTATCTATAGGCTGGTGTGGTAAATTGCAAGGGTTATTTGATAATAGTTATCATTACATTTTGAGCTAGGTGTTTCAATGTAAAGTACAGCTATAAAAGTATAGATTAATTAACTGGCTTTAAAGCGTACATTAGCGCACGACAAAATACGCTAAATTTGTTTTACTGTTGCGCATCAGTCTTTAACCTTGAGAGTAAAAATGATCAAGCCATTCTCACAAGCGTGTGAAAATAATAAACAGCCTATTTTAGCGCAGTTAAAATCTGTGTTAGCGAATGCCAAAACGGTGCTCGAAATAGGCTCAGGTACAGGTCAGCACAGCGTGTACTTTGCTCAGCAGTTGCCGCATTTACAATGGTATAGCAGCGACAGAGCGATTAATCATGAAGGTATTAATTTATGGCACCGCGAGGTTAATTTAACCAATTTACATGCTCCCCTTGAACTTGACTTAAACAATGCGTGGCCAATAGATAAAGTGGATGCTATTTACACGGCTAATACTTTTCATATTGTAAGCTGGCAACTTGTAGAGCATTTTTTTGCGGGTGTAAAACAGCATTTAAATGACCAAGGCATAGTATGTATTTACGGGCCATTTAAATATAAAGGCGAGTTTACTAGCCAAAGTAATAACGACTTTAATCGCTTTTTAATAGAGCGCGACCCACTTAGCGGTATTAGAGATTTTGCAGCAGTTGAGCTATTAGCAAAGCAAGCAGGGCTAACGTTAATAAGTGATATAGCCATGCCTGCTAATAATCAGTTACTGATTTTTAAACGGCAGTAATGCGCTGCATTGATCTTTATAAATATTAATATGCTGGCGTTCACGTTTTAAGTAATCGCTAATTGCGTTGCTAAAGTTATTATCAACTATATGGTGAGCTGAGTAGGTTAATACAGGGGCAAAACCGCGTGCTATTTTATGCTCACCTTGTGCCCCTGAATGAAAACAGCTGAGGTTATGCTTTATTGCAAACTCAATCCCTTGGTAATAGCATAGTTCAAAGTGCAGAGAATCTACCTCTTCGCTTGCCCCCCAATACCGCCCATACAGTGTATCTGCTCCTATTAGGCTAAGGGTTGCGGCAATAATAGCGTCTTCTTTTTTGGCTAGCATAATGACTAGCTTGTCGGCCATTAGCGCATGTAAAAGCTTAAAAAAGGGCATATTTAAATAGCCTAAGTGGCCAGAGCGTTTTAAATAAGTACGTTGATAAAATTCGCAAAATAGCTGCATAATTTCAGGCGTAATTTGCATCCCTTGCAGCCATTCAATAGTAATGTTTTGTTGGGTTATTTTGCTGCGTTCTTTTTTTAGTGATTTACGCTTACGTGAATTAAGCGTATTTAAAAAATCGTCAAAGCATGTAAAGCCTTTATTAAACCACTGAAATTGCACACCCACTCTAAGCATAGCGTGTTGCTCAGTGAGGTGTGTGGCTTGGGCTAAGTTGCAAAAATTAACGTGCCAACCAGACCAGCCTTGCTCTTTGCTGTGCAGGTTTAGTAACTCTGTAATGTATTTATACACTAAACTAGGATTGCTGTGCTCTATAGCAATACGGCTACCTTCAATGGGGCAAAATGGCACACCGCATAACCATTTAGGGTAGTACTCTAAGCCATGTTTCTCGTATGCTTCTGCCCAGGCCCAATCAAACACATATTCACCGTAAGAGTGGCTTTTTAAATAGCCAGGTGCCAGCGCAATAATATTTTCGCCCTCAAAAATAGCTAAGTGATAAGGCTGCCAACCACTTTGTTGATTAACACACTGACTTTGCTCTAATGCGTATAAAAAAGCATGTTGGGTAAATGGCTCGTCGCCAAACAAACGTTGCCAATGCGCTCGCTCTATTTGATTAATACTACTAAACCATTGATGCGAAAATGTCGCCATTACTACTTACCTTGTGCGTGTTCTACGTTTTTTATAAAGGTGCTTATTTGTTTTTTAAGCTCAGGAAAAAAGGGGTTATAGGTTAATCGTTGTAAGGTGGGATATTGCTTTAAGTTAGCAGCTGTACGTTCTCCAAGTTGCGGGCTTTTTGTGGTTTTACAGGTTTTATATAACTTTTCGCCGCCAATAAAACTGCCGCAATTACGATAAGAGGCACTAATACCATAATGCGGATTTTGTGGTGAGTTAACAATGGCAATATGCGATATACCATGGATTTTTAGACATGCTTCGCTGGCACACTGCGGATTTAATACTCTGTAATCTGCTGCAAAATTTGGGGGTAAAATAGTGCTGCTACCATAAAGCACTAGGGTATCGAGTTTTTTATAGCGACTTAAATTAGTATTATGTAGTGCATTTAATAATTTAAGGGTGGCATGGCTATCAATTGTCGCGTCAATATCGCTTATTACGCTAAATACAGGCAATGCCAAAGCAGGGCGCTTACTTAAGTTTTTAATGCTAACCAATGACATTGCATCATATGAGGCTGCTGCAGCATTGAGTGGAAACGACTCATACTTAGCAAAATCAACATCGGCGTCTTTATCTATCCAATTTAAAAATGGGATTAAATCAAGCCACTTGGCTATCCAACCTTGTTTATTATGCGGCTCGGAGCCCGGTGAAAATAACATAAGCGCCGTTATTTTTGATGAAAGCGCTTGCGTGATTGCATAGTCTATAAGTAGTGCGGCCCCCGTAGAGTAGCCCCCTAAAATAACCTCATCAAAGTCTTGTGTTGTGCGCTCTATAGCGTAACGCACAGCTTGTTGCCATTGCTGTAGGTCTACATCTTGTAACGCACTAGCAGCACTGCCGTGGCCGGGTAACAAAATAGTGCGTACGGTATAACCTTGCTGATAATACACTTGGGCTAAATCGTGATAGGTAAAAGGAGAGTCGGTAAGGCCGTGCACGAGTAATACCGCTTTTTTACTTTGTGAATGTTTTAACTCAAAAGGAGCAATAATGTCGGCAATAGTGGGGTTAGGCTTACGACTGCCTTGAGTAACTAGTTGCTGATACGTTTGAGTAAATACAGGGCATGGCATAGCAGCGCGAGGATTAGCTACACTAATATACTGATACGCATGATTGAGGTAGCTATTAAATGGGGCACGCGCTTGGTAATCAAAATACGCTTGGTGGTGATCCTTTGTATAGCGTAATAGGCCTTGCTGTTTACTCTTTTTAATAAATTCAAAATCGCTTGCCTGCGCAATACAATTTTCAGCGACAGCTAAGTGAGGCAAAAAGCTAAGCATACAAGTTAAAAATATTTTTAAAAACACACTATTATTGTTCATAAACCACTGCATATTGAGCAAGACACTCGGTTAGCTTAATTAGTTCAAGCGGTTTTGCAAGGTGTTGATTAAAACCAACCGCCTGAGCGTGTGCTTTGTCTTCGGGCATAACGTCGGCAGTTAAGGCAACAATTGGCAGTTCCTCAGCCGTTTTAAATTGCCTGATTAGGGCCGTTGCTCTATAGCCATCCATTACTGGCATTTGGCAATCCATAAGCACGAGGTCAAAATGCTGTTTTTTTATAATATTAACTGCAAGCTCACCATTTTCAACAACCTGTGGCACAATTTTTAGTGAGCCAAGCATGGCTTTTATAACCATTTGATTAACCGGGTTATCTTCGGCCACTAAAATTTTTAAAGCGGCTATATTAGTATTATCTGTAGGTTTTATAAGAGGTTCTTGCGCTTTAACCGTCTCTATTTCTAATGTAAATGTAAAAGTAGAGCCTTTATCAAGCTCGCTATGTAGCGCTATATTTGCATTCATTAATACACTAAGCTCTTTGGCTATGGCTAACCCAAGGCCGGTGCCACCAAACTGCCGAGAAGTAGAGTTATCGGCTTGAGTAAATGCACTAAATAACTTTTCATGTTGAGTTGCTTTTATACCTATTCCGGTATCAATAACGGCAATTGTTAGCTGTGCTTTATTGGGCGCAATAAGTTGCGTATCTACATTTAAAGTAACACTGCCAGCGTTAGTAAATTTAATAGCGTTACTGCATAAATTAAGCATTATTTGCTCTAATCGCATTGGATCGCCAACAAACCAAGTGTCTTTAGGGATATTGCTATTTATTTTCCACACAATTGCTTTGCTTGCAGCACTTTGTTCAAACATAGTATTAATGCGCTGAATAAGTGAGGTTAAATCAAATGGAATACGTTCAAGCACTAGCCGTTTTGATTCAATTTTAGATATATCGAGAATATCGTTTATCAAATTTAATAAGCTTTTAGATGACGAATTTATTTTATCTAAATAATCAATTAGGGTATTGGCGTCGTCTTCTTTACGGGCAAGCGAAGAAAAGCCAATAACAGCATTTAGTGGCGTGCGTATTTCATGGCTCATATTAGCTAAAAATTGACTCTTAGCCCGGTTAGCCAAATCAGATTGCTTTTTTGCTTGTGCTAACGAATAAGTACGCTCTGCTACTTGGCGAGTAAGTGCAATTTGCTGCTGATTAAACAGTAGTAAAATCAATAAAATTAATGAGCATACAACTACTTGAAGTATCAGCAGCAGTAAGGTGAGTTGATTATTATGTTGAGCTAAAAAGGCATCTTTAAGTGCCAGTTTTACGATCCATTGTTGCCCGCCAAAATCGACATTAAACGATATTAGCTTACTGCCTTGTGCAACATTAAGATTGTTTGAGTTACTGTAAAATGCGGGTTTGTTTATATCTTCATAAATAGCAATCGAAAACATTTTAGACTGCTGCTCAGTAATGGCCTGCTTAATAATTTGAGGGACTAAAAATACGCCTGTGGCATAGCCTTTAATGGTTTCTTTTTCATTGGATTGAGAATATACAGGCGCAAATAATAAGTAAGCAGCATCAGAGTGCTCAGTTTGTACGAGTTGAATTATTTTAGTTCCCACTGGCTGATACTTTATTGCGGGGTTGAGTAAGGATGCTTTGCGATCTGGGTTTGAATATACATTAAACCCAATTGCTTTTTGGTTGCTATTAAGCGGTGCTATATATTTTACAATAACGAGTGGATCGTTTGGCTCTAAAGGTTCACCAATAACATCATAATTTAAGTTATAAATGCTTGAAATTTCTTTAGAGAATGCTTGGCGTTGATGAGATGGGATTTTTACATTCCATGATAAAGCTTTTATAAATGAGTGCTTAGCAAGTAGGGTGTTGGCATATAGATTAAAGTCTTGCTGGCTTAATGTTGGCGATGACTGAACTTGGCTAGCTAAACTTTGCACAGCAATAATGCTGCGATTAGTATAGCGGTACAGGCTGTTTTCTATCACTTGCACTTCGCGCTCAGCAATTTTTATCGCAATTAATACGGCTTTCACTATCGTATAATTGTGTGGTGGCCGCTACTGATACAAATAAAATGCAACATACCGAAAGTGTCGGTAGCACCGAAATATTATAGTTATCAGACTTCTCTGGTAATAACGAAAGTAAAAATGGAGTGGCAATTAACACCCCTAAAATATCACCTAACCACCAGTAAGTTGTGTTTTTCCAGTGATTATCTGCACTGTACATTGCATTAAATTGGCTTAGTGCAAACACGCCAAAATTAGCCGAAATTAAACTGACTAAAACACCTACAACTACAATAAAATAAATAATGTTTTGGCGCTTTTTAAGGCGCAGAGGGTGGCCTAACCAAAACTTTAATATTGCGGCCCCAACCATGGCCTGCAATACCACCCCAAAGGCAATATACATAGCCTCGTTTAATGAATTTCCTACCAATACCATTTCATGAGTTGTATTAGCAAAAAAATTTAAATTAAATGCGAGAGCCGCTAAAAATAGCGCAGGAATAAATCGCCACCACCACACAAAGCAGCCAACTAAGGCTATACCAGCAGGTAACCAAACCGGAATAATTTGCGAGTTAAAGGTTAGCTTGGTAAGTATTACTCCTACAAAAAAATAGGCTAAAGAAAAAATAATGTAAAAAACACTAGAGTAATACTTGGAGTTAAAATTTTTCACATAAATCCCTGTACAAGTAATATTCCCAATTTAAAATATCAGTATAGCTAACAGTAAGTTATTTGCGGTATTTTTTATAATGGTAATTGTTTTTTGCTAAAAGACTGCTTTAACACCACGGTTGATTCTATATTAGCGATACAGCTTAAGCTCCCTAGTTGATGCTTAACAAACTGCTCATAGCTTTCTAAATCATGCGCAATTATTTTTAGTAAATAGTCGTAACTTCCCGATATTACCGAACACTCTAGCACATGAGTGAGCTTTTCTACGTGTTGCTCAAATTGCCGGGCAGCACTGGCCGAATTTTGATTTAAACGTACAAATGCATACACCAAAACGTTTAGTTTAAGTGCCTTGGGGTTAATAGCAGCGTGGTAGCCGGTAATAATACTAGCTTGTTCTAGCTTTTTAATTCGTCTAAGGCAGGGCGTATCTGAGAGGCTAATATGACTGGCAAGATCTGCAACAGACATTCTGGCGTTGGCTTGTAAGGCAATGAGCAATTGCTGATCTTTTTTATCGAGCATATATAGATTCTTATTAATTATTTTTATATTTGTAGTGATTATTGCTAATGATGTTGATAATTACTAATTTTTTTAGCGTTTTACCCTCATTAAACTCTGTTAGCATTTAGTGATAACTATAATAACAGGAAACAATAATGAGCACCCATACAGCCATTTTTGATCGATGGATAAGAAGCGCCTTCCCACAGATAAACAGCGAGCTTGAGCAACTTTACTGGCAACAAGATGATAAAGCCAATGTAGAGGGGTTGGGAGAGCCTTTAAAACAGCAATTAAAAGATGAAGGTAACGCATTAATAAGTAATTTATTAGCGGAGGGAAATACCGATGAAGGTTTTGATAGTGCGTTTGATTTGCTCGGTAATGTAGGGCTTTTTATGGCGGCGTGTCGTCGTCATGAAATTACCGAGCCAAGCCGTGAGACCACATCGCCATTGGTAGAAGCGTCGGCACTAGCAATGCATATAGGTGCCTCTATTGGAGTAACGCCACGCTTTGCGACTGCCCATTTAACCACGCACAATAAAGCGCTAAATGGCACGTATAAACGTTTTACTAATTTACCCGACGAAAAACTATTTATTGATTACAACACCCAAGGTATTTTGGCATATAAACGCGCCAGCGATGCATTATTAAAAATATTACCATTAGGTATTTCGCACCCCACCTGTGCCGAGCTATTAAAAGTAGCAAAACAAGCGTTAATAGATGTAATTGAATCGAATAATGCACTTTATACTCAGTTAGACACAGAGCGCTTTTTTAATTGTGTGCGCCCTTATTATAAACCGCATCGAGTAGGCAATGAGATATACAGAGGTGCTAATGCGGGAGATTTTGCCGGCATAAACGTTATCGATATGCTACTTGGGCTGTGTAATGCCAACGAGCCAAGTTATTCACAAATGCTGGTGGATAAGTTTTTATATATGATGCCAGAAGATCAGCAAATATTGCGCGAAGCAATGCGCATGCAAAGCTTTATGGATGACTTTTTACAGGCGCAGCAATATAAAGACAATGACTGGTTTAAATACCACGCAAAGCTATTTATTCAGGTGTGTAAATTACATGGTGACACTGCAATCGGTCATCATAATCAATTGGTTGAAAAATTTATTGCGCAACCGTCAAAGCAAATGCAACAGCAACATATGAGTAAAGTAACAGCCAGTGGCCCACCATTACATGTTTTGCTCGATTCGTTAGAAAAACTCCGTGATAAACGTGCCAGCGCTAAACGCGACGATATAAAAACACGTTACGACGATATAAACTTGCTAAAACAGTGGATTAAATAAGATGAATCAACACGATTTTTGTATGGCCGAAGGCTGTTATTTATTAAGCCACTCAGTAGGGCGTCCACTGAAAAATAGTCAGCAGCATTTAGCGGCTCATTATTTTTCGCCGTGGGAATCGTCAAATAAAGAACCCTGGCAGCAATGGTTACCTGCAGTCGAGCAATTTAATACCGCATTAGGGCAGTTATTTAATGCGCCTAGCGAGCAATTTTGTCCACAAGTTAACTTATCCAGCGGCTTAACCAAATTGTTAATGTCGCATCCGCGATTACAGCAAAAAAATTGCAAAGTATTAATGACGCAAAGCGACTTTCCAAGTATGGGCTTTGCGATGCAAAAAGCTTTGCCAAAATGCGCGCAAATAACATTTATTCCTGAATATGAAAACTTAACCGATATTACCGTTTGGCAGCGTTATTTAACGGATAACATAGATTTAGTTTTTATCAGTCACGTATATTCAAATACAGGGGTACAAGCCCCTGTACACGATATTGTTGCTTTGAGTAAAAAAACGAATAGCTTATCAATCATTGACGTTGCGCAATCTGCAGGGGTGATACCGCTTGATTTAACCGCCTTAAATGCTGACTTTATGATTGGCTCTAGCGTTAAATGGCTATGTGGCGGCCCTGGTGCTGCTTACTTATGGGTTAACCCACAGCAAATAGCTGTTTGTGAGCCTAAAGATGTTGGCTGGTTTTCTCATCAAAATCCCTTTGAGTTTGATATAAATCATTTTATTTATAACAAGGGAGCGCTTAAATTTTGGGGCGGTACTCCCTCAGTTGTACCTTATATTATTGCAGCCAATAGTATTGCCTATTTTGCCGCATTGGGAATTGATAAAGTTAGGTCGCATAATTTAGCAATGCTTGCGCTTATTCAGCAACAGTTGGGTAAATATGTTGTGTCGCCCACGCTGCAGCATCAATGCAGTGGTACTGCTATTTTAAACTTTAACATGCAGCAACAACATGTATTGAATGAGCTTAATAGTGCAGGGATTAGTGTGGATGCCAGAAAGCTTGGTATACGAGTTTCACCGCATATATATAATAGCGCCGACGCAATACATAAGTTTATAGCGGTTATAAAAAAAGCGATTAAGGTTGTTGACTAAGTTGCTCTTTTTGCTGATTTAACGCCTCTATTTGTTGCTGTGCTTGCCCAATTAAAGCATCGTATGACTGTTTAAGAGCTGATGTTTTAGTTGCAATCGCATTGGCAATAGAGGAAGCCCCTAAACGATTGGCTTTATCTTGCGTCATGTAATCAATTTGCTGTTTTTTTTCTGTGTATTGCTGCTGATATTGTTTAATAGCCAGTTGGTAGCGTTTTATATCACGATTAATTTGCTGCGTTTTTAAGTAATCATCAACAGAAGTATCTGTAATTTTACTGCTAGCAGTTGTATTGCTATAGGCTGTGGTTACATTAATATTTTTTAGCGTAATGGCTTGTGCATCTAGAGCACAGGGCAGCTGGCTAAATGTAGGAACACCTTTAATAACGCATTTATAAACAGTAATGTTTTCTGCCAAGCTAAAGGTTGGCGCGGTTAAGCAAATTGATAGCAATATAACCCGGATCATAGTTAAACCTAAATTGGCTTAAAGTTAAGTTAATCATGCCCTAAGTTATAGTTTGGTACAATTTGTTTAGTTTTATAAATTATAGGCATAAAAAACCACAACTAAGTGGTTTAAATTAAATATGGTGGAGAGGGAGGGATAGACTTGCTTACCTCCATGTAATCAATCGCTGCTCGACGCTTGCAGCGGCCCAAAATGTTCCCGACATTTTGTTGAACCCTGTCGAGGGATCTCACCCTCCCAATTTAGTCTTGGTGTTAAATTATAGGCACAAAAAAACCACAACTAAGTGGTTTAAATTAAGTATGGTGGAGAGGGAGGGATTCGAACCCTCGATAGAGCTACAAACTCTATACTCCCTTAGCAGGGGAGCTCCTTCGGCCACTCGGACACCTCTCCAACGCATAACCGTTTTTTTATTGATGGAAATAAAAATTAAAGCCACCAATATAAATGTGGTGGAGAGATAGGGATTTGAACCCTAGATAGGCTACAAACCTATGCCGGTTTTCAAGACCGGTGCATTCGACCACTCTGCCATCTCTCCGTGACGCAGAATAATACTTAGGTCATACGCATGTGTAAATAGCAAAAAGACTGTTTGCTTAAAATTTAGGCTAAAATGAGGTTTTTTTTGTAAATAAGGGGAAATAAAGACAATTTTAGTAAAATTAAATAGGTTGCAGCAAGCAGTGGGAGCTAAATAAGAAGCTTTATTTAGTGGTTGGGTGCTTGCTGCACCGTATAAATAGTCATGGTTGTGTGACTATTTATATTGAGCTGTGCTACCAAGAGCGAGTCTTTTACCGAAGCGATTAAGCTTTGCTAACATTTTAGCTTTACGATTTGTTGGTTTAACGGCAATGTGAGTAGCAGCTGTTTCATTTAATGTGTTAATTGGGTTCATTACTTAACTCCGAGTTGTGGTTGGTGAAAACAGGGGCATTCTGCCTCTTAATTGTTTAAAAATAAAGCGATAAAAATTGAGTTCGAAGCATTAGTTATTTTAATCCGAAAGGATTTTATTAACCTGCCGTTCACTTGGTGGGTTTGGGTGTTTTTGCATTTTTATTCACGCCGTTAGTTTTTAAATCCCTTTTGTTATGGGGTCTCTGTGTTTGTTTTTATTTTTAATGCGATAAAAGCATTCTTTTTTGGTTATTTATTCAGATTAAATTATTTTAATTAAATGATTTTTATGCTGTTTAATTAGTGTTTATAAAATTAACTTTATGAGCGTTAAAAAAATTCCAGTAAAGTTCTAAAAAAAGTTTGTGTAATGCACTTTATATTTGCATTGCATGGGTGAATTACTTAGCTTTTTAGCAAAATGGTGTTTTTAATAAAGTTAGTATTACTAGGAGTTATAACGAACACTTGGCAGCTGTTTTTATATTAACCAATAAAAAAGCGCCTACTTTACAGTAGGCGCTTTTGCGTTAGTTGCGTTAATAACGCGTCTAACTGGGGACAGAGCCTCTTCTAGCAACCGCTCTGTTTGCTAAAAAGGCATTAATTCGTTTTGTTGGGGTAAGCACTATGGCGTTACCAAGTAGTACTAAGCTAAACCCTGCAAAGGTATTTGCATGCCATTCAAAGCCTTCATAAAAGCTGCTTAGTGTTACCGCAACTAAAGGAAACAGTACGATGACATAGCTGGCTTTTTCGGGGCCAATATTTTTTAACAGTGCAAAGTAACAAGCAAAGGCGATTACAGTGCCAAAAATAGATAAGTACAATAACGACAGCCAATAGCTAGTAGGTGCAGTGAAATTAAATTGCACGTCGCTTATAAATACATATAAGGCTAAGCCAATGGCACTGTATAACATGCCCCAAGCATTACCTTGTAACACACCAATTTGTTTGCGTGAATTACGTACACTTACCATGTTTCCTAATGAAGCCACAAAGGTGCCTCCAAGAGCAAGTAGTAACCCGACGAATGCACTGTTACTCAAGTTGAGTTGCTGTAATTGTGGCCAAAACAAGCAGGTGATACCTAAAATGGCAAGTACAGCACCGGAATAAATTCGTTTTGAAATAGGTTTGCCAAAAAATAATCGGGTATTAACTATATTCATTACTAATAGCATTGAAAAAGCAATCGAGGTCATTGCAGAGCTAAGGTGATTTTGTGCCCAGTAAAGCATTAAGTAATTTAGGCCAAAGTTAAACAGGGCCAATAATACGAAAAAACCATGATCGACTAAATTAAATCGCATTTTAGGTTTTTTGTATGCCACATATAACCACATTAATAATGCCGCGATTGCAAAACGATAAAATAGCGATAGTTCAACAGCAATATCGCCTAGCTGAAACTCTATGGCCAACCAGGTTGAGCCCCAAATTAAAACAGTTGTTATATATAGCGCTGCACTTTTCAATACTGCTCTCCAAAGTCGATTAAGCTGCTATTTTAAAGCTTATCTGTATACTTACCATATACAGAAAATGGAATATGTAACCTATACAGATTGAGGGTGTAATGATTTTAAAAGCGGTTAGCCATCAAGGTCATGAGTTTTTGTACCAGCAAGTTATTCAACTGATCAGGGATATGAGTGCTCAACAGGCTTTATTGCCCTCAGAAAAACTGCCGTCTTTACGTAAAATGGCTAGCAACCTTAATATAAGTATTCCTACGGTAAAGCAGGCCTATCAAGCGCTAGAGGATCAAGGGGTTATAGAGGCACGCGAAAAGTCAGGCTACTTTTTAAAAGCCGTTAACATGGCAAGCAGCTTACCAAAACGAGTTAAGCTGAGCCGCGAGCCCGTGATTGTTAACAAGCAGGCGCTGATTGAGCAGGTATACACAGCCATTCATCAGGCCCATGTGGTGCCTTTTGGAGTGGCTAACCCGGTTGCTGCAGCACCAACCGATAAAGCCTTAGCCAGAAATATGCGCCGAGTAATGACGCTTGCCGGTAGTAGCGCTATTAATTACGGGCCACTGGATGGTTATGCACCGTTAAAAAAGCAACTTATTCATCGCTATTTAGACTTTGGCATTGGCATTAATATGGATGAAATGGTGATCACTAATGGTGCGCAAGAAGCACTGGCAATTGCACTCAAATGCGTAACTAAGCCCGGTGATGTAGTGGCCATAGAGAGCCCTTGCTATCACGGAATTATAGAGTTAATAGAAAGTTTAGGCCTTAAAGCACTTGAAATACCTTTATGCCCAGATAATGGTATTTGGCTAAACGATTTAGCGCAGGCGCTTAATGAGCACGATATTAAAGCGTGCTTATTTTCTACGGCTATTAGTAATCCGGTTGGTAGTTTTATGCCAGATAAAAATCGAGAACAGCTGGTGGAATTAGTTGAAAGCCATAACGTAGTGCTCATTGAAGATGACGTATATGGCGACCTATACTTTACACCCAAACGAGGTACACCTGCTATAGCGTATTCCAAAAAAGGCTTGGTGCTAAGTTGTTCGTCTTTTTCTAAAACGGCTGCCCCTAGTTATCGTGTTGGTTGGCTTATTGCGGGGAAATTTGCAGGGCAAGCTAGGCGTTATAAAAGAGCATTGAGTTGTTCTACCTCACTAATTAATCAATGGACGTTATCAGAATTTGTTTTTAGCGGTGAATACGATCGTAATTTAAAAGTACTTAGGCAGCGTTTACGTACGAATAAAGAGCATATGCGACGTTGCTTACAGCAAGCCATGCCAAAAGGTACACGGATCAGCGATCCACAAGGTGGCTGTGTTATTTGGTTAGACTTAGGCTGCGAGTATGATAGCCAAAAGCTATTTTCGTTAGCGCTTGAGGTAGGTATAAGCATTACTCCAGGGTTGATATTTTCAGCTTCAAATAAATACAAAAGCTGTATAAGGCTAAGCTATGGTGTGCAGTGGGGTGAGCAAATAGAGCAAGCAATTGTCACACTAGGTAAACTTACCTTACTAGCAAAAAAGTAGCCTAATTTAAAGGGGATCAACAGCTTGTAACAAGTTTTTCGGCACAATAAAAAACAGCCGTTAAGTTAAGCGTAACGGCTGCAAAGGGATGTTAAATAATTACCTAAGTGAAGTTTGTAAACTAGTTTTGTTTAAAGCTAAATAATTGGTAACCTTTAAGTTCAGGTACTTGTACTACTAGCTGTTCTTCTTGTTTAGCTATATTGGCAAAATTTTCGCATAAGGCATTGGCACGTTTTTCGAGCGCATCGGCATGCTGCTCTACTTTTTCTTCTATTTGCGTACCCATATTTTCCATACGTTGTTCAAAGGCTTGCATGTCGCCTCCTGAGCCAAGTAATTCAGAACCTAAAGCAACTAAAATACTCCCCATAGATTGCATTACAGCAGACTCAACAGCGGTCTCTATTTGTTGTTCAAACTGCTGCTCAAAGTTTTCACCAAATTGGTTAAAGCTTTGCTGGCCCATAACAAAGGTATCTTGTTGATAAAAAGTATTTTGTACTTCAAGTTTAATGTCGTCCATTAACGATGAGATATTATCGAGGCCATCAATATTAAAAGCATTAGCAACTTCTTGCAGTGCAACACCTGCAATTTTAACGCCTTCTAAGGCTATATTTGCTACTTCGGGTAATTGCGTGCGTAAACTATCTGAATATTGAGTTAGCGCCTTTTGCTGGGAATGATTAAGCGCTACCGATTCACCATTAATGGTTAAATTGCCATTGGTATTAAATTGCATAGTTTGCTTATTGGCGGTAAAAATCTCTAGTTCGTCAGGCTTAATACGTACATCATTTTTAAATTCTACATTACATTGCTCATTATTAAATGACACTGTTGAATCGTTATCATTATGTGCCACAACGGCAGGTGCACATATTAAAGTGCTCATTAATAGTAATTTTTTCATATTTATTCTCAGTTTTTTATTGATGATAAATAAGTAATAACAAGTTTAGTGCCAATGTTTTTTTATTATATTAAACAATAGGTTGGTTTTATTTTTAGTATTGTCTATAGCAAAGGTTTATTATAAAAAAACTATTTTTTAGTCAAATTGGCTAAAGCTAGAGCAGTAATTAATTTTATTTATCGATACGATAAAAAACTCTCACTTTCCATAAAGCGAATTTAGCGCTATTTATTCACAGTATTGACATGGAGGCTATTTAAGATAGCTACATGGCTTTATTTTGGCGCTAAACTGCATTGCACTTTATGTGTCGAACATTTTAATTTTACCAATTATTGCGATTATAAAATCCTTGGTTGGTCTCAAACACTTTATGGAGTGGGTTGTGGGTAAGACATTTAGTTACGATGCGCTAGATGACGATTTTGTTGAAGACGAGTACGAAATGCTCGGGCGTAATCAGCACGATAAGAACAAGCAAAAGGTTAAGAAAAAGTTGGAAGACTACCTTGAGCAAAAGCGCTTGCGTAAAAACCTAGGCGAAGACGATTTAAGCGATTACACCGATTAAATTGCGCTAGTATAACTAAAGTACCAATGTGAATTAGACTCTAAATGTACGCATTTATGTATGTTTAAATTTTGATTAGATTGGCAATAAAGAGGCCGTGTGCCTCTTTATTACTTTTGAGCGGCGTTACTTATTACTTTGTTGCAGTGCTTTTTGAATGGTGAGCTCTAGCTTTTCTGGCTTGGTAAAGGGTGCATAGCGTTTAATTGGTGAGCCGTCTGCTGCGATTAAAAACTTAGTAAAGTTCCACTTTATTTTGCGAGTTAAAAAGCCAGGTTGTGTCGATTTCAAATAACGAAATACCGAATGAGCATGCTCTCCGTTTACCTCTACTTTAGCGGCCATTAAAAAATTAACCCCGTAGTTTATTAAACATCCTTGCTCTATCTGCTGTGCATCTCCGGGTTCTTGCTGATTAAACTGATTACACGGAAATCCTAAAATTACTAAGCCTTGGCTAGCATATTTATTATGCAAAGCCTGTAGTGACTCGTATTGGTAGGTAAAACCACACTTGCTTGCCGTGTTTACAATAAGCACGACTTTACCAGCAAACTCGCTAAAATTAATGGTGTTACCTTGCAAACTGGTGGCGCTTAACTGATGAAACTTGTGCATTATTTATGCTTTACCTTATCTTTGTTGATGCTCAATTTACTCTTTTAAGTACATTGCTTAATATGGTTGTTGTATATATTAAGACTATTTTTTAATTTAAAATTAAAAATAATCCCATACCCGCAATCGTAGTGTAGTAAATATTATGGGTTTTATAAGCCACAATAATAGCTACTATAGCCGCACTTAAATAAGGGTTTTGCCAATTTAAATTAATGCCATCATCGTTTAAAAATACAATAGGTACCCAAATAGCCGTAAGTACCGCTGGTGCACTAAAACTTAAAAATTGTTGCATTTTAGGCCCAACTTTAAAGGGTAAAGCGCGGTGCAAAAATAAGTAACGGGTAAAAAAGGTAATACAGGCCATTAGTAAAATAGTGGTCATCATAAGTTGCGCTCCTTTTTAGCAGTTATTCTTGCTGTAAAGTATCCTGCGCTCATGGCCAGTAATGCAGAGCTCACCAGCCATAACTCAAATCCGGTACTTTTAAACAGTGTAGCGCTAATGCCTGCGACTATAACTGTAACGAGTGAGGCGAGGCTTTTAACACCCGGAATAACTAAAGCTATAAATGTAGCGGCTATAGCAAAGTCGAGGCCCAAATGGGTTAAATCGGGGAGCATAGTACCAGCAACAATGCCTATAAATGTCCATAAATTCCATGCAATATAAAAGCTAAAACCGGCGCTAAGTGCGTAAATTAAACGTATTTTTGTACGATAGGCTTTAGGGTGGTGCGAAAATGCAAACAACTCATCGGTCAATACAAAGCTTACAGGTAGACGCCAGCTCAAAGGTTGATCAATTACTTTATGACGTACCGCTAAGCCATATAAAAAATGCCGAGAGCTAATTATAAAGGTAGTAAACAAAATGGTGAGTAGTGGCGTATTTCCCGCAATTAACTCAATAGCGACAAGCTGCGCAGAGCCCGCAAACACTAATAAAGACATCGCTTGAGTTTCAAGGGCAGTAAAACCATTTTGAATAGCCAGTGAGCCACAGAGTATTCCCCAAGGGATCACCGCCAAACAAAGCGGTAACATGTCAACAAAACCTTTTAAAATTGCACGCGATGGTCTGTTCATTTGCAGAAATATTAGCCAGTAAAATTAATTGCTTAAGTGTGCCATAAAGCATGCTTTAAATAATAGGTTTAATGCAAATCTAAACAAAGTTTGAAATAATGAAACAATAACTTAATTAGCGAGATAACTAATGTTTAAAGTAAAAGTATGGGATGGCTTTGTCAGAAGCTTTCACTGGTTATTAGTGTTTAGTATTGCTGTGCTCTATTTTAGTATTGAAGAAGGTATGATTGAACTGCACTTTATTGCTGGCTTTTTTACCTTAGCACTTATTTTAACGCGATTAATATGGGGGGTTATAGGCAGTAAAACAGCTAAGTTAAGCGCGTTAATACACTCCCCGCAAGCGGTAATAACCTCACTTAAAACTAATAAAACTCCGCTTGGGCATTCTGCGCCAGGTAGTTATATGGTGTTGTTGTTTTTTATACTTATTATTACTCAGCTTGTTAGTGGCTTAATGAGTAGTGATGGTATTTTAACTGATGGGCCTTTAGCGCAGTACGTGTCGAGCAGTACAGTTGATTTTGCTAATTGGTTACATAGTTTAAACTTTGATATTTTACTTTATGCGATAGGTTTGCATGTTTTAGCAATTGTAATTTATAAGATTAAAGGCAAGCCTTTAGTGAAAGCGATGATCACCGGAACGAAACAACAGCCAAATGAAAAGCCAGCAATACTTACAAAAGCACCTTGGTTAGCTTGGGTCGTATTTTTAATATTGCTTGTAGTGCTTATGACAACTTGGGGCAGTGAGCCACTTAGTTATTTACTTAACTTGGGTTGAAAATAAAAAGGTGCCTATTTAAATCCGATTATGAATTAAATAGGCGCCTTTATTATTTAAAAACTTAGTCTTTAAATTGCGTGTGGCAATCTTTACAGCCTTTGGCCCATGCGCCAAACGCTTTACCAATAACAGCTTTATCGCCAGACTGTGCAGCTACAGCAAGTTCATCTGCGTATTGCTGAAATGCAGTTGCTTTTTTCATAAAAGTGTCGTTTTCAGCCCAAACAGCGGCAAGTGCAGCAGTATCACCCTTATCAGTACCTTCGTAAAACGCTTCCCATGGCATTTTTGCCAGTGCAGCTGCGTTATTTGCACGTGCTTTAAATTTATCTGCATCAAAAGGAATTTTGCCTTTAAGCATAGCGCCCATGTCACTAATTTGTACAGAGAGCATAGAAAATGCAGCTTGACGATATTCAATAGCGTCGCTTGGCTCTTTAAATGCAGAATTTGCTGATACGCTAAGTGCGCATGTTGATAATAATGCCCCGATAAATACTTGCTTCAATTTCATTAAACTTATCCCTAGTAAAAGTTTCTAATTCTATCTTTGTATCTTAGCTGCCACTTTTATTCAAGTGAAAGCGATAGTTTGGTTTGCTTGAGGCTTAATCGTTAATATCGACGTCGGCGAATATCATGCCACGGCGCATACTGCGAGTGGCTAAAAACACTTCGCAAAGTAGCGACATAAAAGCAAATATAAGCAAAGCCATAGCAGCTACAAAACAGCTACCTATCGTTACGCCTAAGTTAACTGATTGAATATGCGATAAAAATAATAACATAACAACCGCACAAACCAACAATGCACTTAACACACTCAAGCTAAATGCAAGGTGTATACAACGAGAGCGCTTTAGCAGCGCTCTTAGCTCGGTGGTTAACGACAGATTAAAGTCATCATCAGTGCTTACTTTTAGTCTACGTTCAAGCAAACGAGCTCTATCTGTTATACGCGCTAAACGGTTTGATAAAACCCCTAAAGTGGCAGCAATACCTGTAATTAAAAAGACGGGAGCAACCGCGGTTTGAATCACTTTGGCCATGCTTAAAATATTAATTACTTCGTTATCCATTTACATCTCAAAATAAGTGTTGGTTGTTTACAATCATTCACAAACTTAATTTCTTTCTTTTCCCTTTGGAATCAGTTTGTTGCTAGTGTTTTCTCTGTTTTTATGTGTTGCTTGTAACTTAAATGTAACTAAGGTGTTGCTCACGTATGGGTTTAAGTTTTATATTTAAGCCCATGGTTGAATATAGTAAATACAATAATACATAACCTATCCTAGGGGAAATGATGTCTAAAAATATAATAAAGAAAACAGCAATTGCCACTGCTGTCTCAAGCGCATTTATTGCAACACTTGCAAGTGCAAGTAACTTACCTACGGCTAATATTACTTATCAAAAAGCTGAAGCAGTAAAAGAACAAGTTGCAGATAAAAAAGAACCATCGGCACATATGATTGTATTACGCGCTACAACATCAGTAGACGCCTATGTTGCAGGTACTTACCAGCAATCAAATAATCGTGAAATTACAGCTAACATAGAGCAACTTCAAGACACTATGACTCTTGAGTTAAATAGCTTAGATTTTGATGCGAAAATAATTGGTAAAACCAAAATATTAGCACCTACGTTAATCGTTCAAGCTTCGGCTGAAGCACTTGCTAAAATTGCTAAAGATTCACGAGTAGCAAAAGTATTACCTATGTTCGATAGCGAACTGCATGTTGCAGCAAGCTCTGACTATATTAATGCAAAACCACTTATTGTAGACGGTATTGCAAGCGGTAAAGGTCAGCGTGTTGCGGTATTAGATACAGGTATTGATTACACTCACCAAGCATTTGGTGGGGCAGGTACAGTTGAAGCATATTTAGCGGCGCAAGCCGATCCTACTACAGTGGCTTGGCCTCAAGGTGTTGTTAAAGGTGGTTACGACTTTATTAATGAAGACGCTGATCCGATAGAGAACGATCCTGCTAATTCTCCAGCAACAGGGGCTCCAACAAACCATGGTACTTCATCTTCAAACTCAGTAAATGGTATTGCGCCAGACGTTGAACTTTATGTTTACTCTGTATGTGGTGGCGGTTGTCCAAGTGCCGCACAGGCTGCAGCACTAGAAGCCGCAATGGATCCTAATGGCGATGGTGATATTTCTGACCGTGTAGATGTAATGAATATGTCTCTTGGTGGCGAGTTTGGCGACACATATACTGGCGGCGGTACACAATACTTAATTCAGCGTGCTGTTGAATTAGGCGTTAATATGGTTATTTCTGCGGGTAACGATGGTGATAACCCATTCCGTATAGGCGGCCCAAGTACTACACCTAATGCCTTATCTGTAGGTGCAATGACACACCCTACAACTGAAATAGGTGTTGCTACAGGCACTATTGCTGGTGTTGAAGGTGATATTCAGCCATCAAGCTTTGGTCCACAAGAAGCTTATACAATTACAGGTGCAGACATTGAGTTAGTTTATCCAGACGCTAACCAAAATGGTTGTGTTGCGTTTGCCGCCGATGTTGATTTTACCGGTAAAGCTGTATTAATAGACCGTGGTGCTTGTGCATTTACCGACAAAGTATTAAACGCACAAATAAATGGTGCAGAGTTTGTGATGATTGCAAACAATACTGATGATGGTACACCAGCTCCTATGGGTGGTTTTGATGCTGCTGTAACAATTAAAAACGTAGGCATTAATTTTGCTGCAGGTGCGGCTTTAAAAGCACAGTTAGCAGCAGGTGGTCCGGCAACATTTGATATTAGCATTGACATTAAAACTACATCTGGCGCTGTAGCTACGTTCTCATCTCGTGGTCCTTCAATGGATGGTTTATTAAAACCAGAAATTACCGCACCAGGTACTAGTATTGATGTTGCAGCAGCAGGTACTCAAACTGGTACTAACCCAGTTTCAGGTACATCTTTTTCAGGTCCAATTACTGCTGGTGCTGTTGCGATGATTCGTGAAGCACATCCAGATCGTAATGCCTTTGAAATTAAAGCAACAATAATGAATGCGGCTAATTTAAATGTAACAAACGAGCCGTTAGCAATTAATCCTGCTTCAGAATTAGCACCTATTAGTATGATTGGCGCAGGTTTAGTTAATGTAGCTAAAGCGGTTAATTTACCGGTTGCTGCATGGGTAAATAACGCTAAGTTTAATACCAAGCAAGCAGCGCTTTCATTTGGCTTAGAAAGCATGACAGAAACTGCATCGTTAACTAAAACGGTAACAGTTAAGAACTTCTCAGCTGACGCTAAAACTTATAACTTACGTACAGAAGCGCGTTACCAGAGCGATATAGATACTGCGGCTATTAGTTGGGATTTCCCTGCATCAATTACTGTTCCTGCAGGCCAAGCTATTAATTTTGACGTAGTATTAACCGTTGATCCAGCTAAGTTACCAGAGTGGAATCTAAATAACCCATTTAGCGCAGAGGAAGTTGCAGCAAGAAGTGCAGCATTAACCTCAGTAGAGTTTGATGGTGCTTTGGTGTTTGATGATGCCAGCACAGATACTGACCATGATTTACACCTTGTTTATCATGCAATGCCTAAAGCTGCTACTGAGCTAAGCGTTTCATCGCAAATCGTCGATAGTGAAATGGCTCTTGTTGTTACAAATAGTGGTCAAACTGAAATTATGCCACAAGCAGAAAGCATTGTTGCAGTGGGTGTTGAGAAAACATTTGCAGAAGCTGAATTTAATATTCTAGCAACTACTTTCTCGGCGTTTAATGCAGAGTTTTGTGACTCAGGCATATTTGTTACCTCATCGATTCAACTACGTGACCCACTAACGCATACCTTCCAAGCGGGTTACAGATTAGAAATTGATACCGATAATGACGGTGTAGCAGATCAGTTTATGACAAACTTAAACGACCGTGGCCGCGATACAGCGTTCCCTGGGCGTAGCCGTACGCTAATTGGTGAGACAGATGGCGCGGGTAATGATTCATGGGCGTGGGGTACTCCGCTTTATCACTCTGCGGGAGAGGACACCATTACCTTCTCTGGTTGTTCTGAACTACTTAATATAGATGGGACACTACTAGGCGAGCAGATGAACTTTAAAGCATCTGTGGGTTATGCTGCATATCAAAGTGGTGTATTTACTGAAACTGATAGTGTTACAGGTTCAACTGTATTTGGTATGCAACCTCAAGTAGCATTTACCTCGCTTGAAACAGGTGAAGCAGTTACAACACTTAAACCAGGTGAAAAAGCAGTTGTTACAGCAAGTGGTCCATTTGCGCTAACACAGGCTTCAGGCTTAGATGTTGTTAAAGTGATGGCAGCTGCTGATTTAGAGGTTCCAGATGTTTCAGCGCCAGCGCTTGTTGGTGGTGAATTTACTGTTTCTGAAGATGCAGCAAACGGTACCGTTGTAGGTGCTTTAACAGTAACAGAGTCTGAGTTTGATTTAGCTATTTCAGAGTACTTTGTTCAGTCAAATACTCACCAAGGTTTGGGTGTTGATGCCGATGGTCAAGTTGTTGTTACTAACACAGCTTTACTGACAGGTGATTCTTCAGCCCAGATACAAGTAGTGGCAATTGATACGCGTGGTAATGTATCAGAGCCTGCAATGGTTACGGTTAGTATTACTAAAGTAGTACCACCACCGGTTGTTGTAACACCAGAGCCAGAGAAAAAATCTTCGGGTTCATTAGCTTGGTTATTACTTACTGCGCCGCTTGCATTTATGCGTCGTCGTAAGCAAAAGTAAGCTTATAACTTAATTGTTACTTAGAGGGAGCTTCGGCTCCCTTTTTATTTAGCTTCACTAAAGTAAAGGCTTTATCTTATGAAACATATCCCTTGTGTTCTAGCTATATCATCTTTAGCTATTTTAAGTGGCTGCAATCAGGCGCCCGAAGCAGTCCAAACAAACGTTATAAGTACTACAGCAGAGCAGTTACCTCAAGTTGTTGCACCTATAGCTAAAAAAGTACCGCACGCCATGACTATTCATGGCGATACCCGCATTGATAATTACTATTGGCTGCGTGACGATGAACGCAAAGCAGCCGATGTTATTAGTTACCTTGAGGCTGAAAATAGCTATACAAATACCATGCTTGCTCATACTCAAGCGCAGCAAGCTAAACTTTTTGCCGAGCTTAAAGGGCGTATTCAAAAAGATGACGATTCAGTACCGATAAAAAAAGGTGATTATTATTACTCGTCGCAAACTCGTGGCAATAACGAGTACACTACTTATGTGCGTAGCAGTGACTTTTCAGGAACTAACCAACAGGTTATTTTAGATGTAAATGAACTTGCTAAGGCTCATGACTATTATGCTGTAAGTGGTTTAGATGTGAGTCCAAACGGTAACTTAATGGCTTACGGTGAAGATACTCTCAGTAGACGTATTTATACCGTTAAAATTAAAGATTTAAGCACCGGGAGGCTACTCGAAGATACGCTTGAAGGCACAAGTGGTAACCTTGTTTGGGCAAACGATAACAAAACACTGTATTACATTAAAAAAGACTTACAGACTTTGTTAGGCTACCAGGTTTATCGCCATACTTTAGGTACGCCGCAGGCCAATGACGAACTAGTTTACGAAGAAACAGACTCAAGCTATTACACAGGGTTAAGTAAAAGCAAAGACGGTACTGAAATTTATATTTGGCACAGTAGTAGCACTGCATCAGGTATGTCGGTGCTTAGCGCAAATAACGTTAAAGCAATGCCTCAACGCTTAATTAAACGCCAAGCGAATCTTGAGTATAGTATTTCTAAATTAGGTGAGAGTTATTATATTGTCACTAATTTAAATGCGGTTAATTTTCAGCTAATGAAAGTCGCTATTAATAAAGCACATGATCAAGCAAACTGGCAAACGCTGATCCCAGCACGTGATGATATAAAGCTAGAAGGGATAGAGTTATTTAATGACTATTTGGTTTACCAACAGCGTGAAATGGGGCAATCGCGACAAATAATACGCAATTTAAGCACTAATCAAGAGCAGTTATTATCTTTTAACGACAGTGCCTACACTATTAGTGCTTATGGTAATAACGATATAAACAGCAATAAGTTACGTGTTTACTATACGAGCATGACCACGCCGGGTTCATCTTACGATATAAACCTAAAAACAACGGATAAAACGCTTTTAAAACAACAAGCTGTGCTAGGCAACTTTAATGTTGATAATTACGCATCTGAACGTATATTTATTAACGCCCGCGATGGTGTAAAAGTACCCGTAAGCTTAGTTTACCGTAAAGATAAATTTAAAAAAGATGCGACGAACCCATTGCTACAATATGGTTATGGCTCGTATGGCGCCACTATGGATCCAACTTTTTCAAGCGCGCGTTTAAGTTTGCTTGATCGTGGTTTTGTGTTTTCTATTGCCCATGTTCGAGGCTCGCAAATGTTAGGTCGTCCTTGGTATGACGATGGTAAATTACTTACTAAAAAGAATACGTTTAATGACTTTATAGATGTGACTAAAGCACTGGTAGAGCAAAAGTATGGCGCTAAAGACAAAATATTTGCCCAAGGCGGTAGCGCTGGTGGCTTATTAATGGGCGCAGTAGCAAACCAAGCTCCTGAACTTTACAAAGGTATGGTTGCCGCAGTACCTTTTGTGGATGTGGTTACAACCATGCTTGATGAAAGTATTCCACTAACAACTAACGAATATGGTGAGTGGGGAAACCCAAATGAAAAAGAATACTATGAGTACATGCTATCTTACTCACCGTACGATCAAGTGTCTAAGCAAGCGTACCCTAATATGCTAGTAACTACGGGTCTGCACGACTCGCAAGTACAGTATTTTGAGCCAGCAAAGTGGGTTGCTAAGCTGCGTGACTATAAAACAGATGACAATAAGTTACTGTTTAAAATTGATATGGAAGCAGGGCATGGCGGTGCATCAGGGCGCTTTAAGCGCTTAGAAGATACCGCGCTAAACTATGCATTTATGCTCGATTTAATGGGTATTAAAGAGTAAGCAAAGTACAACCATTGAGTAATAAGCTAAAGGCATCATTTAAAAGTGATGCCTTAATTTATTACTAAGTTAGCTAAATAAGTTTATAAACTGAGTTATAGTTATGAAATACACACTTACACTCACGCAAAAATAGTAAATATAAGGATAGCGTTATGCATGATGAGCAACAGCTGGAACCCGTCAAAAAAGATGACCGCACATGGGCAATGCTTTGTCATTTAAGTGCCTTGTCTGGATTTATTGTGCCATTAGGCTCTGTAATTGGGCCGTTAATTGTGTGGTTAATAAAAAAAGATGACATGCCGATTGTTGATGTTCATGGCAAAAAAGCACTCAACTTTCAAATCACTATGATGATTGCTTACTTTGTGTGTTTTCTTTTAATGTTTGTTGTTATTGGTGTAATTTTACTGCCAATAGTCGCTATATTTTCGTTTGTAATGGTGGTTATTGCCGCGGTTAAAGCCAATGATGGTAAAGAGTTTGACTACCCGTTGAGTTTAAATTTGATAAAATAGCAATGTCGGTTTGTTAATAGCGTATTTTAAACCCAGCTTTTGCTGGGTTTTTTTTTATTTACTTCCTATTGTTAAGGATACTATGCTTTATCTCACGCTATTTTTTAGCGCTTTTATATCGGCTACTTTATTGCCCAGCTCGTCAGAGGTGGTAATGGTAGCTATGATGACCCAAGGTAAAGTAAATTTATTGTTGTTATGGCTAGCTGCCACTTTGGGCAATGTATTAGGGAGCTGCGTTAATTACTGGTTGGGTACTCAAGTACTGCGCTTTAAAGATAAAAGCTGGTTTCCAGTGTCAGAGCAGGGGCTTGAAAAAGCACAAAAGCAGTTTAATAAATACGGTGTATATAGTTTATTATTTGCCTGGCTACCTATAGTTGGCGATCCGCTTACCGTAATAGGGGGAATATTTAAAGTGTGTTTTAGTACGTTTTTATTGTTGGTAACACTAGGTAAGGGGGCACGCTACTTAGCCGTTATCGCCCTTACCTTAGGTGTCGAAAAGCTTATTTAAGCTTTCTTATTTATTCTAAATCAATTGATCCACACGTATTATTTAGCCCAATCTAACGTCAAAGACACAGAATCGGCAAAGCGTAATGCATGCGGTTTATCTACGCGAGCCTTAGCATAATGAACACTTGGGTGTGAATGACAAACAGCAAGAATTTCAGCAACCAGTTTTTCGAGTAATAAAAAGTCGCCTTGTTCTACTAAAGTGATTACTTCTTTGGTAATTACTTTGTAGTTTAGTGCTTGATCTACTTCATCGGTTTTACAGGCGTCGTGTGCAGGGTAATGAATTTCTAAGTTAATCACTACATCCTGCTTTTTCTCGCGCTCTTCTTGGTTAAAGCCAATAAAAGTACGCAGTCGTAAATTGGTTACGTTAATAATTGCATTAGCCATAAGTTAGCCTTTTATTAGCTGCAAAAACTCATTACGTGTTTTTGGATCGGCTCTAAAGTTACCCAGCATTACAGAGGTACGCATACTTGAGTTTTGCTTTTCTACGCCGCGCATCATCATACACATATGTTTGGCTTCAACAATTACGCCAACCCCGGTTGCACCCGTTACTTCTTCAACGGCTTTAGCAATTTGATGAGTTAGTTGCTCTTGAATTTGAAAACGACGGGCAAACATGTCAACAATACGGGCAAACTTAGACAGTCCCAATACTTTACCATTGGGAATATAAGCAATATGACAACGGCCAGTAAAAGGTAATAAATGATGCTCACACATAGAATAAAGCTCTATGTCTTGTACTAATACCATGTCGTCTGCATCTGAGGTAAATACTGCGTTATTAGTAATTTCTTCTAATGTTTGACGATACCCTTGAGTTAGGTATTCCATTGCTTTAGCAGCACGTTTTGGCGTGTCGAGTAAGCCTTCTCTGTTAGGATCTTCCCCTACAGCGGTAATAATATTTTCATAGCTTTGTTTTAATTCGTTATGCATAAATTTCTCAGTTAATTTAGTTTGGTTTACTTTAAATGCCGACCACCATCTACAGGTATAGCGCGGCCTGTGATGTAGTGGCTATGTAATAGTAAATCAATACTATTGATTATTTCTTGGCATCCTGGTTCGATACCCATTAATGACTTTTTCAGCGTTTTAGCACGATATTGTTCATCATCATGCTCATTAAAAATAATTAACGATGGTGCAACCGAATTTACTTTAATATTAGGTGCGTACTTGGCGCTGAACGACTTAGTTAAGTTATCAAGCGCTGCTTTACTTGCTGCATAAGCGACATGTTTTGGGCTACCTGTTTCTACTACGTAATCGGTAAGATGAATAATATCTGCGGGAGTATTCATCTCAGTTTGATAATTTAGTAATAACTCTGCACACAGTAAATTAATTAAATAAGGTGTTTTTGCATGAATTCGCATCATATTGTCAAACAGTTGCGCAAAGTTGGCGTTATTAGCTTCGCAGTCCCAACTGGAAGCATTATGCAAAATAGCGCGTAGTGAGTTGGTATGCTCTTTAAGTGCTTTAATAAAAGTGCTAATACCATCATCAGTACTAAAGTCTGCATAAATGCATACAGCGCCCTGCTGCTCCAGTAAATCAACTGCAGCGTGGCGAGTACGATAGGTAATAATTATCGGCTGCCCTTGTGCAATAAAATGTTTAGCTAAAGCAAGGCCAATGCGTTGCCCAGCACCTGTAATTAAAATCGGTGGTGTCATATATACTACAAAGCTCTCTTTTGGCAGGGGATCAGCGTTAATACCAATTTAATTAAAATCTTACGTAATACTTTAAGCGGTCGATCAGTCAAATTACTAAGGTATCGTACGATAATTACTGTATTAAAGCTCATCGTATATAGTTGGCACTGGTTGACGCTTATGTTGCGTACGCTGATAAATAGCGCTAAGTGTTTGTTCAACCTGTTGCGTAACCGGTTTACCTTCTAAAAAGTCATCAATTTGCTCATAACTTAAACCTAACGCTTCTTCGTCGGTAAGTCCTGGGCGATCACTTTCTAAATCTGCGGTAGGTGCTTTATTAACTAATACAGACGAAGCACCTAATGTACTACCTAAAGCGCGCACTTGGCGTTTAGATAAGCCAAAAAGCGGTGCAAGGTCACAAGCGCCATCACCAAACTTGGTATAAAAGCCGGTAATATTCTCGGCACTGTGATCGGTGCCAACTACTAAACCTTGGCAAAATGCAGCAATTTCGTATTGTGCAATCATGCGTTGACGGGCTTTAACATTACCCTTAATAAAATCAATTTTTTCTTGCTCAGGGAGTGATTCACCGTTACCAACAATAGCCGCCATTGTTTGTTCGTGTAGCGCATCGGTTGCGGGCTTAATATTTACCGTCATGCGGCTGCTAGGTTGAATAAAATCAACCGCTAGTTGCGCTTCATTTTCGTCGGCTTGCACACCGTAAGGTAAGCGTACCGCAACAAATTTATAATCAGTAGTGCTTTGCTCTTGGTTAAGTTCATTAACAGCAAGTTGGCATAAACGACCGCACACTGAAGAGTCGACTCCACCACTAATACCTAATACCAAAGACGTTGCATGGGCTGCTATTAAGCGGGCTTTAATAAAGTTAACACGACGGCTAATTTCAGCATTTACATCAATAACTGGCTGCACTTTCATTGCAGCCATAATCTCGGCGCGCATGGCCAACTCCTTAGGGTTAAATAATTATTTCGCTCAGCAGAGCACTTGTATTATGTGATTTAGGGCTAACAAATTAAAGCCCTAAGTGAGCTTTAATTTTTTGTAACTCGGTTTTTAACTCGTCTACTTCGGCGAGTAACTCATTGAGTTCTTCACTTTTTAACTCATCAGTCGTTTGCTCTGCAGGGCGTGTTATTTCACTTATTGGCTGCTCGCCAAGCAAATGCATATAACGACAGTCACGTTTACCCGATTCGCGCGCGAGTTTGGTTATTATGTCATTTTCAATTAATTTATTAAGTGCAAGCTCAACGTCATCTACACTATTAAAATTTGCTAATCGTGCGCATCGCGTTTTTAATTCTCCGGGAGTTTGTGCACCCCGTAACAGTAACAAGCAAATAATTGCGCGCTGCTGCGCACTAAATTTTAAGCTACTAAACTCGGTGTTACAAAAACGGTGGTCGTATTTATTTACTCGCCCAGAAAGCCCTTCATCAATGGTAACCAGTCGGGCATTTATTAATTCATCGAGTGCAATTTGCACTTCGCTGTCGGTTAAGTTTAAAACCGGTGCACGATTTGATTTTTGATTACACGCATTAGTTAGCGCATTTAACGACAAAGGGTAGTGTTCGGGAGTTGTACTTTGCTTTTCTAGTAAACAGCCAATAATACGCTGTTGATTTGCTGATAATTGCATAACTCATCTCAACTAATAAACTATATGATTAGCTTACACTTTTATTGAGTGCCAAGCCATTGCTGAAGTTTAGGGTGCAGTGCACTAAAATCGAGTGGCTTACTTAAGTAATCATTCATACCCGCTGCTAAGCACTTTTCTTTGTCTCCCTGCATTGCATTGGCAGTTAAAGCAATAATAGTTATGTTTTGATAATGCTTACCCGAGTCGCCATTTCTAATCGCTTTAGTTGCTTGGTAGCCGTCCATTTCAGGCATTTGGCAGTCCATTAAAATTAACTGGTAAGTATTAGCGGGTTGCTCATTTAGTTGCTTTATCGCCTCACATCCGTTTTCAGCAATATCAAATGAAATACCGGCTTGTTTTAATAAAGCCCCAGCAACAACTTGGTTAATTTTATCGAATCCTTCCGAGAAAACCCATTGATCGACGCGAAGCGGCGTCGATGGGATGAATCGGAATAACTAGCCCTGATTTTTGAATGTATTTTCGAATTGTATCAGCAGAAGCATTTCCTACTGAGCAAACAAAATACCCGTCAGACCAAAAGGTTTTCTCAATCCAGAATTGCTTTTTCAACCACTTAAATCTCGACCATAGGCTTTGTGTCGTTGATTGTTTAATTCTACGAACATAACTCGCAACACAAATGGTCGGGGAAATCGTAAGCAATATGTGTATATGATCTTTGTCTACCTCGATCTCTTCAATATTAAATTCTGAGCGCTCTGCAATTTCAGAAATTTTTTGTTTTACAAATTCACCTAAGTTACCTTGTAGCAATTGCCTTCTATATTTCACAACTAAGATTAAATGTAACGCTATTAGATATTTGCAGTGTGATTTAGTTTCATATTCGATCTTGACAACCCTTTCATATACAGTAGTCTATACAGTGTATGAAAAAGACGCTTAGATACAATTACAGACTGAATCCTACACCAGAACAAGAAGCTAAACTCATAGAGTTTGGCGCGACTGCGCGTGGTATTTGGAACTTATTACTGTCTGAAAATATGCGTCGATATGAGTTCGATAAAACATTCTTGTTCTACAATGATATGGCCTCGCTTCTTAAGGAAATAAAGCCTTTTGAAGAGTTTACGTGGATTAAGTCTTTTGACTCGGCAGCAGCTCAGCAAGTTGCTCGCGACTTAGAAACAGCGTTAAAGAACGCAATCTCGAAAGGCCGTTTGCAGCGCTTTCCAAAGCATAAAATCTCATACAAAAAGAAAAAACTTCACAACGATTCATTTCGAGCGGTAAACAATTCTAATTGCATCCGTATTGAAGATGGCACTATCAGTATTCCAAAAGTTGGTAAAGTGCCTATCATTTTACATCGCGAACTGGCTAGCAAAATCAAAACGGTAACTGTTCAGTTTCGCCACGGTAAATGGGAATGCAGTATTACTCAAGAAGTGGAGTGCAAAACAGCGCTTCGCGTTTTAAAAACAATCACAGGTTTTGACATTAACTCAAAGCAAACGGTAGTTGGCTCGAACGGCTACGTGGCCGACAATCCAAAGTTTTTAACGCAATCAAAAGCCAAATTAAATCAATTGCAACGTCAGCTTGCCCGCCGAAATAAAGGCTCAAATCGCTGGCACAAAACAAGACAACGCATCAATAAATTACACGGTAAGATCTCAAGGCAAAGGCTCGACTTTGCACACCAAATCTCACGACAGATAACCAATGAAAATGACATTTTAGTGTTTGAAGATTTAAACGTAAAAGCGATGCAAAAATTCAATGGCAGTATGGTAGCTGACAATGTGATGGCTCTGATAACTCAGCTTTCAAAATACAAGGCTGAGCTTGAAGGCAAGCTCTATCATGAAATTGGTCGATTTGAAAAATCGACTGGGATTTGCGCAGAATGCGGCCAGCACCATGTTTTAACATTGAACGATAGACATTTCATTTGTGTGGCTTGCGGAGTGCATCAAAATCGGGACCTTTCAGCGGCTAAAAGCATAGCGAACACAGGTGAGTTAGACTTAATAGCGGCTGGAATCGTCGGAAGGGTTAATCCCACTTTTCAGCGGAAAGCAGCTAATAAAATGAAAGTCTTCGAGCTATCGAAGTTTGCTGTTGGATCTGAGAAAAAAAGAAGCAGCCTAGCATTCATAAGCTAGACTGTAGAAGCCCATTGATCGACACGTAGTGGCGTCGGTGGGTAGTTCACAATTAATAGTTTAACTAAATTACGAGTCGCTAACCTCGCGTGCCCAATGCTGCTGTTTAGCTACATGGAGTTTGCGATAACCATCAAGTAATGCGGCATGCTTTGTAAAGCCAGTAAGCGATAAGCCTGGGAAGGTTAAACCGTTAAATAATTTACGACCTTCGGCTATTTCAATTGCTAGCGTTACATTGGCAGTACCAAACATTAAGCCTAATGCATCTTGATAGTCTGCATATTCGCGTTCGTCATCGTATTTTATTTCTAAAATAGCTTTTAAACAGCGAAAGTGACGCATTGCATCTTCGTTTACTTGCCCGGTATGTAATATCCAGTCAACCCAATCAATGGCTTCTTCGTTACCTGCGGCTAGGCAAAGGTGCGCTTTTAGTTCACCAATACGCAGCGTATCCCAAGATGTATCAGGGTCGGTTACTAAACCAATAAACTCGGCAGCGCGAATGATATCGCTATGGCCCGCTTCCTCTAGTGAGTCATAAATTTCCATCCATTGCTCAACGTCGTACTGATCAAGTGATAAAAATGTTTCGCGGAACTTAGCGCCTTCGTTGTTGTTACGCCAAATTAGTTCATCAACTGGGTAAATGTCTGACATACCAGGGACTAAAATACGACATGCATATACGTTTAAGTGAGTGTAATCCATGATGTAAATATCATGCCCCATGCTATGGATTAAGTCGGTACAAAAGTTATATTCTTGCTCAGTTGTGCCGCTAAAGTCCCAATGCACAAAGTCAAAGTCGGCTTTTGCGCGGAAAAAGTCATGAGAAATTAAGCCGCTAGAATCAATAAAGTGCAGTTCAGTGTTTTCTGGAGAGGCAACTTCATCATTATCAAAAGTAGCAGGTTGAAACACATCAAGTTGATCTAAACGACGACCTTGTAATAGTTCTGTTACGGTACGCTCAAGTGCCACTTCAAATGATGGGTGAGCACCAAAAGAAGCAAATACAGAGCCATCAGCTGGGTGAATAAGGGTAACGCTCATTACTGGGTATTTACCGCCTAGAGAGGCATCGGCAATACGTAAATGAAAACCATGGCTGCGTAACTCTTCACACGCTTCATGAATTTTAGGGTACAGCTTAACTACTTCTTCAGGCACGATAGGCAGACACAAGCCCTCAGTAATAATGCGGCTTTTTATAGCGCGTTCAAATACTTCGGATAAGCCTTGTACGCGTGCTTCAAATTTAGTATTGCCGGCACTCATACCGTTAGATACAAAAATATTACCAATAACGTTAACCGGAATATACACATCTTGGTTATCGCTTTGGCGGGTGTATGGCACAGTACAAATACCACGCTTAACATTACCAGAGTTAAAATCGAAAAGGTGCGATGCATTAAGTTCGCGCTCTGGGTCAAAGTAGTCCCATAAGCTTTCATCCATAATGCCCTCAGGCACTTCATCGTTTGTTACTGTAAACCACTTTTCGGTTGGGTAATGGGTAAACTCTGCATGGGCAAATTCTTCACCTAAATAAAAGTCAGCAAAAAAGTAGTTACAGCTTAAGCGTTCAAAGTATTCGCCTAATGCCGAAGCTAACGATGCTTTGTCGTTTGCGCCTTTACCATTGGTAAACATTACGCCACAGTCTTGGTCACGAATATGTACCGAATAACAGTTAGCTACAGGGTTAAGCCATAACGCTTCCTCAATATTAATATTAAGGGCTTTTAGCTTATTTTGCATAGTAGAGATCGACGATTCTAAATCGCGGTCTTTACCTTTTATAAATGTTTTATCAGTCATACTCATCTCAACTAGGGCTGCACAATATGTGGATTAGCTATTATCGTGGATTTTGAGGTTTATTTCATCCTTTGCGCCGCAGAATATGACTTTTTAATAGAAGGATAGTAAATATATGTTAATAATACTTTATTAGAATTTTTAAAGGATAGCTGGATGTTTAAAGTAATCAAGCGCTTGCTGCTGTTAGTAGTGGTTTTAGGGCTGGCCGGTACTGCGGTTGTTTATGGTGTACTTAGTTTGAGTTTACCAGCGCTTGACGGCAAAGGTCATAGCGAAGCGATTAATGAGCCGGTCATTATTTCGCGCGACGTACTTGGTCAAGCTGTTATCAAAGCACAAAGCCACAACGATGCCGCTTATGGTTTGGGGTATGCGCATGGGCAAGACCGGTTTTTTCAAATGGACTTACTGAGGCGTAATGCCGCCGGTGAGTTGAGCGAAATTTTTGGTAAGGCGGCGCTAGCACTAGATAAAAAAATGCGTTTTCATCAATTGCGTAAACGCAGCCAAGTTATTTTAAAAAACCTTCCTAAGTCGGATAAGCAATTGCTTAAAAGCTACGCTCAAGGGGTTAACGAAGGATTAGCGCAAATAGGTTACTCAAGCTTTGAATACTTACTCACTGGTGTACAGCAAAAACCATGGCAAAGCGAAGATAGCCTATTAATAATTTTTAGTATGTATCTTGATTTACAAAGTGCCACCTTTGAGCGCGACCAAGCATTAATTCAAATTGAGCAGCAATACGGCAAACATATGCTCAAATTTTTAACGCAACCTAGTCAATACCAAGCTGCGCTTGATGGCAGCCAATTAGCACCCTACAGCGCAGGCATACCTAAGCTACCAATACCCAAGCAACAAACGCAGCAATCATCCACTGTGCAATCATCATCAGCAATGTATGTATTTAATTCTTTTGCAGCAAGCCAAGAGCGCGGCAGTAATAACTGGGCAGTTACCGGCGCATTAACTACAACCGGAGCTGCTATGCTCTCTGATGACATGCACCTAGCAATGGCGGTGCCTGTTATTTGGTACAAAGCGCAATTAAATTATGTACATAATAATGTAAAAACCCAAGTTACAGGCGTGTCGCTACCGGGTGCGCCAGCTATTGTAGTGGGCACTAATAATCATATCGCATGGGGGTTTACCAATGGTTATATTGATACCGCGGATTGGGTTGCGCTTACAAGTAACGATAAAACGTGGCAAGTAGATGAGCAAATTGCATTACCGAATAATGAAGCCGAAACTTACACACTTACCCTGAGCGAATATGGTCCGGTAAAATATATTAACGGGCAAGCTTATGCACTGAGCTGGGCGGCGCATCAAAGTTATGCGGTTAACATGCAATTATTACAGCTCGAACAGGCAACTGAAGTTGATGATGCCCTAGCTATAGCCAGCGATGTAGGTATTCCGGTACAAAATTTAATTGTAGTTGATAGCCAAGGCAGTGCCGCATGGAAGTTAATGGGGGGAATTCCTGGACGTAAAACACCCAGCGAGCTTAGTGTGAAAAGTACTGATTACTCGCCGCTTTGGTTGCAAAATGAAGCGCAGCGCCCCGTGGTTAAAAACCCAGTAAGTGGACGAATATGGACTGCAAACTCACGGGTCGTAAGTGCCCAAGATAACGAGCGCTTTGGTAACGGCGGCTATTCACTTGGCGCGCGTGCAACACAAGTGCGCGACCGCTTGTTTGAAAAACAAAAATTTGTTGAAGATGATTTTTATCAATTACAGCTTGATAACCAAGCACGATTTTTAATTCCTTGGCACGCTTTATTGCTCAAGCAACTCAAAGCCGATGAAGGTAATAACGCCGCGTATATTAGCGCTGTTGAAAACTGGCAGCAGTGCGCGTGTGCAAGCTCAGTAGGTTATACCTTGGTAAAGCATTATCGCGATGAAGTGATTAATATTACCTTTAGTACGTTGCAGCAAAGCTTAAGTGAGAAAAATGGCACGTTGAGCTACGTAAGGCGTGACTTAGAACCGGCAGTTTGGCAGCTTATTAACGCGCAACCAAGCAGTTGGCTCAATCCACAATTTTCAACTTGGGAGCAGCAGCTGCAGGGGGCATTTAGTCAAACTATTGCTAAACTCAGTACGCAATACGGTAATAACATTCAAGGCTGGCAGTGGGGCAAAGTAAACGAGCTGGTTATAGAGCATCCGTTTGCTAAACAAGTACCAATACTTGCCCGCTTTTTAAATATGCCAAAAACGCCAGGGTTTGGTGATAGTTACATGCCAGCAGTGCAGGGGCGTAGCTTTGGTGCTTCACAGCGCTTTATTGTACAGCCAGGACATTTAGAAAACGCCATTTTAACCGTACCTGGCGGGCAGTCTGGGCACCCGTTATCAAACTTTTATCGTGCCGGTTTTAGTCAATATATTAATGCAGAAAACACGCCATTATTACCACAAGCGCTAGTACATCAAATAATAATATCGCCAAAAGGCAAGTAGCTGTTTAGTGAACTAAGCTAGAGCTTGTTTATCTTTCGAGATTAAATTTACAGCCGTATGTTTGGTTTTTAGGTAAGGCAGGGTCTATGTCGTGTAATTATTCTTCATAAATAGACGATAATTAATTATAAATATAAGTGAGCACTAAAATGAAAAAATTACTTCCCGTATTAATCACTGGCTTGTTGTTAAGTAGTGCGGCTTATGCCGATGAAAGTGTAGTTAAAACGCAAAAACTGAGCGAGCATATTTATATGTTACTTGGTCAAGGAGGCAATATTGCTGTAAGTGTCGGCGACGATGGTATTTATATTATTGATGATCAATTTGCCAAGCTTTCAAGCGATATTAAAAAAACGATTAGCGATTTACAGCCCGGCAGTACTGAGTTTGTAATTAACACCCATCATCATGGCGACCACACCGGAGGCAACGAAAATTTTGCTAAAGCAGGTGCCCACGTTATTGCTCACGATAATGTGCATAAGCGCTTAGTAGCGGAGCATGGTGAAGGGTCAGATTTTTTACCGCGGATTAGTTTTAGCCACGATTTAAAGCTGCACTTTAACAACGAGCATGCTCATGTAATGCATTATCAGCATGCACATACTGACGGTGACGCAGTCATATTTTTTAACAAGGCTAACATTGTACACATGGGCGACATTTTCTTTAACTTTGGCAGCTTACCGTTTGTAGACGTAGACAGTGGTGGCAGTGTTGATGGTATTTTAGCGGCTGTAGATGACGTAGTGAAACAAATTGACGATAATACAAAAGTGATCCCAGGACATGGTCCGCTAAGCGATCGTTCAGGGCTGGTGGTGTATCGTAAGCTGGTGCAAAAAGCCAAAGATGTTATGCTTAAAGCAATGCAAAACAAGGCAAGCTTAGAGCAAGTACTTAACGCCGACCCATTGGCAGAGCTTGGCCTTGAATACGCTAGCTGGTTACCTAAAGAGCGTGTAACTACACTTTTTTATCGTAGTTTAAAACAATAAAAATGAATTAAGTAATAGCACATCAACTATTTTATTAAGCTGGGCGCATGTTCGGCTTTTTTATTCCCCATTCCTCAAGGAGTTGTGTATGACGGTAGAAAAAACCCATCTCGAAATTTGTAATTTAACTAAAGAGCAATACCCACAAATTAAAACCTTGATGGATCAAGCATACCCAGATTTAGGTGGTGCATGGCCTAGCCATACAATTTTTAGATTAATAGACCAGTTTCCAGAAGGGCAAATAGGCATTGTGGATGATGGTGTGCTGGTAGGCTTAGCATTAAGCGTGCAAGTAGACTATGCCCGCTTTTCTAACCCCCATACCTATGAAGACATAGCCGATGGTCATGACCGCGTATTTAGTGATACCGCTGGCGATGCACTGTATGGCTTAGATGTTGCGATTAGCGAAACGCACAGAGGTATGCGCCTTGGGCGTAGGCTGTACGATGCCCGAAAAGAATTGTGCCGCCAATACAACTTACGCGCTATTTTAGCGGGTGGTCGTATTCCGCGTTATTACAATCACAGTAATGAAATGACCCCAATGGAATATATAGCTAAAGTAGATCAAAAAGAGCTGTACGATCCTATCTTAAGTTTTCAGCTAGCAAACGATTTTCAAGTTAAACGCTTACTTAAAAAGTATTTACCCGAAGATCAAGAATCAGTAGGTTATGCCACATTACTGGAGTGGAATAACATATTGTACGAACCAACCGACACCGTTATTAATATCGTAAAGTCGATTGTGCGTGTAGGTGCGGTGCAGTGGCAAATGCGTAAGGTGGAGTCGGTAGAGGAAATGCTCAAGCAGGTCGAGTATTTTGTTGATACGGTTTCTGATTATCAAAGTGACTTTATTTTATTCCCTGAGTTTTTTAATGCCCCGCTAATGGGGTTAACTGAGCAAGTTAATCAAACCGAAGCGATCCGCAATTTAGCCGAGTACACAGAAACCTTTAAAAATGCTATGTCGCGTATGGCAATTGAATACAATGCCAATATTATTACCGGCTCAATGCCAGTAGCCGACGGGGATAAAATTTATAACGTCAGTTATTTATGTCACCGCAGCGGTAAAATAGATGAGCAACGTAAAATTCATATTACCCCGCATGAGCAAAATGACTGGGTTATTCAAGGCGGCGACAAAATAGCGGTATTTGAAACTGATGCAGGGCGTGTTGGTATTCAAATTTGTTACGATGTTGAGTTTCCAGAACTATCTAGAATTATGGCCAAAGAAGGCTTAGAAATTTTATTTGTACCTTTTTGGACTGATACTAAAAATAGCTATTTACGGGTACGTCATTGTGCTCAAGCACGCGCTATTGAAAACGAATGTTATGTGGTTATAGCAGGCTCTGTTGGTAACTTACCAGAAGTAGAAAGCCTAGATGTACAGTTTGCACAATCGGCAGTACTTACACCGTCTGACTTTTCATTCCCACATGATGCAACACTCAATGAGGCAACCACTAATACCGAAATGTTGTTATTTAGTGACCTTGATATGGATAAATTAAAAATTCTTCACAGTGAAGGGACAGTACGTAACTTAAAAGATCGACGTGAAGATTTATACGACATAATGCTAAAAAAAGTGAGTGACGATAAAAAGGTTAGTGCGGATAAGCAAAAAAGTAGCTTTTAATCACTACAAAATAGGTAGCTTATTAAAGTGTGAGCTGGTTAATTATCATTAATCTTGTTTATTGCTGTTAATGAATAAATTAGCTCGCTAAAATACCGCAAATTTTTAATAGAGTGAGTGCTTTAAGTGGCTTGGATGTATTTAATAATTGCGGGCTTGCTTGAAATTGGCTGGCCAATAGGCTTAAAAATTTCGCAACAAAGTGACAGCCGCTGGTTAGGTATTGGCATTGCGGTTGCATTTATGGTGGTTAGTGGTTTTATGTTGTGGCTAGCTCAACGTGATATTCCTATGGGTACATCTTATGCGGTATGGACAGGCATTGGCGCTGCTGGCACATTTATTGTGGGCATTTTGTTTTATGGTGATACCGCCACTTTTGGCCGTATTGCCGGTGTCTTAATGATTATTTGCGGTGTGATCACACTTAAAATAAGTCATTAAAAAGTAAACTCAACGCGGTTTAATCAAAAAAAGCGCAGGATTAAAAGCCTGCGCTTTTTTTGCCAGTAATTAATTGGGCAGCATGACTAAAATAGCGGCAACAGCAATGAGTAATAACCCGGCGCTGTCTTGTTTTTTAAGCGGTTGTTTTAGCCACAGTACGGCAATGAGTATGGTAAAAAACACCTCTATTTGGCCAAGCGTTTTTACATAGGCAACATGCTGCAAGCTCATGGCGCTAAACCAGCCAATAGAGCCCACACAGCTAAAAATACTAATCGCAACAGTTGTGCTTTTATATTGCCAAAGTTTACTGAGGGTGTGTGGCTCTTTTAATAATAAATAACCCAGCAATATTAGAGTTTGTAAGCTAATAACAAAAAGCAGTACCCAAGCAGCAGAGTGAGGAAATAATAGCCCTGAATTTAAACTGCCCTCACGTACCCATAATGAAGTAAGCGCAAAGCAAGTACCGCACGCAAGCCCTAATAAAGCTGTTTTGGCATCGAAGCGTTTAATGCTGGTTATACCGCTCATTAGCAGTACGGCAATAGCCCCTAAAAATACCCCCAACCAACCCAATAAGGTTAACGCCGAGCCAAAAAATAATACTCCTAAAATAGCGGCAACCAAAGCCTCACTTTTTGCAAGCCCAGCGCCCACAGCGTAATTATTCATTTTAAATAATTTAACCATTAAGCCAGTAGCAAGAATTTGCATAATACTTGCGCCAATAATAAAGCCCCAAAAAGCATTATTAAAACTAGGCATAGCGGTATCTTGGTATTGATATAAACCATACAAATACACAGCAGCAATAGGGCCTGCAACAATAAAACGCGATAGAGTAACGCCAGCTACGCTCACATTACTACTTAACTTACTTTGTAGTGCATTGCGCCACGCCTGCATAAAAGCGGCTAAAAAAGTGAAAAATACCCAAGTCATAATAACAATACAAAAATAATAGAGGGCGATAAGTTAACAAGGTATACAAAGTAAAGCGATAGTGCTTTAGGCTCAGCTGCGACAATATGCCGCAGTTTAACTGCCGTAAATTAGTTTATAGTTGGCTTGATGTTACTGTTTAGCCGTCAGGCGCTTATCTGGCGGCTTTTTTATAGTGGGTGTGTTATTTTAAATAATTAACAATAACAAAGAACCGTACTATGACTATTTTAATCGCTTGTGCTTTATTGGCCGTTGTAATGCCTTATTTAGCAAGAATACCCGCAGTAATCGAACTTAATAAATTGGGCGGCTACGACAACAAGCATCCGCGCCAACAACAAACTCAATTAACCGGTTTAGGAGCGCGCGCTTTAGCTGCACACCAAAACTGTTTTGAGTCGTTAGCAGTATTTGCCGTTGCACTTGCGGTGGTATTAGGCACTAATAATGTTAATGCGGTAACCGAAACCTTGGCGATGAGCCACATTGTAGCGCGTGTTTTATTTTGTGCTTTTTACTACCTTAACCTAGATATTATGCGCTCAATTATGTGGTTTGTTGGTATAAGTACAGCTATTGCAATGATTGCAGTGAGCTTTTAAATTTATTTTAAAACCCCAAAGCGTTTTAAAAGGCGCTTACTTTATAATATCGCTTTTATTAATTGCAATATATTGCCCTTGGGCAAGGTTTAGCGTTTGCAGGGTTAGCTCGCTAATTTGCTCGCGATACAAGTCAATTACCTTGTAACCACAATAGTGTGCCATTTTTCTAATTTGCCTATTAAGCCCTTGCTTTAAAATAATACTAAATTGTTTGTCTGCTATTTTTTCAACGCTACAGGGCAAGGTTATTTGCTTATCTACCGGTACACCTGCGGCCATTTTTGTACAAAACTCGGCATCAATGCTTTTATTAACGCTAACTAAGTAACGTTTTGGCTGGTGGAAGTCGGGATGAATTAGTTGGTTACACAACTCACCATCGTTGGTTAATATAAGCAAGCCACGGGAGTCTTTATCAAGACGGCCAATAGGGTAAACCCGCGTAATAGTAGGCAGGTGGTGATAAAGGCTAGCAGGGTCATTCTGATCAAGCTTGCAGTCAATACCTACAGGCTTATGATAAGCAAAATAAATTAACTCAGCAGTGCCTTTAATAATTTGCCCGTTAACTGTTATTTGGTCTTGCTCATCAACATGGTCAATATGATTAGCCGGGCGGTTATTTACTATCACTGCACCTTCGTCAATTAAGCGTGAGGCTTGTTTACGCGAGCAAACACCAGCATGGGCAATGTATTTAGCGAGTCGAATTTTGGTGCTCATAAATGGTTGCTGTTAGTCATTGGCAAAAGTGTGCAGCAGATTATAGCAAAGCTGCCAAGTAAACATTACTGAAGGTGGGTAAATAGCTATAAATTTAGTGTTAGGCGCTACAGAATATGCATTTTTATAAGCAGCTGTTGGTTTAATAATTTTTAATTTTATAAATATTAGAGGCGTTAATGTATCAATTATATGCAAATAATGACGATTGCTTAAATCAGGCGCTTCGTCAAAAAATAGTGGCGTTTAATAGCGCGCATTTTGATGCTGAGCGTATGCCTATTGGTTATCAGTTTTTAGACGCACAAGAGGAATTGGTCGCTGGGATTAGTGGCTGTGTATTTGGCAATTGGTTGCAGATAAATTGGCTTTGGTGCAGCGAGTTAGTACGTGGCAATGGCTTGGCGACTAAGTTATTAGTCGCACTTGAAGCGGCTGCAGTTGAGCTTGGGGCAACGAGGGGGCAGCTCGATACGCTTGATTTTCAAGCCAAGCCTTTTTATGAAAAGCACGGTTACCAAGTTAAGTATCAACTTAATAATTATCCGCGCACGGGTACTCGCTATTTTATGGAAAAATCGCTTATTAAACCCTTGCAGGGTGATTAAATAGCTTTAAGTGGCTCGCCTGTAAAGGTTACGCCTAAAAACGGGGTCACTTCAGGAGCAAGCATAAAGGTGCGAATATTCATATGATCGCTACCTTTGGGGTTGTTAAGCACATCTTGATGATAAAACTGACCAAAGCAATCGAGCGTATTTTGTTTACTAAGTTGGTTTAGTTTTGCAAAAGCGAAAACTTTGCAAGAACCATTGTTCTCGCTCGCAGCACTAAGTAAACCATGATTATTAAATGCGCAAGGGGTGAAGCGGTAATGTGTATCGATAATTGCCATAGTGTCGGTAAATTCGATGCTTTTTGGCTCATTTGCCAATTTTTCTAGGTAGTCACTTAGAGTCACTTTCTGTCCTTAGGATTATTTTTATACTTAACTCTAACCTATCTGTTTACTGATTTATATTAAACTAGTACACGTGCACTTAAATTAAATGTGATAAGGCATTAATGTTAGTTATTTCAATATCGGCAAGGCCTTTGTAAGTATAGTTGGCAGCTTGGTTATTTAACCATACAGATTGGCAGCCGGCATTATTAGCGCCTTGCACGTCGCTATCTAGGCTGTCACCAATGTGTAAAATAGCTTTGTGTGGCACCTGTAAATGTGTAGCTGCTTGATCAAACAAGTTATTGTGCGGTTTAGCTTTACCGTGTAAACCCGCTTGCAGTACCAAGTTAAATTTATTATTTAAATTAAACTGGCTCACATCGGCATTGCCGTTGGTTATGGCTATAAGGGTAAAGCGAGTAGCGAGCTTATCGAGTAAGTTAAGTACGTCATCGGTCACGGTTATATTACTGCGAGCTTGAGCAAATACCTTGTACGCAGCACTTGCAAAGTGTTTTGCGTCGTCGGCATTAAAGCCTTGCTTAGCAAGAAGTAAGCCCAGTGTTTGCAAACGCCACTGCGTTACATCTTCAATTAATTTTGGCTGCTGTTGCAGTGCACAATCACGACAATGCAGCCATTGCTGCAAGCCTTGATGTTGATAACCCGGCAGGGTATTTAAATAATCAGTTTGCGCTTGTACGGCGGCTTTTATAATTGGGCGATTGTCGTAAAGGGTATCGTCTAGGTCGAAGCTTAATACCGACACAGGTGCAATGGCACGATTAAAGCGGATCATATTATGGTTTCCTAATCAGTTCGCTTTTTTGCCCTTGGGTGCGTGTTGTCGTACACCTTGGCTAAATGCTGAAAATCTAAATGAGTATACACTTGAGTGGCCGACAAACTACTGTGCCCGAGCAGTTCTTGTACCGCGCGTAAATCGCCAGATGACTCTAAAATATGCGAAGCAAACGAGTGGCGCAATTTGTGCGGATGCACTTGCGAGCTAATGCCTTGCTTGATGCCCCATTCTTGCATTCTTAAACGTACTTGGCGTACCGAAATGCGATTTTTTTTGCTACTTAAAAATACCGCCACTTCGTCAGGGGTTGCAAATTGAGGGCGTATTATGAGCCATTTTTTTAGCGCGTTTAGCGCTTTACTGCCTACCGGAATTAAGCGTTCTTTATTGCCTTTACCGCGTACTAATATTTCACCATTTGCGGCGCTTATATCTTGTAGGTTGGCACCAACTAACTCGCTAATACGTAAACCTGATGAGTACATAAGCTCCATCATGGCTTTGTCTCTAATGGCCAGAGGTTCGTCGTCGGGTATTTCGAGCAAGCGTGCCATTTGATCTACATCGAGATTTTTAGGCAAAGGCTTAGCAAACTTAGGCCCTTTTATGCCTACCGCCGGGTTATGGTAATGCGCTTGTTTAGCAATATTTTTAGCTTTTAAGAATTTATATAAACTGCGAATACAACTGAGCTTTAAACTAATAGTGCGGCCACTTAATTGTTTTGAGCGCAGTGCCATGCTGTAACGGCGAATATGCTCACCCTGTACACTAAACCAGTCGTCGCAGAGCTTACTAAAGTAAAGCGCTGCAAAGCCAAGTTGGCTGACATATTGGTTAACAGTGTGCGCTGAGTATTGCCTTTCAAACTTTAAATAGTCGCTAAATAAAGTAATAGGCGTGCGCCAGTTATCGCTTAAGTCGCTGATATTTGGCGCAGGGTTGTCACTCATGCAAGTTCCAGCAACCTTGACTGCAGAGCGACTACAAAGTCTAGTACAAAAAGGGTGTCTTGTGCGGGCTCAAAGTGGTTGGCGTTGTTGCTGGCAAAAGCCAAAATAGCAATTGGCTTGTTAATATCACCAATTAAATAAATAGCCGTTGATTGCGCCGTATCGCTAAATAACAAATCTCGTTCTTGCTGATTAATACGCCCTAAATAGTGCCCTGAATTACTCAGGCGATGCTCAACAAGTTGAGCATATTTAGTGTCGTACTTTACTAACCGACAGTCGCTAATATCTGGATTGCTACAAATAATATCTTGTAAGTTACTGGCAAGCGCATCGAAGTCGTTATTACTGCAAAGCTGTTGATGGCATAGGCTAAATAAGCGATACACTTGCTCATTTTGTGCAGCGTATTTGCTCATGCTGGCAATTTGATTTTTTAACAACGTATTGTGCTCGCGCAATTGCCGCTGCTGAATATGCACCAAAGATGTTGCACCTTGGGCTTGTTGTTGCAGCTCAAGCTGAGCAAGTAGCTCAGGGTGCTGAATTAAAAAATCAGGGTGGTGTTGTAAATAATCTACCACTTGCTGCGCGTTTAGCTCACTCATAGTGCCACTTGTCCATCAAACACATGCTCTGCTGGGCCGGTCATACGTACTGGGTGGCCTTCACCGTTCCAGCGAATTTGTAAACTGCCACCGGGTAAGTCTACTTGTACTGTGCTGATTAACTTATTTTGAATAAACCCAATAACCATTGCTGCACAAGCGCCTGTACCACATGCTAATGTTTCGTTTACACCGCGCTCCCACACTCGTAATTTAATATGCTCTTTGGAAATAACTTGCATAAAACCAATATTAGCTCGCTGCGGAAAACGCTCATGGTTTTCAAGTAACGGACCCAAAATATCAACTTGTGCGGTAGTAATATCGTCAACTTCTAATACACAATGTGGGTTACCCATAGAAACCGCGCCACTAAAAACAGTATGCTCTTCGGTACGAATAATATAGGTCAGTTCGCGCTTGGTTGCTTTGAGTGGGATTTTACTTGGCTCAAAATTAGGATGGCCCATATTTACAGTTACTTGGCCGTCTTTTTCTATGTATAGGGTTAAATTACCCGACTTAGTAGACACAGTGATTTTGTGTTTATTGGTAAGGCCTTTCATACGTACAAAGCGGGCAAAGCAACGTGCGCCATTGCCGCATTGCTCTACTTCGGTGCCATCGGCATTAAAAATACGGTAATGAAAATCGAGATCAGGGGAGTATGGTGCTTCAACCATTAGCAGTTGGTCAAAGCCAATGCCAAAATGGCGATCGGCCAGTTTTATTATTTGATCTCGCGACAAAAAAACGTTTTGTGTAATATTATCAATCACAACAAAGTCGTTGCCTAAGCCGTGCATTTTGGAAAAATTAACTAACATAGCGCTCTAATTCGGTTTTGCTCTGCGCTAATCATGCCACAGAGCAGGGACTTACAAAAACGTTTAAGGTAAAATTTTCTCACCTTGATACAGGCTCTCTATGGTTTCGCGTTCGCGAATAAGATGATGTTGACTGCCATCTACCATTATTTCTGCAACACGCGGACGAGAGTTATAATTTGAACTCATAGTAAAGCCATAAGCACCGGCACTTCTTTGTACCAGTAAGTCGCCTTGTTTAAGTGCTAACTCGCGGTCTTTACCTAAAAAGTCACCAGTTTCGCAAACAGGGCCAACAATATCAAAGTTATGAGTAGGGGTTTCGTCGTCGCGTACCGATACCGGAATGATTTTTTGCCATGCTTGATAAAGCGCTGGGCGCAGCATGTCGTTCATGCCTGCATCAACAATAGCAAAGTACTTATCTTGGTTTTGTTTAATAAATTCAACTTGAGTAACTAAAACTCCTGCGTTAGCAGCAATGGCGCGACCGGGTTCAAATATAAGCTCAAGGTGGCGATAATTAACTAGGCGCTCAGTAACTTGTGCTGCATATTCGCTAGGGTGCGGAGGTTGCTCGTCATTATAAGTTACCCCTAAACCACCGCCTATATCTAAATGGGTAAGCTCGATGTTACACGCTTTTAATTCATCTATTAGCGTTAGTAGCTTATCAAGTGCTTCAAGAAAAGGTCTGGTTTCGGTGAGTTGCGAGCCAATATGGCAATCAACGCCAATAATGTTTAATCCAGGCAGTGAAGCGGCATGCTGATACACGCTCACAGCTGTTTGAATATCTATACCAAACTTGTTTTCTTTTAAGCCGGTAGAAATATACGGATGCGTTTTTGCATCTATATCGGGGTTAACGCGAATAGAAATAGGCGCTGCTAAATTTAGCTCACAGGCCACTTCTGAAATACGTTCTAGCTCCGAGACCGACTCAACATTAAAGCATTTAATTCCGAGCTTTAATGCATAGGCTATTTCGTCTGCTGTTTTAGCCACACCCGAAAACACCACTTTGGAGGCGTCGCCACCGGCTTTAATTACTCGCGCCAGTTCACCCTTAGATACAATGTCGAAGCCCGACCCTAAACGCGCTAATATATTGAGTACCGCAATATTAGAGTTGGCTTTAACGGCGTAGCACACCAGGGATTTATGGTTTTTAGTAGCATTAGCAAAGGCTAAATAATGGCGCTCAAAGGTGGCTCGCGAATAAACGTAGCATGGCGTACCATATTGCTGAGCAATACTTGCAATGCTTACGTCTTCAGCAAATAATTGATTGTTTTTATAATTAAAAAAATCCATTTATTGCTCCTGCTTTTTAGGTGTATTAGTTTGCTCAGTTTGAGTTTCTGGATTAGCTACGTCTTGAGGTTTATTTTGTTCTGCTTTTTGCTCTGGCAAATAGAGCGGACCGCTTTGACCACAGCCAGCTAATGCGCTTAGCAGTACAGTGCTCATTAATAGTTGCTTAAATTGTGAAGTATGTATCGCTTTCATTAGATTAATAGTGTTGCTGGCTTTATAATCGCAGAGTAACAGAATATCTAAAAAATGCAGCTATTCGCGGATGATTTTATTCCTGTTACACTAGCTGTACAAAAACGCACCCACTATTAGGCGGCTCGCCTGCAAAGGAAATTAACCATGACTGATCATGAATATCACCAATTAGCCGAAGCACTTATGTTCACAATTGAAGAACAAGTTGATGATTGTGAAGCAGATTTAGATTATGAGTCGGCACAAGGTATTTTAGAACTAATTTTTCCTGATAACAGTAAAATTGTGATTAACAAGCAAGCACCTTTACACCAAGTATGGGTTGCTACTAAATTTAACGGACATCATTTTGAATTACGTGGTGATAAGTGGATAGATAATCGCTCTGGCGCAGAGTTTTGGCAGTTTATTAACGAGGCATCAACTCGCCAAGCTGGCCAAGACGTTAAATGGCAATCATCGTTATGAGTTTAGAGTTTGTAGAATATCCGGCTCAAGGTGAGCATAAAGCAACCGTTATTTGGTTGCACGGTTTAGGTGATTCGGGGGAAGGTTTTGCACCCGTAGCACCACAGTTACAATTACCAAATGAACTAGGGCTGCGATTTATTTTTCCGCACGCGCCTGTACAACCGGTCACCATAAATGGTGGCATGGAAATGCGTTCTTGGTATGATATTAAATCAATAGAATTAGATAAACGTGCCGATGAGCAAGGTGTAAGAGATTCTGCCGCTAAAGTAGAGCAACTTATTAACCAAGAAATAGCCAATGGTATTTCTGCTGATAAAATTATTTTAGCGGGTTTTTCCCAAGGTGGCGTTGTAGCTTTGCATTTAGCCCCACGTTTTGAGCAAAAGCTGGCGGGTGTAATGGCGCTTTCAACCTATATGTGTGTACCAGAAAAGCTGGCAGATGAAGCACTACACACAGATTTAAATATTTTTATGGCGCATGGCAGTCAAGATAATGTAGTACCGCCTAGTGCAGGTAAAAGTGCGTTCGAAGTTTTAACAGCACTTAGCATGGATGTAAGCTGGCAAGAGTACCCTATGGCTCACCAGGTTTGCGCAGAAGAACTGCAAGCTATTCGCCATTGGTTAATTGCTCGCTTAAGCTAATAATGGAGCCGCTGAGGTTAAAATGAGTCAAAAAATAGTTATTAAAGCAAATGTTAAACGCGAACCACAAGAAAGTGTAACTACACTAACCTACGAGTGGAATTGGCGTCGTATTGTGAGTATTTCTATGCTGCTACTCATGACCTCTGCTGCCGTTATATATGGCTTAACCAGTGCCGTTAGTGCCGAGCAGGATGAACACCCCAATGAGCCAGAGGATAGAGTGTTGGCGCAAAGTAACGATATAAGCCAGCGTGCTGTTACTTCATTACAAACAACGCAAGTAGAGCTAAATACCTCGGCAACAGTTGCGTCACAAAACAGTGAAAGTGAGTTGTTAGTTGCGCCTATTAATTTAGTTGCAGAGCAAAAAGTAGCAGAGCCTGATAAAGTAGCAGCGGCAGAGTTACCCGCAATCCCGCAAGCTGAGGCTAAAAACAACTCACCAGAGCCGGTTAATATTGAGCAAGTACCTACTACCGATTTATTAGTTGATACAGATGTTGCCGCTATTAGTGATACTGCACTCTCTAGCACGCAGGGCTTTGCCCCTTTAGCGCAGCTAGCGAGTGTGGCACTTGGCGCGCAAATAGATACCGATAAAATAAGCCGAGCAGTGCTTACACGTAAAGTAAGCAAGCGAGAGCCGGTAAATGTATTTGCTGCAGATATTCGTTTAAGTCAATTTGACGAGACGTTATCGTTTTTTAGTGAGCTAAAAAACTTACAAGGCCAACAGGTAAAGCATGTATGGTTTTTTGAGGATGATATTGTGGCTGAAATTGAGTTAGATATAACATCCTCTCGTTATCGTACGTATTCGACCAAGAATATAATGGACTCGCAAATAGGCCAATGGCGGGTTGATGTAATTGATGAGCAAGGCCAATTAATTGCTCAAAAAGAATTTAGAATATTAGCTGATTGAGCCAGCTAAATTGCAATTATTAAGTGAGTATTTTTTATGACCCAAACAACAAATATAGTGCGTATTGCTACTCGTAAAAGTGCATTGGCACTTTGGCAAGCCGAATTTGTAAAGGCGCAACTAGAGCATTATCACCCAGGTATTTTAGTAGAATTAGTGCCTATGTCGACCCAAGGCGATATTATTTTAGATACCCCTTTAGCTAAAATTGGTGGTAAAGGTTTATTTGTTAAAGAGCTTGAACAAGCCATGCTAGAAGGGTTGGCCGATATGGCCGTGCACTCGATGAAAGATATGCCTGTAGAGTTTCCAGAAGGGTTAACACTACACACTATTTGTGAGCGCGAAGATCCACGTGATGCTTTTGTATCAAATAACTTTGCCAATATTGACGAGCTGCCACAAGGTGCAATTGTGGGCACTTCAAGCTTACGTCGTCAGTGTCAAATACGCGCATCACGTCCAGATCTAAAAATTCATGACCTTCGCGGTAACGTAAATACACGCTTAGCAAAATTAGATTCAGGCCAATACGACGCAATTATTTTAGCAGCAGCAGGCTTGATCCGTTTAGAAATGAAAGACCGCATTCGTGCTTATATTGAGCCAGAAGTGTCATTGCCTGCCAATGGACAAGGTGCTGTAGGTATTGAGTGTCGTACTGATGACGAAGCAATAAAAGCATTACTTGCTCCACTTGAGCACAGCGAAACACGTATTCGGGTAAATGCCGAGCGCGCTATGAACCGCCATTTAGAAGGTGGGTGTCAGGTGCCAATTGGTGCTTATGCGCTAGTTAACGGCGATCAAGTGCACTTACGTGGTTTAGTAGGCGCAATAGATGGTAGCGAAATTTTACGTGATGAAGTTAGCGGCCACGTTAATGACGCAGAAAAACTAGGGGTTGAGCTGGCTAAAATGTTATTGGCTCAAGGTGCAGACAGAATATTAGCTGAAGTATATAGAGACGCGTAATGTTAAATATCTTGATAACTCGTCCCCAAGGAAAAGGCGCAGCCCTTGCACAACAACTTGAGCAAGCGGGTTATCAAGCGTCTTTATTTCCCGTATTAAAAATAGAGTATTTAACCCCCGATAGTATTGAGCTCAGCCCATTAACTAATGCCGATAAAATTATTTTTGTGTCGCAAGATGCGGTTTTGGCGCTGAGTGAATTAAAGCCAGATATTAATATAAAAGCGCAATTTTATGGGGTTGGCCAACAAACAGCCGACACTATTTATGAGGTGTTTGGCGTGCGAGCGGCTGTTCCTAAACAGCACGACTCAGAGGGGTTATTAGCGCTTAAATCGCTTGCCGATGTTGATAGCTGTAATATTGTATTGGTTAAAGGAATAGGGGGGCGTCCTGATATAGCTAAAACACTAAAGCAGCGTGGTGCCTTTTTAAATAACTGCGTAGTGTATCAGCGTACTCCCATAGACCCTGAGCCTAACAACTGGATAGACCACTGGCAAAGCCAGAATGTACACGGTATAGTCATAACAAGTAATGCGGCGGTTGATGCTATTTTTAAAAACCTTGCTGCACCCCAAAGACAATGGTTACAACAGTGCCGATTTTATGTAGCTAGTGAGCGTATAGGCGCTTATTTACAGCAGCATCAGGTAAGTTCGGCTAATATACATATTGCAGCAGGAGCTAGCGATAACGCTATGTTTACCTGCATTAATCAGCAAGGTAGCAAAATGAGCGAACAGTCAGTACCGTCAACGGTAGATAAAGCAGCGCAAAAAACGACTAATGCAACAGCCAACAATGGCAAAGCTACGGCTAAAAGCGATACGCACAAAGCAACTAATAAGACTGACAACACTAAGCAACGAGTAAGTAAAGTCGGGAGCTTAGCACTTATTATTTCGCTAATTGTTGCCTCTGGAGTTGGCTTTGAGTTTTATCAAAAGCTCAACGCGAGCAAGACGCAAAGCTTAGCTGTTAATCAATTAAATGAGCAAAATAAATTACTACAACAAGAGCTGCAAGCACTTAAGTTAGCTCAAGCTAATTTGCAACAGACACTATTAACGTCTGAGCAAAAAGTAACAGCTGCAATGCGCGAAAGTACTACAAAAAACCAGCAAGAACTAAAGGCTGCCTTACAACAAGCGCAGCAGCAAGGCTCGTCTTTAAATCCACAAGAAGTTACCAGCTTGCAGCGCATGGCTGAGTTTAAGTTGTGGGCCGAAAACGACTATCAAGGAACTAGCGCTGTATTAAAACGTTTAGATGCTTTACTTAGCGATCACCCCGGTACTATTACAGTGCGCCAAGCCATTACACAAGATATACAAACCTTAGATGCCATAAAACCAATTGCCGTTGAAGCTATTTATTTACAGCTTAGTAGTGTGCTGAAAAATATTGATGAATTGGTATTTAATGCGGTGAACCTGCCTGAAGAAGTAGCAAAAATTGATGGCAAGGTATTAAGTGAAGATCTTAGCGATTGGCAGCAAAACTTAAAAAATAGTTGGGATCAATTTTTAGATGGTTTTATTACTATTCGTCATCGTGAAGGCGTTGCTATAGAGCCATTATTAAGTGAACAACAGCGACACCTGGTAAATCAAAGAGTTAAGCTTTATATAACGCAAGCGCAAGATGCATTATTGAGCAAGCACGCCAGTGTTTACTTTGCAGCACTAAGCGAAGCAAAACGTTTAGTGGCTGAATACTTTAAACAAGATGATGATGTTACAAAAATGGTTTTAAAGTCGCTGTCTAATCTAGAAAAAGAGCAGCTAAACTTTAACCCTAAAGTAAACTTACAAAGCACGCAGCAAGTTAAGGAGTGGGCAAAATGATAGGGTTGATCATTTTAATTATTGCACTTGTTGTGGTGTTAGCAGCAGCCCCTTTTTTATTGGACGAAAAAGGCTATGTACTAATTTCGTTTAACAACACCACAATTGAAGGCACAATTGTTTCGTTTGCCGTGCTAACGATTGCAGTATTAGTCGTTAGTTATTTAACCTATAAACTCGTGCGTTATTTATTCTCTATTTATCGCAATACTAAGCATAGTTTTTTTGCTCGTAGCCAAGGGCGCAAGCAAGCTGCAATTGAGCAGGCGCTATGGAGTGTAATTAATGACGACTATGCACAAATAGAGCAGGCGCTATCTAGCAAGGTACCTGATCAGTATCAAGATATACGTTTAGCACTGCTTGCTAAGGCGGCACTAGCTAATAATCAAACCGACAAAGCCCTTGAGTACTTATTTGATATAAACCCAGAGCAGCAACTAAAAGTAGCAAAACTATGGCTAGCTAGTGGTAATAGTAGCGCTATAGAGTCGCAACTACGGGTTATTGCAGAATCGAAAAAAGCGACAGCACTTGAGCTAAAAATTTACACCGAAGTGCTAGTGCAGCAACAACATTTTAGTGCTTTAGAAGCATTTTTACCGCGTCTTTTACGCAAAAAAGTACTAACAAATGAGCAGTGGCATCGCGTTTTTAATGCCTATTTTGCCTCATTTCCTGTTGATGAAGTAACAGCTAAATATAAGCAGTTACCTAAAAAGCTACATAGCTACGCCTACAGCGCTTATTTAACGCAAATGGCTGCTGCAGGGCAGTTAAGCGTAATTGAAAATGACTTAATAAAAATGGTTAAGCATGAAGAACAACATGCACAATTAGCTAACATATTAAGTAAAGCAACAACGGCAAATGCCCGTAAATTACAAACGAGTATTCAAGATCGACTTAAAAAAGATGAGCAAAATAACTCATTACTGCTCGCTTTGGCTTGTCTTGCTAATGCGCAAGGTGATTACGACCTAGCGGCAAGGGTGTTTGATAAAGCACTAAATAATGAAAATAAAAAACAATATATGCAGCAAGCAAAGTTAAGTTATGAAAAAAGTGCACAACTAGATAAAGCATTAGTACTTTATAAATAATGAGTTACATTTAATAAACACCATTTAATATTGCAAGGAGCAAAAGGCGATGAAAGGTTTGTTTAAATTGTCTTTTAGCTTAGCTTGCGCTTACTTTATTACAGGCTATTTTAGTAATTTATTGCTTGCTATAGATGGTTTCGCTGTGGCTTCTTGGCCCCCTGCGGGCATAGCTGTAGCAAGCTTTTTGTTATGGGGCCGTAAGTCTTTTTTAGGTATTTTTGTTGGTGCATTACTTACTAGCTTAATTCACCTTGATAATGTTGTTGATATATTAAACTGGCAAGTTTTTTTCCAAGCTGCTGCAATTGCTATCGCTGTTGTTTTTCAAGCATGGCTTGGCGCGCAAATAATAATTAAAGTTATTAAAGCCCCCCTCGATTTATCGTCACTAAAACATAGTGTACAAAGCTTAATTATAGCCGGCCCTGTATGTTGTATTATTGGTGCTAGTGTCGGCACCAGCTTACTTGTTTTTAATAATATAATTGCTCAACATGCCGCGCTAGATAGTTTTATTGCGTGGTGGATTGGCGACAGTATTGGGGTGCTCATTTTTACGCCATTGATGCTGGCTGCATTTAATTACTCAGTGATGCGATACCGGCTACAAGTTATCCTGCCTTCTTTACTTATTTACATTCTTATTAGTGTTAGCTTTTATGGTGCTGCCAGTGTTAAAAAAGAAAAAGACATTCAAAAACAAGAGATAAAAACATTAGCTGTACAAGACTCAATTACTCATAAATTAGATGAAATTTCTGCACACTTGGCTTTACTGGCTACTTTTTTTTCGAGCAGTGAAGATGTGAACTTTAAAGAGTTTCGGCAATTTACGGCAAAACAGTTAAGCTACAGCGAAGAAATATTGGCGTTTGAATGGGTACCGTATGTTCCTAAAAGTGCGCTGTTAGAATATCAAAAAATGACGCAACTAGCCGATGTTGAACATTTTTTTGTAAAAGAAAAATCACCAACCAACCAATGGCAAGCCGTTGCTGAGCGAGATGTATATTATCCAATTAGGTACGCATACCCATTAAAAGGCAATGAAGATGCTATTGGCTTTGATTTAGCATCAAACGACTTTATGCAAGAGGCATTAAATAAGTCAAAAACGCTTAACGAAATGGTCATTAGCCAACCGGTTAAGTTGGTGCAAAATCAGGCTGAGTTAGGGGTGTTATTTTTGCATCCTGTATTTGGAAGTATAGAGACTGAAGATGACTTTAAAGGTTTTGCCGTTGCGGTAGTGAGCTTAAAAAAACTATCGCAGTCGTTGCTTTTTGATCATGAAAACTTAGTTACAGCAAGCTTTTTAGATATTAACAATACCAATAATACCCACGCTATTTATATTGCCAACAACGAGTCAATGGACTTGTTAAAGTCCTACCAGCTACTCATTGGTAACCGTATGTGGCAGGTTGAGTTGCACGAGCCCTTAGTTACAACCTCCTGGTTAATATATTGGTTGGCACAAATAGTGGGGATGCTGTTTGTTTGGTTACTGGTAGCATTTTTAATTTCTGTTACAGGCACAAATGTTCAAATACGCGAGCAAGTTGCTAGGCAAACGCGCACATTACGCCAAGAAAAGCAAAAAGCTGATGAGGCGAGTCAAATAAAAAGCCAGTTTTTAGCGAATATGAGCCACGAAGTGCGCACGCCAATTAATGGTATTAAAGGCTTACACTACTTAGCGTTACAACAAAATGATTGGCAACAAGCCCGTACTTACATAGAGCAAGCTGATGGTGCGTTAGGGGTGTTACTTAGAGTATTAAATGACTTACTCGATTTTTCTAAAATGGAGGCAGGTAAACTTGATTTAATGCAAGAACCCGTAGATATAGGGCGCTTGGCTGAAGAGATAATTAACTTAATACAATTTGAAGTAAATGTTAAGTCGTTAGAAATAAAGCTAGATTATGATAAAAATACAAACTTGATGATTAACACCGATGCTATTCGTTTAAAGCAAGTGCTACTAAATTTACTCAATAATGCGGTTAAATTTACTGCTCAAGGGAGTATTACACTGAAAATTTGGCAATCAAAAACCATGACCTATTTAAGTGTAAGCGATACAGGTATTGGTATTAGTAAAGAGGCACAAAAGAAATTATTTAGGCCTTTTGCTCAAGCAGATAACTCTACGTCACGCCAATATGGCGGTACAGGGTTGGGCCTCAGTATTTGTAAAAAGCTAGTTGAGCTTATGGGTGGCGCTATAGATTTAAAAAGCACTGCAGGGCAAGGTTCAACATTTACCTTTAGTTTACCGCTTAACTCCCCTTTACCTAAAGTAGAGAAAAGTGAGCAAAGCTTTAGTGACGTGGATATAGAAAACGTATCATTTGCGAACAGCGCAGTACTTTTAGTTGAGGATAACCCGTTAAACCAACATGTAGCCACTGCCATTTTAAAAACCAAAGGGTGTGTTGCTGATATTGCTAATGATGGCTTTGCCGCAATTGAAATGTTAACTGAAAAAAGTTACGACATTGTCCTTATGGACATTCAAATGCCCAAAATGGACGGCTTACAAGCAACCAAGGTAATACGTAATGAGCTAGGCTTATTAGATTTGCCTATTATAGGTTTATCGGCTAATGCCCATGATGACGATGTTAAAAAAGCGCTTGCCTGTGGAATGAATAGCTATATAGCGAAACCAATAGATGCGAATATTTTGTTTAAAGCTCTTTGGCATTATTTAGCGGCGATAGAAAAATAAAATCATCTGCTTTTTTGCATAAAAAGCAGACATATGGCCTCAAAAGTATATTTTAAATAAACTAGACTTGAATTATTACTATAGCTGCGTATTATGCGCGCAATTTTAACCTAACTGAGTTGCTACTATGATCAATAGAAAACTACCTTTGCTAGATATTCATCGCCATTTAGATGGTAATGTACGAGCGCAAACCATATTAGAACTTGGTCGTCAGTTTAATATAACTTTGCCTGCTGATAACGTTGCAGCACTTATTCCTCATGTACAAGTCATTGATCCTGAGCCGAACCTGATGGCATTTTTACAAAAATTAGATTGGGGTGTAACTGTATTAGGTGACTACGATGCTTGTAGACGTATAGCGATTGAAAATATTGAAGATGCACAAGCCCAAGGGCTTGATTATGTTGAGCTGCGCTTTAGCCCCTACTACATGGCACAAAGCCAAGGTTTACACCCTCAAGGTGTGGTTGAGGCGGTAATTGATGGCATTAAGTCGGCAACCAAAGGCGCTAATGTAAAAGCTAATTTAATTGGTATTTTATCACGCACTTATGGCGTAAAAGTTTGCCAACAAGAGCTTGATGCCTTACTCGCTTTTAAAGACGATTTAGTGGCTGTAGATTTAGCCGGTGATGAAATTGGTTTTCCGGGTGAGTTATTTGTAGAGCATTTTAAGCAAGTACACGACGCATACTTAGCAGCAACAATTCATGCCGGTGAAGCACTAGGTGCACCAAGTATTTGGCAAGCAATTAACGAGCTAGGTGCGAGCCGTATAGGCCATGGCGTTAAAGCAATTGAAGATATTGAATTAATGAACTATCTGCGCGATAAGCGTATTGGTATTGAGTCGTGCTTAACTAGTAATATACAAACCAGTACCGTAAATGATTTAGCTCAGCACCCGCTAAAACAGTTTTTAGATCATGGTATTTTGGCTTGTATTAATACCGATGATCCAGCGGTTGAAGGTATTGAAATTGAACACGAATACTTAGTGGCAGCGCCACAAGCTGGTTTATCACAAGCCGATATAGAAAAAGCGCAAGCTAATGCGCTTGAAATAGCCTACTTAAGTTACAGCGATAAAAAAGCACTGCTAACAATGGCAAGTACGCGCTAATTTAATATTATTAGTATAAAAAATGCCGCTATTAATAGCGGCATTTTTGTATCTAAGTAACCGGAGTTCAGGTGAAGTATTTATAAATTAGTGTTTTTAGTGTGTTTGACAAGCTAGGTAGTTATCGTAAAGGGCTTTGAGAATATCGGCTCTGCTGATCATTCCTATTACTTTTTCGCCGTCAACCACAGGGTAATTTTTCGGTTTACTGGGTCTCATTTGCTCAGCAAGTTCAATAATGTTGGTGTCGCCATTTACAGTCACGACTTCTGTTTGCATTAGTTGCGATACTTTCACCACCCCATCACAAAAATAACTGCTTTGCATGAGTGGTTTAAGCAGCTCTTGCTCAGAGATAAAGCCAACTAAAAATTTATTGCTATCGAATACTGGGGCACCAAGTAATTTAAATTTTTGCAGCTCTGCAATAGCAGTGGTCATTTCGGTATCTGGGGTAATGTTTGGCAACTTGTGTTGCATAAAGTCTTTTACTTTTGTATTTAGCATATGGGTTTCTCCCGCTGAATGTTCTATACAAAGTATGGTTTATAGATCGACTTTTAGGAAATTGTTTATGTTGATGATGTTGATAGATTTTAACTATTAATTATTTATTCTTATAAAAAAAATTAAGGCACCTATTTAGATGCCTTAATATTTGAAATGAGAGCGTTAAGTGCAATTATTTAATAAATGCAAACGCATCTGCGTACATGTTTTCGCGAATAGCACCATGAGCAATAAAATCGTCACGAACTATGCCTATCATGTCAAAACGTCCAGCCATGTAAATATCGTAAGGCGCTAGCGATACTATATCTTGCATTACGGCTTTGTGTACATAACCGGTATGTCCTTGCCAATCAGCCGATGGGTTTTCTACTACCGGAATAAACTGAAAGTTTTTGTGGCTATCGGCCCACACTTGCATTTCGCGGTGTGCATAAAGTGCCGATTCTTCTCTTACGCCCCAGTATAATAATACCGGGCGGTCGCAGCTAATTTCAGCTAGGTGATCAGCCATTGATTTTGCATATGAAAACCCAGTACCGCCAGCAAGTAAAATAATTGGACGTTCACACTGTAAACGAAGTTGCGATATACCTAAGCCTGCTTCTATCTCTATTAGCTGCTTTTCGTTAAGTGCATTGCGTAAATGTTCAAGCGACTGCATTGCATATGTATCGGTTCCCGAAGCGCCAATATGTAACTCTATTTGATCGCATTGTGAAGGGCGGCTGGCAATCGAAAATGCACGCTTGTCATTTTCGCTCAATACAAGATGCATGTATTGGCCTGCTTCAAACGAAACCGGTTGTTGTGGTTTTAAAATTACTTTATGAACAAATTCTGTAAGTGGGCTGATAGCAACAACTTCAGCTTTTAATGTTTGCATTTTTTACCTTTTAGCAGCGCTTTTCATAGCAGATACGCAATAGAATGTGTTGATTCTAGCATATCTGCAGGGTTGTTTTATAGCCTATTGGTCTAGGATATTAGAGAATGTTGAGGCTCTGCCAAATGTCGTCTACGCGATCTTTGGTGGCTTTATCCATCTCAATCGGCTCGCCCCATTCACGGTTTGTTTCGCCAGGCCATTTGTTCGTTGCATCCATACCCATTTTAGAGCCAAGGCCAGAAACCGGTGACGCAAAATCTAAATAATCAATTGGTGTATTTTCTATTAAAGTGGTGTCGCGGGCGGGATCCATACGCGTAGTAATTGCCCAAATAACATCTTCCCAATCTCGGGCGTTAATATCGTCATCGCACACAATAACAAACTTGGTATACATAAATTGACGTAAGTAAGACCACACTCCCATCATTACGCGTTTTGCATGGCCAGGATATTGTTTTTTCATGGTAACAATAGCCATGCGGTACGAGCAGCCTTCTGGTGGCAAGTAAAAATCAACAATTTCAGGGAATTGTTTTTGTAAAATAGGTACAAATACTTCGTTTAATGCCACCCCTAAAATAGCAGGCTCATCAGGCGGGCGGCCGGTAAAGGTACTGTGGTAAATAGGGTTTTTACGGTGGGTCATATGGGTTACTGTCATCACCGGAAAGTCATCAACTTCGTTATAATAACCGGTGTGATCGCCATATGGGCCCTCGGGCGCCATTTCACCTGGCATTATGTAGCCTTCAAGTACTATTTCGGCGCTTGCAGGTACTTGTAAATCGTTTGATATTGATTTAACTACTTCAGTTTTACTGCCGCGCAGTAAGCCTGCAAAAGCGTACTCGCTTAATGTGTCGGGTACAGGGGTTACTGCACCTAATATAGTCGCCGGATCGGCGCCCAATGCCACAGATACCGGGTACGGTTGGCCTGGATTTTCTTTACACCATTCTTGAAAATCAAGCGCGCCGCCACGGTGAGACAACCAGCGCATAATAATTTTATTTTTGCCTAACAGTTGTTGGCGGTATATTCCTAAATTTTGGCGCTTTTTATAAGGCCCTTTAGTAACAGTAAGGCCCCAAGTAATTAACGGTGCAGCATCACCTGGCCAGCAATGTTGAATAGGCAGCTTAGTTAAATCGACCTCATCACCTTGTAAAATAACTTCTTGGCAGGGGGCTTTTTTTACTTCTTTTGCTGGCATATTAAGTACTTGTTTATAAACAGGTATTTGCCCTAGCGCTTCTTTAATGCCTTTTGGTGGCTCTGGTTCTTTTAAAAAAGCCAAAAGCTTGCCAACTTCACGTAATTCGCTTACATCTTCTTGGCCCATACCCATGGCAACACGCTTGGGTGTGCCAAATAAGTTAGCCAATACCGGAATATCGTAACCTTTAGGGTTTTCAAATAATAACGCAGGGCCTTTAGCACGTAATGTACGGTCGGCTATTTCGGTCATTTCAAGATACGGGTCGATTTCTTGAGTGATGCGTTTAAGCTCACCTCTTTTTTCAAGTAAATCGATAAAATCACGAAGATCTTTGTATTTCATTGTGGGCCGCTATTAAGCAATAAAGTTAAAAGTATTATACCCAAGTAACGTAAAATTGCATGCTCAGTTACTTAGCTATTAGCACTTGGAAAAATGCAGTTACTTTGTATCACTAAACTTGCTTTATCACGGTTTAATTTTATTAGTTTTATTGTACTACCTACTGTTGTAGGCAGTGGTATTTTGTCCCTTCAATAATAAGCATGGCTTCGCTATCTTTACTCCAAAACAACACATTTTTATTTATGTATTTATTACCTGAGGCGCTTTTTTCTCGGCTAAGCTGATAAGTATTATTATTAAGTGTTAGTGCTGCTGTTTGCTCATTGATAACGCTAAGCGTGGCTTCTTTTTGATTACATAGATAACGAGTGTTAATTGTGGGCTCATTACAAGCAGATAAGCCTAATACAGTTAATGCGATTATCAGCAGCGCTTTCATTTATATCTCCAGTGCAAACAGCAAGTAATTATCGATATTTGCGTATTAATTTTAATCAGCATAGCAAAGCAAAATTAACCGTTGGTGAAAATGCGGCTTTAAGTTATGTTAATAATATTATTTTTAAGCTAGGTATTTATATGGCAGGTACTAATCTTTTAACCTTATTAGACGACATTACTGTGCTACTAGATGACATTGCAACTATGAGTAAAGTTGCTACAAAAAAAACAGCGGGTGTATTAGGTGATGACTTAGCGCTTAATGCTCAACAAGTTACCGGTGTAGCTGCAGAGCGTGAGCTACCTGTGGTGTGGGCGGTAGCAAAAGGATCGTTTTTAAATAAAGCAATATTAGTACCTGCGGCGTTATTAATAAGTGTGTGGTTACCTTGGTTAATTACGCCTTTATTAATGTTAGGTGGATTATTTTTATGTTTTGAGGGCGCAGAAAAAGTATTTGCCAAGTTTTTGCCTCATGATGATAAAAGCGAAAGTGAGGGCGACAAATTAGACCTAGTAGAATACGAGAAGCAAAAAGTTAAAGGTGCGATTAGAACCGACTTTATACTTTCTGCTGAGATCATAGTAATTACGCTTGGCACAGTTGCAGCTGCTACATTAATAAATCAGGCATTGGTATTGTGTGTTATTGCCATAATTATGACTATTGGCGTTTATGGCTTAGTTGCAGGAATTGTGAAGCTTGATGATGCAGGTCTATATTTACTTAATCAATCTAAGCTATCGGCTAATAAATTTAAAGAAATACTAGGCAAAGGGTTGTTAGCGGCAGCACCACGGCTTATGCAGTTTTTAGCATTTGCGGGTACAGTTGCAATGTTTTTAGTGGGCGGCGGCATTTTAGTGCATGGCATTAAAGCTTTGCATCATATTCAAATAGCGGTAACCAATTATGGGCAAACAATTGTAGGTACTACAGGTGAAGTGCTGGCACCACTTATATTTGATGGCTTATTAGGTGTTATAGCAGGCTTAGTTGTTGTGCTTGTACATTTAGCTTATTTAAAAATATTCAAAAAATAGCGCTAATTCACAGCTTACAATTATTGCCTGTTTAACAACCGTATAGTTAAATAAGCCCATACAGTTAAATGTGTATGGGCTGTATTAATTAAAAGCTAAATTGTGCTGCTAAGCGTACGCTCGCGCCTTCACCTATGGTTACATTATTTAAACCACCGCCTGCTAAGTAGTTTGTATCAAATAAGTTTTCAATATTTAGGCGTAAGTTAACGTCGGTATTGTTTAAGTTTATTTTATACGTTGCACCCACATCTACGCGGGTGTAGGCATCTTTAGTAACGGTATTGGCATTGTCGGCAAAGCGTTCGCCTTCGTAAAATGCACCTGCGTTTAATGCAATTACGTCGTTTAATTCGTAACGAGTCCATAGTGATGCAGACCATTTAGGGGCATCGGTAGGGCGCTTACCTTGCAATGTTGCGTCGCGCTCGTAGTTGGCATCTAAGTACATAGTTGATGCCATTACAAATAAGCGATCAGTTGCTGCACCTTGCGCCGCTAATTCAAAGCCTTTATGGCGCTGCTCGCCAGCTTGAGTAGTGATGCTGGTTATATTATCAACAGGGTTTACAAGATCTTCGCTCACTAAAGTGCCTGTTTTGCTAATATCAAATAATGCGCCACTGAGCATTAATCGATCGTCAAACAGCTGCCATTTAATACCAATTTCTTTTTGCTCAGAGGTAATCGCATCGAGCTTCATGCCATTATTAACATCGTTTGTATTTACTAGCGTTTCGTTTTGCGGCTCAAAACCTTCAGAGTAACTAGCGTAAATAGTGGCCGAGGCATTAGGGTGATATAGCACACCCACTTTAGGAACAAACGATTCATTATTACTATTTTCTTTACTTTGCTTGTCGTAACGACCGCCTAAAGATAACTGCCATTCTGGTGAGAACGAAATGAGATCTTGCATGTAAATACCGTAATAGTCATAAGCAGATGAGCTAACAGTATCATCTGTTTTATAGCTTATAGCTGGGCGAAATGGTTCGTTTTGCCCGGCGCTAAAGTCAAATGATTCGGCATTAGTTTTTAATTGGCCATAATAATAATCAAGCGAATTTGCGCCAATTAAAAATTGGTGCTGAATACCAAAGGTTTCAAATTCACCAATAAAGTCAACAAAGGCGGTTTTAAACTGCCAATCATCAAAACGATCGTAAGGGCGTGACGCGTAGCTATCACCTTCGATAAAGTTACTTGGTTTACGAGGTGCTGACTCAAAGCGTTGACGCTCAAATGTTTGCTCGTTGTAACCAAGTTTTACTTGCCAGTTTTCGGTTAAAAACACTTCTAGGTCAACACCTAGGTTTTCTACCGTTATATCTGTAAACGCCCAAGACATATCGCGAATTGTTTTATCGTCGCCAATTACATTGGCATTACTATCAATCCAGGCACCCGTATCTAAACCGGCTTCGTCATCTGTGCGGTCGTAATGTACGCGTACTAAGGCGTTATCGCTAATATCGTAATCAACAATTAATGCACCTAAAAAGCGATCGCGTTCACGGTTTTCACCATTTTGGTATTCACGCCAATAATCAACATCTTGCTTTACTAAAATACCGCGAGCACGTAAATCTTCCGACTCAGTAAGTGCACCGCCCGCATCCAGCATAAAGCGAGTTGAACCATGTTGATCAACATCGGCACTGGCTTTAAATAATGTTTGTGACGTGGGTTTTTTAGTGACCATATTAACCAAGCCACCAGGACCCGATTGGCCATATAAAATACTTGATGGGCCTTTAATAACTTCAACTTGTTGTAATATTTCGATAGGTTGTTGGTAGTGCGACCAGTGCTGATGGCCGTCACGCAAGTAACCTGTAGATGAACTCAGTTCAAACCCACGTAAATTAAATACTTCACGGTTACGTTGCTTTGAACCTGGCGTTAAGCTGGCATCGTTAGTAAGTACTTCACCTAACGTAGTTGCGAGTTGTTCATTTACTATGGTGTCGGTAATAACGGTAACCGACTGTGCGGTATCAAGTAACGAAGCTGACGTTCTCATTGCGCCATTAGCATTGTCTACTTTATAGTCATTAAAATAACTTCCTTTTACTTCTATATGTTCTATATCTGTTGCGTTTGCATAAACACTCGCAGTAGTACTTGCTAGCAGTGCGATAAAAAGTGGGCTTAGTTTCATTAGTTGTTTCCGGGTTGATAGTATTAATGCTGAGTTAATCTTAATGAAAACCAGTATCATTTGCAATGCCTTTTAGTGTGTTTTTTTATAATGCTTAATGGTTGCCAATTAGGAATTCTGCTATTATTAGCAGCATATTGAGTGGGGCTTTTCCCCATGTTATTTTTTTGTATTGGGATTTACTGTGACCACAACTGCTTTTTCATCTTTGGCTTTACCTTCTGGGTTAGTTGATAACTTATCAACACTCGGCTACACCCACATGACACCTGTTCAGGCGCAAAGTTTACCGCCAGTACTGGCTGGAAAAGACATTATTGCTCAAGCAAAAACGGGGTCAGGTAAAACTGCGGCGTTTAGCTTAGGCGTATTGGCTAAATTAAACGTAAAACGTTTTCGCATTCAATCTTTAGTATTGTGCCCAACACGTGAGTTGGCAGAGCAAGTAGCTGTAGAAATGCGCAAATTAGCGCGTGGCATCCATAATATTAAAATACTTACTTTATGTGGTGGTGTATCAATTGGTCCACAAATTGGCTCACTTGAACATGGCGCACATATTATTGTTGGTACACCGGGGCGAGTTGACGATCATATTCGTAAAGGTACTTTGCGTTTAGATGATGTAGAAACGCTCGTATTAGATGAAGCCGACCAAATGCTAGATATGGGTTTTCAAGATACCTTAGATGCAATTATTGAGCGTATTCCTACTAACCGCCAAACATTACTATTTAGCGCTACGTTTCCACGTGCAATAGAAGCTGTTGCAAAGCGTGTGCTTAGCAATCCAGTAATGGTTAAGGTAGAAGAAGAGCAAGCTAAAAGCACTATTAAGCAATACTTCTATAAAATGGATAACAATAAACAACGTTACCCAACACTTAAATTATTGCTGCTTAAATTTACCCCGCAAAGCTGTGTCGTGTTTTGTAATACTAAAGTAGAAACACAGCAATTGTGTGATGATTTAGTTGATGAAGGCTTTAGTGCGGTATCTTTACATGGTGATTTAGAGCAGCGTGATCGTGAGCGTACGTTAATTCATTTTTCTAATAAAAGTGCATCAATACTAGTGGCAACCGATGTGGCCGCGCGTGGTTTAGACATTGACGATATGGATATGGTGATTAACTATCACTTAGCTCACGACACACAAACACATGTGCATCGTATTGGTCGTACCGGTCGAGCGGGTAAAAAGGGTATTGCATGCTCTATTTATGGTGAGGCAGAAGCATTTAAAATTGCACAAATTGGTGACCATTATGAGCGCGATGTGATCCCAGAGCCAATGCCATCGTTTAGCTTATTAGAAAAACCACCATACAAACCAGAAATGGTAACCTTAATGCTTGATTCTGGTAAAAAGCAAAAAGTACGCGCAGGTGATATTTTAGGTGCACTTACCGGTAAAGACGGTATTGCGGGGCGTCAAGTTGGTAAAATAAACGTACTCGACAACGTTGCGTTTGTTGCCGTAGAGCGTAATTCTTCAAAACCGGCACTGCGTAAATTAACCGAAGGTAATATTAAAGGCCGTAAAATACGCGCTCGTCGCCTTACGTGCTAATAGTGTACTGAATAACTAATTCAATAATTACTAATCTATTGAGCAGCTTGCCCTAAGCTGCTCATATTCACCCTTTAACTGTTTAAATTTTTCTGCATTACCAACTGCTTTATCTGGGTGACACTGTAACGCCAGTTGCCGCCAACGCTTTTGTACTTCTTTTAGCGTGCTTTGCTGAGATAGTTGCCACTTTATTAATAGCTGTTTATGAGTGTCTAGATCTATTATTTGTGCAGATTTACTGTGTTTGGTAAAACGCTGCCAAAACTGGGTTAAAAGAGTATCGATTTCGGCGCTAGAGGTTTCAAAGTTTTGCCAATCAAGGTAGTAGTCTCGTAGCGGATCGGTGTTTTTTATGAGAGTGTTACTGGCTGTGGTAATAAGTTGTATTTGTAAACCACTAATAAGGAGTTGCTGCTTAGGCATAATTTGCTGCTGTAGTTGATAAAGCGCGTTCATAATTAAAAAGTTACGTTTGAATAAATCACGATCAGGGGCAACATCAAGCGTGTTAATCATTTTACGTTGTTGTAATTCTGCTGCTAAAGTATGTACCATCCATACTTTCTTTTGCAAAAGTAACTCAAAAATCTCATCTATCAGTGGGTTAAGCATTGTTTACAATCTAGTTATTAGTGTATCTTGGGTAAATTATCATAGCTTTTGCTGCTAACCAAATTCCAAGGAAAATTATGCTGGATCAATTTAAGCGCCTATTATTTATTTGCTTTATTATTGTACTGGGCATTTTTTCTCAAAAAGGTAATGCACAGCAACAAACAATACTTTTTGAACAATTTAAACTGACCAATGAATGGTCAGAAAAACAACTGTTAGCAACCGAGTTACTTACTACACAACTTTCAAACCAACAAGTAGTTGTTATTTATTCTAGTCTAGCTGAGCTTGCATTTGAGCAAACTAATTATACTCAAGCATTACATTACTATCAGCTACTAGAGCAAGAAAGTACATTTGAAAAATTGCCAGAGTTACACTTTAGAGCAGTTAAAATGCAAGGTGTAGTACAATATTTTCAAGGTTTATTGCAACAAGCCATTATTAATTATAACCGCGCTTTAAACTTAGCTGTCCACTTAAAGAGCCCATTAAAACAAGCTAATTTATTAAGTAATATTGGTTTGGCATATTTTAATATGCATAGCTTAGACCTTGCTTTAGATTATTATCAACAAGCAAAAGCCCTTTATGAAAAAGAAGGAAGCGCAAAAGACAAGGCTGATATACTTCATAATATTGCCGGAATATACATTCGTTTATCTCGTTATGATTCGGCACGAGAAATCTACCGTGAAGTGCTAGATGTGTTTCAGCAGCTAGGCGATGAAGAAGGTATAGCTCGTGTTCATGGCAACATGGGAGTTGCCTATACTGAGTCTGGTCAGAATCAATTAGCACTACATTATTACCAATTAGCTTTACGCTATTATAAAAGTATAAAAGATGCTTATCAATTGTCAGTTCAGCATACTAACTTAGCAAATATAAACTTAAAATTAGATGAACTGGATGCAGCTTTGTATCATGCTAAGGCCGCTCAAAAATATGCTCAGCAAATTGATAATCAATCATTACTGTTAGCTTCGTTACAAGTTTTAGCGAAAGTGCAATTAGTGATGGGTGATATAGATACCGCTAAACAAAACTTAGAACAATCAATAATACTGGCCAATCAATATAAAGATCAATTACGCGTGAAAGATGGCTTAGGTTTAGAGGCATTATTAAGTGCGGGGGCCGGCGATTACAGGCGAGCGATTCAGTTATATCAACAATTTGAAGACTATCAACGTAGCATGACCAGCGAAGAAGTTATGAAGGCGCTAAGCGCATTTCAGTCTCAGTTCCAGTCAAATCAGTTAAATCAAGAAATTAATCAGCTTAAGCAAGAACGTAGCTTACAAGAATTAAAAATTGCAAAACGTTCACAGTTAACTATTTTGCTTAGCATTGTGGCAATTCTTATTTTAATTACAGTTATTGCAATTTATCGTCGCAGAATAGAAAGTAATGCAAAATTACAATTAACAGAGCAAGTAGAGCAACGCACGTTAGAATTACAAACAGTGGCGCAAGAGTTGCGCGAAGCAAACGATGTTAAAAGTCAGTTTTTAGCAAATATAAGTCATGAAATTCGCACTCCACTTACCGCTATTTTGGGTCAAACCGACGACTTAATTAATGGTTTGTATGAGCCTGAGCAGTTACAAGATGAGCTCAAAGTTATTCAGCGTCAAAGCGATCATTTAAAAAGTTTAATTAATGATGTGCTCGATTTAAGTAAAATAGAAGCAAATCGATTGGAGCTGTCTATTTCTTGTTTTGATATTGTACAAGTGCTGAATGACATACATGGGATGTTTAGCGTACAAGCAAAAGCTAAAAACTTATCTTTGGTATTTGACAACCAACTCGGTGATGAACTGTATACCAGGCTTGATTTAACTCGAGTAAAGCAAATATTAATAAACCTGTGTGCTAATGCAATTAAATTTACTCACAGTGGCCAAGTTACGATTGTGGCCAATAATACCGATCAAGGGCTAGTGCTCACGGTAAAAGATACCGGAATAGGTATGAATACAGCGCAGCTAAAGCTTATTTTTGAATGTTTTAGCCAAGCAGATAATAGTATTAGCCGTCGTTTTGGTGGTACTGGTTTGGGACTTAGTTTGTCACAACAACTAGCTGCCATGATGGGGGGATATATTAGTGTGCAAAGCGAATTTAAAAAAGGCAGTCAATTCTCATTCTTTGTACCGTGCGTACCAGTAGATAAAAGCGAATGTGCAGTTACAGCTAAAGACAATATAAATGGTGACTATAAAGCGCTAAGCGCTAAAGTGTTACTTGCTGAGGATCATGACGATAATCGCAGATTAATAAGCCGTTATTTACGCGCCATGGGACTTGACGTTATTGCAGTTGAAAATGGCGAGCAAGCTGTAGAGCAATGTTTAAAAGAGTATCCTGATTTTGTGCTGTTGGATATTCAAATGCCTATTATGGATGGCATTACTGCTTTTGAGTTGCTCAGGCAGTGCGGTTATGAGCAGCCAATATTTGCCTTAACGGCCAATGCAATGAGCCATGAGATCGAGCAGTATTTAGCACTTGGTTTTACTGATTACTTAGCTAAACCAATTGATAAAGAGAAGTTTTATAGCACTATAGCTGAGCATATCGCATCAATAAAAAATGAGCAAAACAGCACAAGCGTAAATATAGATATGAGTGACTTAGTGACTAGTTTCAAACAAAGCTTATCAATAGAAAGTGAGTTAATTAGCCAGCACTTTAATAGTGGCGACTTTGTTGCGTTACAAAAAGATAGCCATCGTATTTTAGGGGCAGCACAAATGTTTAAGTTGTGCGATATTGCAGACGCTGCAAAAGCGTTAGATGATGCGTGTAAAAGCCCAGAAGAAGTACAAAAAATTGCAGTGTTAGTTGATAAATTACAAGCCTTATTTTTGCACTACAATGAGCATGGTTAAAGCGGTACAGCGCTACTTTTTTGCAGGCAAATAAAAACGCCTAATAATTGATATTCAATTGTTAGGCGTTTTTTTATAAGCTTTAAAACTTATATGGAATTACTGACGTTTCATCGAATCAAAAAACTCATCGTTGGTTTTGCTCATCGATAATTTATCAATTAAAAATTCCATTGCGTCAATTTCTGACATGTCATGAACAATTTTACGCAAAATCCACAGCTTTTGTAGCTCATCTGGTTTTGTGAGTAATTCTTCACGGCGAGTGCCTGAGCGGTTAAAGTCGATAGCTGGGAATACACGTCGCTCCGCAATTTTACGGTTAAGATGTAGTTCCATGTTACCAGTACCTTTAAACTCTTCGTAGATAACTTCATCCATTTTAGAGCCGGTATCAATAAGCGCAGTAGCAATAATTGTTAAGCTGCCGCCTTCTTCAACATTACGTGCAGCACCAAAAAAACGTTTCGGTTTATGGAGTGCGTTTGCATCAACACCACCGGTAAGTACTTTACCAGATGATGGAATAACGGTGTTGTAAGCACGGGCTAAACGTGTGATTGAGTCAAGTAAGATAACAACATCTTTTTTATGCTCTACTAAACGTTTTGCTTTTTCGATAACCATTTCGGCTACTTGTACGTGGCGAGAAGCAGGTTCATCAAATGTTGATGCAATTACTTCGCCTTTTACAAGACGCTGCATTTCGGTTACTTCTTCCGGACGCTCATCAATTAGTAATACCATTAATGTTGCATCTGGGTGATTGTGAGTAATCGATTGCGCAATATTTTGTAGTAGCATGGTTTTACCCGCTTTTGGCGGTGCTACTAATAAACCACGTTGACCACGACCAATAGGAGAGGCTAAATCAAGTACTCGGGCTGTAATATCTTCTTTACTACCGTTACCGCGTTCCATACGAAAACGTTCGTTTGCATGCAGTGGTGTTAGGTTTTCAAAAAGAATTTTAGTGCGAGAGTTTTCAGGTTTATCAAAGTTAACTTCATTTACTTTAAGTAAAGCAAAGTAACGCTCACCGTCTTTAGGTGGACGAATAAGGCCTGAGATTGAATCGCCAGTACGCATACTAAAACGGCGAATCTGGCTAGGTGAAACATAAATGTCATCTGGGCCAGCTAAGTAAGAGGCTTCTGATGATCTTAAAAAGCCAAAACCATCTTGCAAAATTTCTAATACACCGCCACCGAAGATATTCTCTCCGCCTTTGGCATGTGATTTTAAAATAGCAAAAATGATATCTTGCTTTCTTAAGCGGGCTACGTTTTCGAGCCCCATGGACTCAGCTAAGTCTACAAGCTCTTTTATAGATTTGTCTTTTAGTTCGCGTAAATGCATATTGGTGGGTTCTTTATTACAGTTGTCATACTCAAAATCGCTTTGTTTGATCGTTGAGTGAGGTTTGTTGAATATAACTAAGGATTAGTTGGCTTTATAAACTAGCAGCTCATTGACACAGCGTCCAGTGTTTATACAAAAAAATAATAAAAAAAGGGCATTAAGCCCTTTTTTTATTGTTTAAATTTAAAGATTGTTTTCTAAAAACTCGATTAATTGAGTTTTTGAAAGTGCGCCAACTTTAGTTGCAGCAACTTGGCCATCTTTAAAAAGAAGTAATGTAGGGATACCACGAATACCAAATTTAGGCGGTGTACCCGCATTTTGATCGATATTAAGTTTAGCTATGGTAACGCGACCATCAAATTCCTCAGCAACTTCACTAAGGATAGGGGCGATCATTTTACAAGGTCCGCACCACTCAGCCCAAAAGTCTACTAGTACAGGCTTGTCTGATTGTAATACGTCAGCTTCAAAGCTATCGTCAGTAATTTGGATTATTTTCTCGCTCATTGCGCTCTCCGGTTTAGTTAGGCGAAATATTTAGTGCGTATTTAAACACTCTTGTTTCTTATTGCAAGTTTAAACGTTATGCTTAAACGCTATGACTAAGACACATTTGACCGATAAAAAGTTTTCAGACTTTGCTATTGCACCGGAAGTGGTTGCCGGTTTAACCGAAAGTGGGTTTGAATATTGCACACCCATTCAAGCTAAATGCCTACCTTTTATTTGTGAGGGTCGCGATATCGCAGGCCAAGCACAAACAGGTACAGGCAAAACGTTGGCGTTTTTAACTGCCACGTGCCATCGGTTATTACAATCTAGCAAAGCCCCTAGTAAACATCCAAGAGCCCTGATCATGGCCCCTACAAGGGAGCTGGCGATTCAGATACACAAAGATGCAAAAATTTTAGCGCCGCACTGTAATCTTAACTTAGGTTTAGTATATGGTGGCGAAGATTACGAAAAACAACGTGCACAACTAGAAAAAGGCGTTGATATTTTAATTGGTACTACAGGTCGTTTAATTGATCTGTATAAGCAAGGCTGTTACACCCTTAATGAAATTGAGGTAGTCGTGCTTGACGAAGCAGATCGTATGTTTGATTTGGGCTTTATCAAAGATATTCGTTATATGTTCCACCGTATGCCAGATACATCAAAGCGTTTAAATTTATTATTCTCTGCAACGCTATCGTATCGTGTACAAGAACTTGCGTTTGAACATATGACCAATCCTGAGCACGTACAGATTGAACCAGACGTAAAAACCGGTAAACGCATTCAAGAAGAGCTATTTCATCCTTCACAAGAAGATAAAATTAAGCTGCTGCTGACGTTAATTGAAGAAGAGTGGCCTGAAAAAGCCATTATCTTTGCTAACACTAAGCATAGTTGTGAAACCGTATATGCCTGGTTAAAAGCCGATGGACATCGGGTTGGCATGCTTACCGGTGACGTAAATCAGAAAAAACGTCAATCAATTTTAGCTGAGTTTAGTAAAGGCGACTTAGACTTTTTAGTGGCAACAGATGTTGCAGCACGTGGTCTACATATTCCTGAAGTAAGCCATGTATTTAATTTTGATTTACCAGATGATTGCGAAGATTACGTACACCGTATTGGCCGTACAGCCCGCGCTGGCGCGTCTGGTCACGCTATTAGTTTTGCATGCGAACAATATGCTTATAACTTGCATGAAATAGAAGAGTATATAGATCACAGTATTCCTTTATCACATTACGATAAAACAGCATTACTGGATGATTTAACTAAACCTACTATTCATAGAAAGCGTAACTTTTCTACAGGCCCACGTAATCGCAGTAACAACAGCGGACGTCGCCCAAATAATAGTTATCAAAAAGGACGGTCATAAACGACCGTTAGTTTAACTGTAATAGTAATTAGAGGTTTTTGAACGGTGGGGCAACTTAAACCGCAAAAAAATGTATATGCAGTTATTGATTTAGGTTCAAATAGCTTTCATATGCTTATTGCTAAATCAATAGCTGGCGGCCTGCAAACCATAGGTCGTGTTAAACGCAAAGTAAGGTTAGCTGCAGGGCTTGATATAGACAATGTATTAAGCTCAGAAGCAATGCATAGAGGATGGGAGTGCCTAGCGTTATTTGCTGAGCGCTTACAAGACATCCCTAAACAAAATATCACTATAGTTGCCACCGCCACATTACGTTTAGCTAGTAATGCTGATGTATTTAAAGCGCAAGCAGAAAAAATCCTCGGTCATAAAGTTAATGTCATTAGCGGCGAACTAGAAGCGCGCACTATATATAAAGGCGTTGCTCATACCTCATCTTGTACCGGTAGTCAGCTTGTTATCGATATTGGTGGTGCTAGCACTGAAGTGATTATTGGTAAGAACTTTGATGCATTACTTTACAAAAGCCTGAACATCGGGTGTGTTACCTACCTAGAGCGCTATTTTAAAGATTGCAAATTAAGCAATGCAAACTTTAACACCGCAATAAAAGCCGCACGTACTGTCATTGATGAAATTGCATCAGAGTATAAAGTTAAAGGCTGGCAAATAGCCTCAGGTGCTTCGGGTACAGTACAAGCAATTCAAGAAATCATGATAGCGCAAAACCTAGATGAGCTATTAACCCTTGAAAAACTCTACACTATCAAAAAGCAATCAATCGCTTATAAAACGATTGCCGCATTAGACCTACCAGGGCTAAGTGAAGATCGCCGTTTAGTATTTGTATCAGGGCTTGCCATTTTAATTGCATTATTTGAATCGCTCGAGATCGAAAAAATGGGATTAGCAGGTGGAGCACTGCGTGAGGGTGTTTTATACAGCATGCTACCAGAGCTGCATAATAGCGATATTCGTAAACGTACAATCGATGGCTTTATCGATCGTTACCATGTTGATCAAAAGCAAGCTAGCCGCGTCGCCAGTCTCGTATTAAACTTAGCATCAGAAGTAAATGAAAGCTGGCCAATAAAAACACTTAATGGGTTGCCTTTATTAACGGCAGTTGCACAGCTTCATGAAATTGGTTTATTGATAGAGTATAAGCAGTATCACAAACACAGTGCTTATATTTTAAAAAATACTGAAATGCCAGGTTTTTCGCAGTCAGAGCATAAAGTCATTGTTGCGGTAGCTAAAGGGCATCGCTCTGATCTTCAAAAAGGCTATTTTGATTCTCTTGGTGCAAATAGTGTACTTGCGCAGTATTTAGTAAGACTAATACGTATAGCTGTCATTTTATGTATGCGTCGCCAAGATGATGTACTCCCTGAGTTTGCGATAACTGTTAAAGACGATGTCTTAAATCTGCAGTTTGAAAATGACTGGTTGAAAAACCATCCATTAATGGCAAGCGAGCTGCAACAAGAATCTAAGCAGCAAGCGAAACTTGGCTGGAAGCTCATAGTAAATTAACTAAACAGGCCCATAAGGGCCTTTTTAGTGTTTAAAATAACCACTTGGTTTAAATATCAAGCGAACAGCGTTTTATTTTAAGTTTTCTTTAAAAAACGCTTGCGTAAAACTGGCTGCGCCCTATAATGCGACCCCACTGAGACGGCAGACAGCAACGCTTAGCGAGGCAAGAGTCAATCAGTGAGTCGAGTAAAACTTAAATTTAGATTTTTATAAAGTTTACATTTAAGTGTTGACAAAAAAATAGGAAAGCGTAATATGCGCAGCCCTAGCGAGATAAAGTTTTACTTTATTGTCGCAACGTTCTTTAACAATATAAAGCAATCATCTGTGTGGGCACTCGTACAGATTGAGTTCTAACAGCCAAGCTTAGTTCGCTAAGTAAGGCAAACAAATTAGAGTCTCAATTGAAAACTGAGTGACCAACAGAAGTAACTTATTTATAAGTTGCTTCGGCACAGTCAATTCAATATCGAAAGATATTAAAATAAATTCAGAATTCATTGAGCTGTCGAAAGACATAAAACTTTTTAATTGAAGAGTTTGATCATGGCTCAGATTGAACGCTGGCGGCAGGCCTAACACATGCAAGTCGAGCGGTAACAGAAAGTAGCTTGCTACTTTGCTGACGAGCGGCGGACGGGTGAGTAATGCTTGGGAACATGCCTTGAGGTGGGGGACAACAGTTGGAAACGAC
>NZ_JBEONZ010000017.1:0-79997 GCF_040308705.1 Pseudoalteromonas sp. 19-MNA-CIBAN-0066
CCCTTGCGACGATCCCAGCCGCAATCAAATCTAATTCACCTGTTTTTGCTATGCTTTTAGCCGCTGACAAGTCTCGGTTTTGGTAAGTTTCACAAGCCGTACATATAAAAATTAAAAACTGCTTACAAACCAAGTAATAACGCAAACTTAAATAAGAATCAAAACCAATAGTAACATAATGATTTTTATAGAGAAAACTTGCAATAGCTGCAGTTTGCACTACACTGGTCGCAATTGAACTTGTTAAGGTGATCTATCATGAAAGGTAATCAAAAAGTAATCGACGCATTTAATACATTGTTAGCCAACGAATTAGCAGCAATTGACCAGTATTTTATTCATTCGCGCATGTACGATGACTGGGGATTAGCTAAACTTTATGAGCGCCTTAACCACGAAATGGAAGAAGAGAAAGATCATTGTGACTGGTTAATAAAACGCATTCTATTTTTAGAAGGTGTGCCTAACATGACTAAACGTCGTGATTTATTAATTGGCACCGATGTTAAAAGCATGATGCAAAACGACTTAACACTTGAGCTTGAAGTAGTAGCTAGCGTAAAAGACGTAATCGCAATATGCGAAGAACAACAAGACTATCAATCTCGTGCCATTTTAGAAAAACTATTATTTGATACCGAAGAAGATCATGTTTACTGGTTAGAACAGCAACTTGGTTTAATTGATAAGATTGGAACGCAAAATTATCATCAAGCACAAATGGCTTAGTAGGAGTATATAGTATGAAAGGCGATAAAGACGTTATTGCAGCACTAAATAAAGTACTCGCTAACGAGCTTGTTGGTATTAACCAATACTTTTTACACGCACGTATGTTTAAAGATTTTGGCTTTAGTAAATTAGATAAAGCAGACTACAAAGTATCAATTCAAAAAATGAAAAACGCCGATCGTTTAATTGAGCGTATTTTGTTTTTAGAAGGCTTACCAAATTTACAAGATTTAGGCCGTTTACGTATTGGTGAAAACAGCGAAGAAATGATTGCTGCCAATATGAGCTTTGAACTTGATACAATTGATGAGTTACGTAGCGCAGTTAAACTGGCTGAAAGTAAAAAAGATTATATTACTCGTGAAGCCCTTGATCACATTTTAAATGAACAAGAAGAGCAAATTGATTGGTTAGAAACTCAGCAATTACTGATTGAAAATACCGGCTTAGAAAACTACCTACAGTCGCAGCTGTAATAGTAATTAACACGCATAAAAAAAGCAGCTTAAAGCTGCTTTTTTTATATCTAAATTTTGTAATGTAATTTTTAACTAAATTAAGCCACTTGATCCGTTATATCGGCAATTTGAATAAGCTTACGATTAAGGATCTTTTTAGTACAACCACAACACTTACCGCATTGGCTGCCCACTTTAAGCTCTTTAGTTAACTCACGCATGGTTGTTGCACCATCGTCAATTGTTTGTTCAATTTTTTTATCGGTCACACCGTGACATAGACAAATATACATGAATACAAACCACTCTCAATTACATTTAGTAGGTGCATACTAATCTAAATGGTAATGGTTATCAAACACTTTTTGCAGTTAATTATGTTATTTTTTGATCTTATTTTAAGCAGTGCTACACAGGTTAAAATAATCAGCGACTGTTTAAAAAAGTATATGTTCCAAAATTGTATGTCCGTTGAGGCCCTGTATTCAATTTTTAAAACAACCACTGAGCACCTGTACGCTTAAGCTATTCGTTTTAATTACTTATAGCGCTTAATCTATGGTTCAAGATTTACTATCTAAAAGGTTTGTGGGATAATGCGCGTCTCTTAGGGGAGTAGCCCGCTTAGTAATATCAATCGTGTTGGAAAAGTGAGTAATTATAGCCTTGTATATCGCTACAATAACCACGCTTTAATATTATTGGTGTCACAAGTAAACTTATCAACATAATTGCACCTCACGTGCGTGGTAAGTTTGTAATGTTGTAGCAAGCATTATCGGCGAGACCTAGGTAGATAACTATCCTCAAGGCGGGAGATAGCTATTTGCCTTGGTTTAGTGCTCCCGCCTGTAAGTAGTTGTAATGGAAATATTTTTAACCTCAACCGTCACTGTTGCCCTTGCGGAAATAGGCGATAAAACTCAGCTTTTATCGTTACTGCTCGCTGCTCGTTTTCATAATAAAATTGCACTCATTTTAGGTGTATTAGTCGCAACTATTATTAATCATGGCTTATCTGCTTGGTTTGGAGATTGGCTTAGTGGTAATTTTGCTATTGAGTACCTACCTTGGGTTGTGAATATTAGTTTTATTGTGGTTGGCCTTTGGCTGCTGATCCCTGATAAAGATGAAGCCGTGAGCCATAAATACGATCGCTATGGCGCATTTTTAGTCGCTTTTGTATTGTTTTTTATTGCTGAAATTGGCGATAAAACACAAATAGCCACTGTGCTACTTGGCGCACAATATCAATCAGTATTGTGGGTTACTATTGGTACAACTGTGGGCATGTTAATTGCCAACGTACCGGTTATTTATGCAGGTAATGCGCTACTAAAACGCATTCCTTTAAATAAAGTACGAATTATTGCAGCCAGTGTTTTTGTGCTGTTAGGGCTATATGGCATAGCAACTATTTAGGCTCAATACTTTTATTATTAAAAGCCCTCTGCTCATTATCCATAAACGAGGGCTTTTAATTTCACATCAGCTTAAGTATTAAAACTGATATTTAGCCGATAAGTAAACACGTCTTGGCTCACCCGGAAAATGCCCAGTGCGATTTATAAAGCCGCTTGATGCGTACTCTTTATCAAACACATTTTTAATTGATACTTGCCACGTCCAGTTTTCTAACTGAGTTTTCCAGGCCATATTGTAAATAGTATAGGGCTTTACATGGGTGCCATCTAAACTTACTTGCTGATCAACATAATCAAGGCCAGCAGCAATAGATGAGTTAATGCTGGGTAGGTCATAGCGAGTCCATACTCCGGCAGTATTTTGGGGGGCATTGGCAAACTTATCAGAACCAGCAGCTTGCGCTGAAAAGCCTTCGCTTTGCTCGTTTATACGGGTATCGTTATACGCGTAACTGGCCGTTACTACCCAGCTATCGGTTATGTCGCCAACCACCTCTAGCTCAAAGCCATCGCTTTGCACTTCACCTAGCGATTCTAGCTGGTCAATACCCGAATCATTTTGTAGTAAGCTTGTTTGCAAAATATTTTTACGCACAATTTGATAGGTCGCGATATTAATCGCCAAGGAGTCATCAAATAATTTAGTGCGCAAGCCTAACTCTGTAATATAGCTATTTTCTGGGGAGAATGGCCCACCTACTAACTCAGATTGGCTTGCCGCATCTTGCGGCAAAAAGCCTGTACCATAAAGCGCATATGGAAAAAACGTATCGTTAATATTATAACTGGTGCCAATACGCACCGTAAAATCACTATCTGAAAACTCAGTATTGCTGATCTGATCAGTATCTTCAAAGTGATCGTAGCGTAGCCCCGCTGTTATATTCCACTTTTCGGTAATATCTAGTTGATCTTGCAAATAAACCCCGAGCCTTTTAGATTCAGTACTAACAAATCGTGGGGTTATACTTTGTAAGTCGTAATCGGCGCCCGATGTTAAACCATATTGCGGATTGATTAACGATAGTCCAGGTACTGGTCCGCCTTTACTTGCTTGTTTGGCGGTGCGGTATATAGCATCAAATTTAGCAGCATAATAATCTGCGCCTACTAAAAACACATGCTCCATATTCGCAATCGTTGTTTGTGCTATTAAATTAGCAGTTAAACTCAAACCTTGGTTTTCGCGCGCTTGATCTCTAAATTCACGTTCACTCCAATCAACTACACCGTCATTATCGGTATCTAACAAGCCCCACGGTTCGTGATAGTTTTGCTGTTCGGTATTAGTAAAGTAACGCGCTGTTACATCTGTACTAAATATATCATTTAACTCATTTTTATAGGTTGCCTGATACACATCAGCTGACACTTTTTGATAATCGCTTGCTTCGTTATGGTTCCACTCACGATTAGCAATAAAGTCGCCGTTATCATCTACAGGTACGCCACGTAAACGGGCTCCTGCTAAGTCTTGATCTATATTAGTGTATTGCAGCACTAAATTTGACGCATTATCAAAGTCAAAGCGATAACCTAAATCGATAATGGTGTTGTCTTCGCCGGTGTTATACCTAAACGGATTTTGGCTTTCTTTATACACGCCCACTCTGTAGGCTTGTGTTTGCTCGTTGTTTACACTGCCTGTAGATTCAAAAGCACCACTAAAAAAGTCATCATTGCCAAGCTCTAGTTCTACTGTAGTTTTAGCAATATATTGTGGTTTTTTAGTCATGTAGTTAATAATGCCACCTGGATTACCACTACCATAAACCGCGCCACTTGGGCCTTTAAGCACTGCTACTTGCTCAATATTAAATAACTGCGGTACGGCAAAACCATTAAAAGGGTCACCTTTTACACCATCGTATAAAATTTCGTCTTGACGAAAGCCTCTAAATGTTACGCCCGAATAGCTAAAGCCATTAACGCCTGCAATGTTACTATATAAATCAGTAATTTGACGTGCTGCTTGGTCACTAATTAACGCTTGCGGTAATATTTGAATCGATTGAGGTATTTTTTCTAAGGGGGTATCTGTACGGGTACCAAATGCTGACTCGGTTGGCCTATATAACGAAAAAGCACGGCCTACTACTTCTATTTTTTCAATATTATTCTGAGCCGTTACGCTATTGAGCGGTATTGTTGAGGGCGGTGCTGTTGTTGATTGTTCAGCTTCTTCGGCGGCAAATACACTGGCAGAATTAAATATAATTGATGAGATTGCGATAGATAAAAGAGTAAATTTCATGAGAGATAACTAACAATAATACAGTGAACGCATGCTAATGCTAACCACTCTCATTTGCAATTGATTATTCTATATAAATAAAAGCTTTGCCTATGTACTCGTAACGCAATAGCAGCCTTTAGTGTCAGCAATTAATAACTGTGAATTAAACCCAGCTGTTAAGTTACTAATAACAGTTTCTACAAAACCGCTTCCTTGCGAGCACGCTAGTCCTTCGGATAGCGGCCCGGCATAAACAAAGTCCCCATTTTTATCAATAATTACAGCAGCAGGGGTTGCTGGAATGGCTTGCTTAAGTTGTTGTGTAAGTTGCAACTCTTGCACGGCAAGTCCTTTACTTTTTGCAAATGCTTGCAACGTCGTAATGTGCGCTTGTGCTTGCTTAGTACAACCGCAATTTTGCTCTGTAATAATAACAAGCGATGCCACGGTATTACTAACCACTAACTGTTGTTTAAATTGCTCAAACCAATTTTGTTGCTTTAGCATTTGCGATTCATCAAACGGCTTTAGTTGCCCAAGCTGAAAGTACACCAGCCCAGTCACAACCAGTATAAACCACGCGGCAACAACCCCTACAATAAAGTAATTCGACTTACTTAAATTTTGCAATACTTTGCTCTAATACATCAATACTTACGTCAATTAACTGTACTTTAGCTGTTAACTGCTTAACTATTTTTGTGTCTTGGTATTGGTTTTGGCGCATTTTGTCTGTGCTTAGTGCTATTTGCGCCGTATTACCCGCTTGCTCGGCAACTACTTGAGCCACTGAGCTAGTACTGCTTGATACCGCTTTAATTTGTTCACTCATAGATGAAATGTTTTCTTTCATCGTGGTGCTTATTTTTGTTAAGTCGACTACAAAATCAACACATTGGCTCATAGACTGAGTAGATGTGCGGCTATTGCTAACCAAGTCTTTTAAGGTAGCGGCTATTTTAGCCGTAGTTGCTTGGCTATTAGTAGCAAGTGAGCGCACTTCTGATGCGACAACAGCAAAGCCACGACCATGCTCTCCGGCTCTAGCAGCTTCAATTGCCGCATTTAAAGCCAGTAAGTTAGTTTGATCTGCTATTCCCGATATTTCATTAAGTAAACCCGATATTACGTCGCCTGCGCCAACAAGATGATTTATTTGCTCTTCCGTATGATTAAGTAGTGTTAATAGCTCTCTACTTTTACTGTCTGTTTGTGACACTTCTTGCAAGGCATTGGTCGCAGCTTGAGTAATATTATCTACTTGGTGTTTTAATACTTCACTTTCTTGCTCAACAAGTTTAAAGCCATGAGCAACTTGCGCACCAGAACTTGCAATATCGTCGGTTTGTTGGGTGCGCTGATCTGCACCTTCGGTTAACTCGTCGTGCACTTGGATCAGCTCTTGTGAGCTTACCTTTAATGACTCTGATTGAGTTTTTACTTGTTTAATTACATCTGACAAATACTCTAATAAGGTATTAAAGCCGGCTACCGCTTGGCTTTTTTGATCATCAGCACGTAAAGAAAGTTTAATATGATTAGGGTCTTGCATTATTTGCTCTGTCGCTGAGCTTAGCGATAGCCCGGCACTACGTTCGCGCTGCAATGTTTTAGCAATATAGCCTGCAACAAACACTTCAACAATGGCATAACCTGCGTGTATTAGCACTGTTGTAAAGGCAAGCCTATCTGGATCAAACACGTAAAAACCTGTGTTTTGAGTTTGTAGGTAATAAAACGATAAGTGATGTACAGCAACAAACACAATAGCAGTTATAAAAACACGCCATTGCACAAACATAATTAACACCGCCATTAAAATAAATATTTCAAAATGCACTTCAATCAAACCATAGGTTTGTTGAATATGTAAAAAAGAAAACATCATAATGGCTGCAGCGACTACGTGAGGCGTTAAAGCATTATTAGGTTGGGTTTTTAATAGCCAAATTGGTAATAAGCAAAGCGGTAAGCCAACAATAAAGGCCTCGCTCAATGTGCCAAAATATAAACCAACACCTATTGATTCTATAAATAAAAGGCTAAAAATAACCGTAAATAAACGCGCAACACTAGACATAGTAGCCTTAAATTAAGTTTTTTAATAAAATTAAGCGAGGTAATACGTATCAAAGTTTAAAAAAGTTCATCAGTTTACCCCTAACAAGCAAAAAAATGCTGAATATTACACTTAACTTAACAAAGTAGACGAGTTAATTACATTATTTAAATATATTGACCTAATTGAATTGTTATTTACCCAACAAGCTAATAAGTTTATGTACAAGCAAAGCCGGCTATTTAATAATAGGTAATATTTTTTTAAAGTTAGGTGTTGCTGCTTGCTTGGTCCATTGAAAAATAATGCTCTCGGTACTGGAAATGATCGCACCTGCTTGGCGTAGTTGCTCAGTAGCAATTATTTTGTGGTTGTCGTTACGTGAACCTATCGCATCAACTGCAATGATCACCTCATAACCGTACTGCAATAAATCTAAGCATGTTTGCAACACACAAACATGCGCTTCGGTACCAATAACCACGACTTGCGGGCGAGTATACTTAGCGAGTTGCGCTAAAAACCCGGGCTCTGCACAGGCACTAAAGTGGGTTTTATGAAAATAATCTGCTTGTGGCAAAGCATCCTGTAAGGTTTGATTGGTTGCGCCCAAACCTTTTTTATATTGCTCTGTAATAAGGGTCGGTATTTTGTGCACTAAGCTGGCTTGCGATAACTGTAATGAGCACTTTAAAATAGCGCTAAAGTCAGCTATGGCTGGCTCAAGTTTCGTTTGTATATCAATAATTAATAACACACTGCGTAAAGCATCCACATTACTCATTTTGCTCATACTTCCTCCACTGTCCTGTTTAGTGTTAACTGCTTGTAACTAGCTCACTCTAATACGAACACCAAAACAAAGCTACTCTGCTCGCTGTTAGTATTGTTCAACTAGGCTTAAATAAGTTATTAATACACTGATACAACTCATTTTTATTGATGGGTTTGGCTATAAAGTCATTCATACCGGCGTTTAAGCATTTTTCTTTATCTTCGGCAAACGCATTGGCAGTAATAGCTAAAATTAATACGTTTTTACAATCATTTGGCATTTGGCGTATTTTTTGTGTGCATTGGTAGCCATCCATATTGGGCATTTGGCAATCCATTAAAATCAAATCTGCGGGGTAGCTTTCTAAGCAATGTAACGCTTCAAGTCCATCGTTTGCCGTTTTTATCTCGCATCCCGTTGCAATCATCATTTTGGTGATTACTATTTGATTAATTGGATTATCCTCTACGATTAAAATACGTTTTGCCGCTAAATCAGGAACAGAACTGTCGGCTATCTCCTTAACTGGAGCCTGGCTTAGAATGAGTGGGATTTTTATTTTAAAACAGCTTCCTACCCCTTCTTCACTGCGCAGGGTAAGCGAGCCGCCCATCAGCTCAATTAATCGTTTACTAATTGTTAGCCCAAGTCCAGTGCCGCCATATTTTCGGGTAGTGGAAACATCAGCTTGTGTAAATTCTATAAATAAATTTTGTTGTTGCAGCGCAGAAATACCAATACCAGTATCGGTAATTTTAATGAACAAACAATCATCCTCTACAAAGCAATCCATAGTAATTAAACCAGTGTCAGTAAATTTACCCGCATTACTGAGTATATTGTTGATAACTTGAGAAAAGCGTAGTGAGTCTAACGCTATAAATGGCGGTAATTCTGGAGCAATAGTTAGCTTAAATGTAACGTTAGCGCTTAATCCCGAGTTATCAAAAACAGTGGCTAATTGGCGTATTAGTTTTTTAATTTCAGTTGGTTGCACATCTAACTTTAACGCATTAGCTTCTATTTTAGAAAAGTCGAGTATCTCATTTAAAATAAGCAGTAAGTTATGGGCACTTTGTTGGATCATTTGCAGCTCATTTTGTTCATCGGCAGCAATTTTAGAATTTTTTATTAGCAACTGAGTCATGCCCAAAATACCATTAAGCGGAGTGCGAATTTCGTGACTCATATTGGCCAAAAATAATGACTTAGTTTTATTTGCTTTATTAGCAACCCCTACAGCTTTAATTAGCTCTTCTGTTTTATCTTTAACTTGTTGCTCAAGCTTTAAATTAAAGTTTATAAGCTGATTATTCAACGCTTCATTTTTACTGTTTGCGGTGCGTAACTTATTAAAGTTATTAGTCATCTTAAGGGCTAAACTTGCAAACTGTTGTTGTAACTTTTCAACCTCGTACCAGGTATTAGTATGCGAAACTAACCCTACTGTTTGTTCATCGGTTTCGAAGTTATCTATTTGCTCGGTTAACTTTATTATCGGCGTTACTAACCACTTACTTAGCTGCGTAATAAAAACACTGGTTAGTACAATTATAAATAAGATCAACACCAGAGATTGCCCCCACGCTTGGGCTGCAACATTATTGGCATACTTTTTATTCATTAATGTGAAAATACGCCAATGATTTAATGCCGATGTAGTGTCTTTTGAGTAATATTGCTGCGCGTTTGTTGCTGTAAATGCGCTTGTTTGTTTAAGGCTTTGCAGCGCAACTACATCTTGTTTGCTAAGGGTTTGCATCTGCTTAAAGTCATTTAAGGTTGAAAATACTACCTGATTGCTTTTATCTAATATAATTAAGTCGGCTTGGCGCTTAAATAAGGTAGGTTGTAAATCACTAAAGTTTTCAAATAACAATGAGCCTTCTACTATCCCCTTAAATTGCTGGTTATTATAAACAGGGGCCGATATTGCCACTATTGATTGCTGTCCAAACCCTCTTCCTTTAAAAATACCAGAAATAAATCCATTTTGAGAATCAATTGCTTGGTAAAAATAATCGCGATCAGCAACATTAGCAACAGCCTTACCTTTTAACTGCTGTGTTTTTGACGTTGTGGGATAAAAGTAATTTACGTTGGCAAGTTCATCGGTACTTATAGCAGTTATAAACCCAGGATATAACTTCCCTAAAAGCTCAATAGCACTTTGTGGGCTATGCCCTACGCTAATATTTTGTGCGGTCAGTATTACTGCTTTGCGATGGTTTTCTAAATATAAATCTAGGCTTTGCGCTATTTGTTGGGACTTTTCATTTAGTTGTGCGTTTATTTCGTATTCAACCCTAGAGTAATGGTTATTAATAAGCACAATTGAAGTAAGCACTACCACTAAAATAACGAGCAAAGTTACAATATAATTAAGGATTTTATACAAAGAACCATAATGGCGAGACCAAGAATGGCGATTAAAAAAGAAACTAAATAAATCAATTACGCATAAATAAATGGCGGCATTTAAACAATATTTAGCAAGCGCAGTAACCAAAGGTAAAAAGCTAATATTAAGAAAGTAATGCCCAACCCCCCACAGTAATGGCATTGCTACTACAAGCCAAAACAGCATTCCTCTAAAAAATAAAGGCCTAGAATAGCGCAGACAAAAAAAGTACACCCATAGTATCTCTAAACCAAAAACGATTGAAGGCCAAGCATGCCCCCAACGATAAAATATGCCTAGGGTGCTTAAAGTAAACACAACTAACGAATAGCGCCAGCCAAATAATAATAAGCTTAAAAGAACAAAAAATTGCCCTAATAAAAACTCAGAACTATTAATAAATAAGATTGGTAGGGTATTTACAAAAGCAGCGGTAATACCAAATAAACACGACACAATAAAGTTAAAGTAGCGATGCTTACTTGCTAGTAAAGGCATAATTAGATTCCAATAAATTGCTGTTGATTCAATTTGTTCCTACAACAGCTATTATTTAAATATAGCTTAAACTAAGCCATATGCTGCAATTTGCCAAGTTTAATTAACACTACTGCAACTACTTTCAATTTGTAACACACTATTTGTTACATTAAATTTTGAACGCAACAGGTTTTCGACCTTTAAGCGACATGCTTTATCGTGTTTTTCAATGGTGCAGTGTTTTTTTAGCACTATATGCGCACCCACTATTACCGTTTTATCTTTTCGTACTACAGTTACATTATGCACATTTTTTACATGCTGAATTGTGGTAATTGCTTGCTCAACTTTAGCTACTTTAGGGAGTTTATCTTTATTTATATACAGCCCTTTAACGCAACTTATAATAACCTTAATACCGGTGAATAAAACGAATGAAGCAATTAACATGCTCGATAAAATATCGATAATATCCCAACCAGTCAGGTAAATTAACACTCCGGCTATAAAAGTAGAAATAGTAGATATAATGTCAAAAAACGAGTGTAAAAACACCGCATATACATTAATACTCGCTTTACGGCCTTTATATAACACCCAAGCAGCGGCACCATGAAACAAAAAACCAAGCGCGGCAATGGCCGACATTAAAAAGCTATTTATTTCAAGTTCGTTGCCTTCATGATGGTGCATAAAACGCTCGCCACCTTCATACAATATAACCAAGCTAATTGCTAAATATAAAAAGCCATTTATAAGGCCTCCTACTAACTCAGCACGCTGATAGCCATCGTTATAGGTTTTAGCAAAGTGAATCGCCAAGCTCGAGGCAATTAAAGCAATAAATAAAGAGCTGTTATGAACAAACAAGTGCCCTGCATCGGCTAATACTGCTAGTGAGTTGGCGTAATATGCGCCTATTAATTGAATAACCATAAAAGAGCAGGTGATCGCCAAAGCAATTAATAAACGGCGACGGGAAGCTTTATGTGTCGTTATTTCGGTCATGAAATACTTAAGTACCTATACTTAAAACAAAGTAAGCTTCGAAAAAGCTCAACGGGGAATACGTAATGATATACAGTATCAATTATAATACGTAAACCTAATAAACGCACTAAAAAATTGGGAAAATAGAAACTTCTGTACTAAAAGTATTTAAAAAGGTATAAAAATAACAATATATTATAAAAATAATAACGTTTAATGTTTAGCTTGGAGAAACAAGTGAGTGATGACTCAATACTAAAATTGTGGCAGGTTTTAAATAAACTCAGTTTAGCTATTTTATTATACGACAATAAAAATAATACTTATTGTGTTAATACTGCGGCGCAAATTTTATTTGATTTAAAGCATTGCGACAATTTAGATAGCACTGCATTTAATGCTGTCACCCTCCTGAGCGTGCATAATAATAAACATATTGCTATTGAGTCATTATTCGATTCAAAAACTAGCACTAATATACAGCTAAAAAAACAACAACAAAGCATACCGTTAAATATCGCCCTTACCCAATTATCTGATTCTGTTTCTATGTTGTGTTTAGAGCCTTTAAAAAGCGATGTAATTGAGCTCTATAATTTTGATCGGGTTATTTCTGAAATATCAACAGACTTAATCGACATACAAAATGATGATATAGATTTGCATATTAATTTTGCGTTAAAAGCCATTGGCACTGCATTTGCTGCCGATCGTAGTTATTTATTTGAATTTAATACCGACAACGAAACCATTACTAACACCCACGAATGGGTGAATGAAGGCATTGAACCTTTCAAACAAAGATTACAAAATGTGCCAAAAACCGAGCTACCCTACTTTTTTGAAGTAATGAACGCTACGCATTTGTTTCAGGTAAACGATGTTTTAAAATTACCTCAAGCAGCAAACGCTGAAAAAGTTGAGTTTCAGATACAAAAAATACAATCTGTTTTATGCATAGGGCTCCTTTTTGATAAAGAGCTTATTGGTTTTATAGGCTGTGACTGTGTTAATTTTAAGCGCGCATGGACACACATTGATCTGATCAGAATAAAATTAGTGGGCGAAATAATTGCCAACGCATTAAAAAATATAGATTACAAAAAAAAGCTGCAACTAGCCCAGCAACAACTTATTACTGCTAATCAAAAATTAAGTTTATTAGTTAATACTGATGGTTTAACTAATATAGCCAATCGCCGCTGTTTTGATGAAACACTTAAAAGTGAAATACGACGTTGTGCTCGTAATAAGCAATCACTTAGCTTGATTATTTGCGATATAGACTTTTTTAAACGCTATAACGACAATTATGGCCACCAAAAAGGCGATGACGCACTTAAGCTAGTTGCTAAAACACTAAATCAACTTTGCAGGCGCGAGGGCGATTTAGCTGCGCGTTATGGCGGGGAAGAATTTGCAATTATTTTGCCTTCGCTTAACGCAGCAGAGTGCCATCAATTTGTATTATTATTACAACAAAAAATAGCGCTGCTAAACATAGTACATAGCGACTCTAGTGTTGTAAAAACACTCACACTTAGCGTGGGCTTTTATAGCACATATCCAACTAAAAACACCCGCCCCGAAACAATTATTAATAATGCTGATACAGCCTTATATGAAGCTAAAGAAACGGGCCGTAATAAAATTTGTCAGTTTTTTGAAAGTAATTGAATATCACCTTACTAACTATTTTATAGTGAAACCACATCAGCAATGTTACTCTAGCAACGTTGAAATTATAAACAACACAAACAATTCAACTTGTTAACTCTTTATTATTAGAAGGAATATTTACATGGACCCGATTGCACAAGTGCTCAATACAATATTTACCGTTGAAGCATTTTTACTCATTTTTGTTTTAGTACTGCTAAAAAGTAGTGTCAAATTTGTACCACAAAACCGCGCTTGGTTAATAGAACGCTTTGGTAAGTATCAATCAACTAAAGAAGCAGGTCTAAACTTTATCATCCCATTTATTGATCGTATTGCTGCAGATCGCAGTTTAAAAGAACAAGCACAAGACGTGCCTTCACAGTCGGCAATCACTAAAGATAATATTTCGCTTACTGTAGATGGTGTTTTGTATTTCCGTGTGCTTGACCCATATAAAGCAACCTACGGCGTTGATGATTACATATTTGCTGTAACTCAGCTTTCGCAAACAACCATGCGTTCTGAGCTTGGTAAAATGGAATTAGATAAAACTTTTGAAGAGCGTGACGTACTGAACACTAATATTGTCACTTCTATCAACCAAGCGGCAGAGCCTTGGGGTATTCAAGTATTACGTTATGAAATAAAAGATATTGTGCCACCACAATCTGTAATGGAAGCGATGGAAGCACAAATGAAAGCAGAGCGAGTTAAACGCGCACAAATACTTGAATCTGAAGGTGACCGTCAAGCCAATATCAATGTGGCCGAAGGGCGTAAACAAGCACAGGTATTAGGTGCTGAAGGTGAAAAGGCAGAACAAATTTTACGCGCAGAAGGTGAAGCTAAAGCAATTATTGCAGTTGCCGAAGCACAAGCCGAAGCCCTGCGTAAAGTGGGTGAAGCTGCCGATACAGAGCAAGGTCAAAAAGCAATCCAGCTTGATTTAGCAACTAAAGCAATAGCCGCAAAAGAAGCCATTGCCAGAGAGTCATCAATTGTATTGCTTCCTGATAATGCCACCGATGCAAGCTCAATGGTTGCACAAGGTATGGCCATTATTAATAGCTTAAATAAAAAGCATCAAGGCTAATAACTAAATAAAGGAGTCGGTATGGAATTTATTACCCAAAATTTACCACAAACCTTAATGGTACTTGGGGTTCTTGCGCTGATCATAGAAGTAGCCGTATTGGGGCTCTCTACCTTTATATTGTTATTTTTTGGCTTATCGTTATTTATAACCGGGCTGCTCATGAGTATGGGAATATTAGCCGACTCTATGACCACTGCGCTTTGGAGTAATACTCTAATAACAGCTGCAATTTCTATATTGCTTTGGAAGCCCCTAAAGCGGATGCAAAATAATGTTGAGCGTAAACCAGTTAATAGCGACTTTGCAGAGCTGACTTTTGTACTTAACCAAGATGTGACTATTGAAGGGTTAAGTACTCATCAGTATTCTGGCATTAGCTGGCAACTTAAAAGCAAACAGCCCATTAGCGCCGGTACGCAAGTTAAAGTAACTAAAAAAGAAGTTGGTGTAATGTGGGTTCAAAGCATTTAAAAACCTACAGCAATTATATTTTTCTAAACCGTTAAAATAACAATAAACGGGCAATTAAACACTGCCCGTTTATTTTGTTGAGTATTTATAATAAATAATCGCCTACCTCCTCCCTCGCACTTTGCTAACTAAGTTGATAGCATTAAAAAATGATGTAAGGAATATATCGTTATGACAAATCAACATAAACACACTTTGGTTGTTGAAGGGGGTGCAATGCGCGGTATTTTTGCAGCCGGTGTACTCGATGAGTTTTTAAAACAAAACTATCAACCATTTGCACGTTATTTTGGCGTATCTGCAGGGGCTACAAATGTAGCCGCCTATTTATGCAAGCAACCAATGCGCAATTACAAAGTGATCACCGACTATTCATGTCGTCCTGAGTTTATTAATCTTGCGCGCTTTATATTGTTACTACGGCTATCGAATCGGGTAAAGCCCATTACTTAAAAGCCACCAACACCGATATGGTCGAGCAATTAAAAGCGTCTTGTGCTATTCCTATTGCGTATCGCGACTATCCAATAATTAATAATATAGCCATGACCGATGGCGGCGTAGCCGACTCTATTCCCGTTATAAAAGCGTATGAAATGGGTGCACGTGAAATAACCGTTATTTTATCTCAGCCTTTGGGTTATCGTAAAAGGCCAAGTAAAGCACCATGGTTAACTAAAAAAATATATAAAAACTACCCGGCACTTATTAACACAACCCTCACCAGAGCCGATGTTTATAACCAAAGTATTGATTTTATTAATAACCCACCCGCTGATTGCCGGGTAAATATTATAGCGCCACCAGTTAATTTTAAAGTGGGCCGTACCACTAAAAAGCTTGCAACCCTTAACACTGGCTACCAAATGGGTGTAGACGCCGCAAAAGCATTTTTAGCTTAATTCAAAACTAACTTAAGCTATATATTTAAAATTACTGCCCTTTATTTTAAATAAACATTAAAACACTTTAGATATTGTTAATAAGCTCTTATCCTATGGCGGAATTTTGATAAGTGAGTTATGTATTGTTTCTCATGAAATATTATGAGCATTAGCAACTCCCATTGTATTTTTTATTAAGTATTTAGGAACACATTGAACGTGGACATTTTTAACGCAATTATTTTAGGTATTATTGAAGGTATTACTGAGTTTTTACCTATTTCGTCAACCGGGCATATTATTGTAGCAGCGCAATGGTTGGGTATAGAAGCAACGGCTACTAATCAAGCATTCGGCGTAATTATTCAATTAGCCGCCATTTTAGCGGTACTAGCCAACTATAAAGATAAGTTCACTCCAAAACATCTTAACTTATGGATAAAAGTAGCCATCGCATTTATTCCGTTAGGCATTATTGCTTTCATTTTTAGTGACGTAATAAAAGCACTATTTAACGTACCTGTTGTGGGAGTAATGTTTATTGTTGGTGGGGTGATTTTTTTACTGCTAGAGCGCAATTATAAAGAACAAAACTGCACCACTACCGATGTTACTCAAGTGACTTATAAGCAAGCAATATGGATTGGTATAGCCCAAGTATTTGCACTTATTCCTGGTACTAGCCGTGCGGGTAGCTCTATTGTAGGTGCTATGTTGTGTGGCTTAAACCGCAAAGCCAGTGCAGAGTTTTCATTTTTACTTGGCTTACCTGTACTTGCTGCAGCGTCTGGGTATGATTTGCTAAAGCATTATGACTTATTTACTTTTGACGATTTAACCGCCCTTGCTGTAGGCTTTGTTACCTCTTTTATAGTGGCCTATTTTACAATTAAATTATTTATCCGCTTTTTAGAAAACTTTACTTTTGTAAGTTTTGGTATTTACCGCATTGTATTTGGTGTTATTTTATTAACCATAGCTTACGTTTAAAACATTTTTAAGAGAGAAAATAATGAACGAAAAAATAAATCAAGAAGCCCTCCACGCACTTAAAATAGCATTTACCTACATGCCTAAAGCAATCGAGGTGACTAAATACGAGTACGGCGAGCGTTATCAAACCGTACTTGATCATATTGAAGCCGTGCGCGAAACACTCCTCATAAACGATGTAGATCCTGAGGAAGTAGGCGGCGATATAAATCCAGAGTACACACCAAATTCAACCTATTAAATAATCATAAATTGCGTTAGCTTATTTACTATTATTTAACTAGTATATTTACTAAGTATTTTTAACTAGCACTCTAAAAAGTAAGGATCTATTATGAATAACAAAGTGATTGGTATTGTGCTTATTATTATTGGCGTTGCGTTGGCTATTTGGGGGTATGATGTTTATGAAGCAGCTGGCTCACAAGTTAGCCGCGCGCTAAGTGGCGACACGCCAATAGAAGCATGGGCCGGTATGATCGGTGGAGCTGTGTGTATAATAGTCGGCATTACCAGGGTTAAGTAACATACAGCTTATAAACGCTGCATGTTAAAAAACAAAAATAATCAGTGTTTATTTAACCCCTAAATTAAATATAAAAAAAGCCGCCTTTGGAGAAGGGCGGCTTGGGTGAACAAACAGCTATGGGTGTATTTTTGCTGTTATATCAAGAGACGTTTTTTAACTAACCTGATGCAGATTAACTAAATTAAGCTTGCTCTGTTTCATCGCTGTGGCGAATTAAGTAATCAAACGCACCTAAACTGGCTGTTGCACCACTGCCCATAGCAATTATTATTTGCTTAAATGGCGTATTGGTTGCATCCCCCGCACCATAAACGCCTGGGAGTGATGTTGCGCCTTTGGCATCAATTAAAATCTCACCAAATTTGCTCAGTTCAAGCTCGCTGTCTTTTAGCCATTCTGTATTTGGTATTAAACCAATTTGTACAAATATGCCCGCAAGAGTGAGCTGCTTACTGTCGCCACTTACGCGGTCGGTGTAAGTTAAACCGGTTACTTTTTTGCCATCGCCGAGTACTTCGGTTGTTTGTGCACTTTTAATAATAGTAATATTAGCCATACTGCTAGCTTTGCGAATAAGTACTTCGTCGGCACGTAATGTATCGGCAAATTCAAGTACCGTTACATGCTCTACAATATTGGCTAAATCAATCGCGGCTTCTATACCTGAATTACCGCCACCAATTACCGCAACCGGTTTGCCTTTAAATAAGGGCCCATCGCAATGTGGGCAATATGCCACACCGTGGCCACGATATTGTTGCTCGCCAGTCACGTTCATTTCGCGCCAGCGTGCGCCTGTTGCCAGTACCAGCGACTTAGCACTCAGTACCGCGCCGTTTTCTAGAGTAATTTCGTAACCACTATTATTGCGACTAAGCTTAGCTGCGCGTTGATTATGCATTACATCTACATCGTATTCTTTAACGTGCTCTTCTAGTTGTGCTACCAGTTTTGGCCCTTCGGTGGCTTTAATCGAAATAAAGTTTTCGATTGCTAAAGTATCGGCTACTTGTCCGCCAAATCTATCTGCAACAATACCGGTGTTTAACCCTTTTCGTGCTGAGTAAATAGCAGCCGATGCACCCGCAGGCCCACCACCAATAACTAACACGTCAAACTTTTCTTTTTTACTTAACGACTCAGCTTGGCGCTGTGCACCTTTGCTATCTACTTTATTGAGTATGTCGGTTAGGCTTAGTGCACCTTGGCTAAATGGTTCCCCATTTAAATAAACAGCCGGTACAGCTAAAATGTTGCGCTCTTCTACTTCGCCTTGAAATAACGCGCCATCTATCATGGTGGCTTTAATTTTATTATTAGTTGCTGCCATTGTATTTAAAGCCTGCACTACTTGTGGGCAGGTTTGACAACTTAAGCTTATATACACTTCAAAATTAAGCGCTTGGTCGAGCGACTTTATTTGTTCAATGTCCTCGGCTTTTGCTTTACTGGCATGTCCGCCAGTGTGCAACAGCGCTAACACTAAACTAGTGAATTCGTGGCCCATAGGTACACCCGCAAAGGTAATATGGGTGTTTTTAATAGGTGAATGTACAACCATTGACGGACGACGCGCGCTTGTGTCTGGGTTGTTTATTACCGTAAATTTATCGCTTAGTGAGGCTAAATCATTTGCTAAGCTTGCTACTTCTGTTGATTTTTTGCTGTCGTCCAAGGCGATAAGCAGCTCAACAGGTTGAGTAAGCGATTCAAAATGGCTTTTTAATTGATTTTTTATGTTGTTATCTAACATGGCTTAACCCTTTTAGAAAATTTAAACAGCAAGCCTCCCATGCCAAATAATGCATGTGCTTAAACAAGTATATTGAAATAGGAGGCACCAACAAACGGATGTTTATTGATTTAAGGGCAGTTACCTGCCCTTACTAGGTAAATCGAGTACTTAGATTTTACCAACTAGGTCCAGTGAAGGTGCAAGTGTGTCTTCACCTGGCTGCCAAGATGCAGGGCAAACTTCACCGTCGTGAGTTGCAATGTATTGTGCAGCTTGTACTTTACGAACAAGTTCTTTAGCGCTACGGCCAATACCTAAATCGTGAGTTTCGATAATTTTAATTTCGCCTTCTGGGTTCATTACAAATGTTCCGCGAAGTGCTAAGCCTTCTTCTTCGATCATTACGCCAAAGCTACGTGTAATACGCCCTGTTGGGTCGCCAATCATAGGGTAAGTAATTTTACCTATTGTGTCTGACGTGTCGTGCCATGCTTTGTGAGTAAAATGAGTATCGGTAGATACTGAATAAACTTCTACGCCCATTTCTTGTAATTGTGCGTAATAATCTGCCATGTCGCCAAGTTCAGTTGGACATACAAAAGTGAAATCAGCTGGGTAAAAGAAGAAAATAGACCATTTACCAAGTACGTCTTTTTCAGATAATTCTACAAAGTCGCCGTTGTGGTAAGCGGTTGCATTGAATGGTTGTAATTTTGTGTTGATTAATGAAGTGCTCATGGTATTTCCTCATTTATGTTTAATGTATTTAAAAAGTAATCAACGCTATCGTTTTAAACGACCTTCTGCGTTGGCTTGATTAATACTATAAGACTAATGAAGATTTAAATAAAATTGATTGTTTAGATTGATTCAATCAGTTTTTAAGATGGTGGTTTGGCAAATTACTTTTATACGCAATTTTTTAAGGTAGCTATTAGTAATACTGTTACAATAGCCGCGCTAAATACTCACCATATAAACGAGGCGTGCTGTTATGGAAAAATTTATTAACCACATACAACTAGGCTACTTGGGCTTGCTCCCATTTTTAGGCTGTGTTGGTTGGCCACTAATGTTTGGCAGTAACAGTGTAAACTTAGAGTTTTTTACTTTTTACAGCATTGCTATTTTAGCCTTTATGGCGGGTAACTTATGGCGCGCTGGTGAGCAAAGTTACAGTAATGCTATAAAAGCAGTTATTGTAGTTATACCTGTACCGTTTTTATCATTTTTACCAGTTGAATGGGCGCTTGCGTGGTTAGCGGTAAGCTTTTGGTTGGTGCTTATTTTTGAAAAAGCCTCACCGCAATGGCAAAGTTACCATAAAGATTATCAAAAAATGCGTTTTGTACTTACCTCTGTCGTGTTTGTATGCCATATATTTACTATTGGTATGAGCATTTACCCTAACTAATTTAAACTATTGCGCTTAAGGGCACACCATGATTGACCAATTGCGCCAGCAACTTAATACGCTTGGCGAAAACTACGTAGAAAAAAAAGCGGTATTTAAAATTAAAGTTATTCCATTTTTTTGTGCCATTAGTATAAAAAAAGATCATAAAAGTGAAGGCCGTCTGAGCTTTTATTCTAATCAACTCATTGAAATACTTATGGTGGTATTATTTGTTTTGTTTGGCTTATCTATTTACGACATAGACGCTGGCTTTACCCATGGCCCTATTCATATTATGTTCGCAATTTTAATTACCTTTAACCTTATACTTAAGCAAGTGGCCATTGAAGGGTTAAAAACACGTTTAGCCATGCTGCGTTTATATGAGCAACAAGCGCTAAATAATAACGCCGACGTTATCATTGCAAATAGCGATAAAAATACTAAATAACCTGATCTCAAGCAGCTATTTTCAGCGCTAACTGCGTTGAATTTACTTGCAATAGGCCAGCTATTGACGCGTAAATTCGCCAGAGGTTTTCACTGAAAACCTCTGGCTAGAGAAAATTAAATATAAATATGATTCAATACGTTAGTAAATCTCTTAACCAGAGTCCAGGTTAAATAACTTATGTACCTAAATCCCAAATGGAAAATACTCACTGTGGGCGATGGCGATTTATCGTTTTCTAACTCGCTGCATCAGCACCTAAAGCCGAGCTTATTGGTTGCCTCTACGTTTGATGACGCAGCCACTATTGAGCATAAATACCAAGACAATGCACTAAGCACTTTAAAAACCAATAAAGTAACCGTACTTAATAGCTTTGATGTTACAAAACCCCATTGCTGGCAAAACCTAAACGTTAACTTACATAGCTTTGATGTGGTTATTTTTCAATTTCCGCTTGTTCCTGCCTTTGTGGGCCGCGAAGCGTTTGAAAACAATACTCAACAAACCAGTATGAACGTATTTAATCGTGCTTTACTGCACCAATTTATAAAATACGCTAACGAGTATGCACTTAACCCCAATGGCCCAATGCTGTGCTATATCACTTCAAAAGACGTAAAGCCTTATCGGGAGTGGAATATAGAAGGCAGTTTAAATGCACATTTAAACGCTGAGTATTTAGGGCAAATGCCGTTTGATATTAGCCGCTTTGCTGGTTATAAAATTCGCAATGTTGACCGTGATAAACACGTAAAAGACACCAGCGGTATTACCTATGTATTTAGCCCAAAACAGCATAGCGAGTTAAGCTGCCATCTTACTTTGCCGCATTATTTAACCCCAAATCACTGCCCACTTTGTCGTGTTGGCCCTTATATGGCAACCGAGGACGAAAACAAACACTTAAATGCCAAAAAGCATCAGCAAATGCTGCGCCTAGAACACGACTGGCAACAATGGCTTAATGCCTTTTATGCTTAACGCTTAATTTAAGGATTAGCCTGCTTAATTAAATCGGCCGCTTTTTCAGCAATAGCAATAACCGCAGCATTGGTGTTACCGGTTATTATGCTGGGCATAATTGAGGCGTCTACTACACGTAGCCCTTGTATAGCGTAAACTCGCAGCTCATTGTCAACCACTGCAAGTGGATCATTACCCATTTTACAGGTGCCTACCGGATGGTATTCGGTATCGGCCGTTTGACGAATAAATTCAATCAATTGCTCATCGTTATTTATATCAAGCGGGTAAACCATGTCACCACGAATGGCATCAAATGCACTGCTTTGCATTATTTGTAGTGTTTTTTTAAGGCCCTGTAACATCACTTTTATATCGTCGGGATGGCTTAAATAATTAGGATCGATTAGCGGCGCGCTGCGCGGATCACTATCGGCTAACTTAACAGCACCGCGGCTTTTAGGGCGCATAATACTACTATGAATACTGTAACCATGGCCGGTGTGTAATTTTCGGCTGTGATCATCCACTAAACCCAGCACAAACTCTAGCTGTACGTCTGGCGCGGGGGAGTCATCAAATAACTTAATAAATGCATGCGACTCTGCAAAGTTAGTAGTTAAGCACCCTTGGCGCTTACTAAACCAATCTATACAACCTTTTAACACCCTAGCAGCCCCTGGGATACTCAAGCCAAACGTGCCTTTACTGGTTTTTGCTCTATACAAAGGCACCACTGTAAGGTGGTCGTGTAAGTTAGCCCCCACCCCTTCTAATGGTACTATCACCTTAATATTATGTGCGAGTAAATGGTTGCTGGGGCCAACTCCTGAAAGCATTAATAGTTGCGGCGAATTAATTGCCCCGGCACTGAGGATCACTTCGTTATTGGCGTATAAATTAACCACCTGTTTATTACGTTCAATTTGTACACCTTGCGCCATATTATTGTTTATTATTACTTTATTTACATGGCTATTGGTTAATACGGTTAAGTTTGCACGTTTTAAATGAGGAGTTAAGTACGCTTTAGCTGCGCTGCAACGCTCTCCATTATGTTGCGTAACCTGTGAAAGCCTAGCACCTTGCTGCTCGGTTGCATTTATATCGTTATTTAAACTCACCCCTTGCTCAACGCAGGCATTTAAAAAACATTGATTTTCTGGGCTTGGCTCATTCAATTCTTGTACGTGAAGTGGCCCTTGTGTGCCATGTAACTCACTATTGGTAAATGTTTTATTGTTTTCGGCTTTTATAAAGTAGGGTAATAAACTGTCATAATCCCAGCCACTATTGCCATTGGCCGCCCACTGATCGTAATCGTATTTATTGCCTCTAATATACACCATGGCATTAATAGAGCTTGAGCCACCCAATACCTTACCTCGTGGCATAAAACCACAGCGATTATTCAGCTCTTTTTGCGCTACTGTATTGTAATGCCAGCTATTAATACCATAAGGCACACTTGCAGCAACCCCTGCAGGCATTTGTACAAAAGCAGTATTATCGCTAGAGCCTGCTTCAATTAAGCACACACTTACATTGGCATTTTCTGATAGCCGCGAGGCAATAACACACCCTGCACTGCCCGCGCCTACTACAATGTAGTCAAATGTTGTATTCATAGCATGCCTTTTATAATTTTCACAAATTGCCCATAACCATAATACTGCATAGATAAAAACATAAAAACTTGATATTTTTAGACACTCAACAGCAAAGGTTAACTATGAGCAGCTTAATAAGAGCCACGTCTTTACAAGGTATTGATACGCTAATTTTAGAATTTGGCGCAAATGTAACTGCCATTATGCAAGCGTGTAATATTAACGTTGATTTTACTCAGCTCGAAAACCAATATGTAAGCTATCGTTGCTATGCAGCATTATTAGAATACTGCGCACAACAATTTAATTGCCCCAGCTTTGGCTTAAAGCTCGCCAGCCGACAAAGTTTTGATATTTTGGGTTATATTTCTATTGCCGCTAAAAGCGGTACCTATTTAAGTGATGCACTCGATTGGGTGGTTAAATACTTACATTTGCACAGCCCTGCTCTTCGGCTTACGGCTCATCCATTAGAGGACGATAAAAGCTTATTTTTATCGTTCGAAATTAACCTCAACCCGCTACCTAACATTAACCAAGTTACCGAACTAACGATTGGCTTAGCAATGGGAGCGATTAAAAAGCTTAGTAATAACCAATGCAAACCTATCACGGTTTTTTTACCACAAAAGCTCACCACCAGTAAGTATGCTTATAACAGCTATTTTGACTGTAAAGTAATAGAGCACCGTAACAGCGCGGGTATTGTGATTGCGAAACAAGACTTAAGCATAGCACTTGAACAAGGGGAGCTGATAAACGTAGAGGCTGCACGAAACTTTTTAGCTAAAAATAGTCAATACAACAGCCCATTACCCATTCAAGTAAGCGCGTTAATGCGCCCCATGCTGCCTATTTATCAGTGCTCTAATCACACGATTGCTGCGGCGCTTAATATGCATCCACGTACTTTGCATCGCAAACTAGCTAAGCATAATACCAGCTTTGTAAAACTCAAAGATGCCACGCGCCGTGCACTTGCACAGCACTACCTAACACAAGGGCAACTTACTATATCAACCATATCAGAATTATTGGGTTATCAAGAACAAGCCACATTAAGCACCAGTGTTAAACGCTGGTTTGGCTGTTCTCCTCGCGCATTTAGAATAAATAATTGTTAAACTGCGTATCACTTTTTATGAATTTATAGAGTTGAGTATGAATTTTGTTATTGTCGGTACTAATTTTATTAGCGATACCTTATTAAAAGCAGCCAACACCTTAATCGATTTTAATTTATATGGTGTGTGCTCGCGCGCAACAACGAGCGGCGAAGCCTTTTTAGCTAAACACCCAAAAAATACTCAAGCAAAAATTTTTACTTCAATAGAGCAAGTTTGCCAAGACGAGCACGTAGATGCCGTTTATATTGCCGCACCAAATAGCTTACATCAGTTATATGCAGTGCAATGCTTAGCAGCAGGTAAACATGTACTGGGAGAAAAACCAGCAGCGGCCAATAGTGCCGAACTAGCCGCTATTATAGCAACCGCTAAAAAGCATCAATGCTTATACATGGAAGCCATGATGACCACGCATTTACCCAACTTTGCACTGTTGCAACAGGCCATGCTAAAAATTGGTACGCCGCGTAAGTTTATTGGACAATATAGTCAATATTCGTCGCGCTACGATAAATATAAAAATGGCGAGCGCCCAAATACCTTTTTACCTCAATTTGCTAATGGTGCTTTGGTTGATTTAGGCATTTATCCACTGTATTTATTAATAGCACTGTGGGGCGCACCAAATAGTGTACACGCAAGTGGTGTACTCCTTGATACAGGTGTAGATGGCGCAGGCGATGTACTCTTAAATTATCACGATAAACAAGCGGTGATCAGCTACTCAAAAATATCGCAAGGCGATAATATTACCGAAATACAAGGCGAACTTGGCCGCATTCGGATTGAAGCAGTGTCGCAACTCAAAAAAGTAGAGTTTATTGCTAACAACGGTGAACGTGAACTACTTTCGCAGCCTTTTGACGAGCATTTTATGAAATATGAAGTTGATCATTTTATGCAAATGGTGACACAAAAAGCGCCGCAATCGGATATTAATACACACCAGCTTAGTGTTGATGTAATGCATGTACTTGATACCGCTCGCGCGCAATTAGGTGTTGTATACCCAAACGATAAAGCGTTTGAGACAAATTAAACCTTTGCTATAGTGCCTATTAGCCGCTTTATAATATGAGTGTTAGTTTAATAGCTAACACTCATACGTTTTTAACTACTTTTTAGCTTGTGAAGCAACGAGTTTAACAGTCGCAACAACATATGTTTTCTTTAACAATAACAAAGCGTAAGTTGCTTAATATGTTGTTTATCGAATAAGTTTACCTCGAGTATCAAAAACAGGTAGAATGCGCCAAATTTAATAGTGATATACAAGGAAAATAATGCATTCATCTACGAAAGAACTCTTACTCGCTGTTTTTTGTATATTGCTCGCTATGGTAACTATCCAATCTGGTGCGTCGCTTGCCAAGCAACTCTTTCCTATTGTAGGCCCTGAAGGGACTACTGCACTGCGTTTAGGTTTTTCTGCCACTATTTTATGCCTGATTTTTAAACCGTGGAAACACTTACCTGCCGCAGGCCAACGATTTCCTATTTTAATTTACGGCCTGAGCCTCGGCGGTATGAACATTTTGTTTTATTACGCCATAGAGCGTATTCCACTGGGTATTGGCGTTGCACTTGAATTTACCGGCCCATTAGCAGTTGCATTATTTTCATCGCGCCGTAAGCGTGATCTATTTTGGGTAGGCTGTGCTATTGCGGGCATTTTATTATTACTGCCTGATATGAAAGGCCAAGAAAGCCTAGATCCGGTTGGCGTTATATTGGCGCTTGCCGCTGGTGCATGTTGGGCAGGTTATATTCTTTTTGGTAAAAAAACCGGTAATCAAGGCTCTGGTGGTGCAACTGTGGCTATGGGTATGACTATTTCGGCCATTGTACTTGTGCCCTATGGCGGAATTTTGCAAGCCTCTTCATTCAGTTGGGATATTATTCCGTTAGGTATTGCTATTGCAGTACTCTCAAGCGCCCTGCCGTATACCCTAGAAATGATCACTTTGCGTAATATGTCGTCGCAAGGCTTTAGTATTATGATGAGTTTAGAGCCCGCTATTGCAGCACTCGCTGGCTTAGTTATTTTAGGTGAACTACTTAGCATTTGGCAGTGGCTTGCTATTTTATTAGTTATTATTGCCTCGGTTGGCAGCTCAACGTCAAACAGTAAAAAGCAGCCCGCTGCTTAATATTTAATTAAATATTAAGCTACCGAGACACACAAAACCCAGGCTATTTGCTTGGGTTTTGTAGTTAAGTCATTCACTATTTTATAGGGGATGGTTTGCCATGTGGGCTTGAGCGCAAATATTGCTTTGGTGCCTGCACTTGCGCGCCCAACTCGGCCGCAGCATGCCAAGGCCAATGTGGGTTATATAAAATCCCCCGCGCTAAAGCGACACCATCAGCACGTTCATCACTAATAATACTTTCAGCTTGCTGCGCCTCGGTAATTAAACCCACCGCTATCACTGGCATATTAACAACCTGTTTAATGGCGGTTGCAAACGGCACCTGAAAATTCTTAGCAACAGGTATATCTTGCTCAGGGCTTAAACCCGCAGTGCTTACATGAATAAAGTCACACCCTAACGCGTCAAGTGCTTTTGCCAGTTCAATTGATTGCGGTAAATCCCAACCACCATCAACCCAATCGGTTGCTGAAATACGTACACCCACCGCTTTATTGCTTGGAAATGCCGTTCTTACAGCTTTAAATACGTCGAGTAATAATCGCATTCTATTTTCTAGGCTACCACCGTATTGATCATCACGTTTGTTTGCCAGCGGCGATAAGAACTGGTGTAGCAAATAACCGTGTGCGCCATGTATTTCTATTAAATCAAGGCCCAACTCGTCAGCGCGCTTTGCCGCATTAACAAAGTCACTTATGAGCGAATCTATATCATCTTGGTTCATCGCTTTGGGAGTGGGGCTGTTTTCATCATAGGCAATGGCTGATGGCGCAACCGTTTGCCAACCATTGAGGTGATCGGGCATAAGTACCCCACCGCCATCCCATGGTTTATCGGTTGACGCTTTTCGACCTGCATGGGCTAATTGAATACCAATAGGCATTGGGCTGTATTGTCTTACGGCCGTTAAACTTTTTGCTAATGCAGCTTGGGTAGTATCATCCCATAATCCTAAATCGGCGTAACTAATTCGCCCTTCGGGATTAACGGCCGTCGCTTCTAAAATAAGTAAACCCGCTCCACTTAAACTCAATTGCCCTAAATGAATGGTATGCCAGTCACTTGCAGCGCCATTGTTGGCCGAGTACTGGCACATGGGTGCAATAATAATTCTATTATCTAGGCTTAACTTACCAAGTGACAATGGTGAAAACAGCTTTGACATTATAAATCCTCATATAACTGACTCACAGCCACAACTAAATTGTGCTGTTCGTGTTATCAATAATTAAACGTGTATTTATAAAGGTTATGGGGGGGAATATTCATTTTTATAGTGTTTATAAAAATATAAGTAATAACGTTTTAAACTATTCATTATCCAGTTTTTATCTATATTAGGCACAATTATTATTTTGGTTGATTTTAAAGCAACGCCTTTGTTTATTTAATATACAGCGTGAAACACTCAAACTCACCTTTATATTTTTATTCTAAAAAAGTGAATTAAAATTCATATTTTTATTTCCATCACTAAAACCCCCTGATACTATTAGCGCTCATTTATAAACACATTTTATTGAACTAGGATCACTTTTTATGTTTAAACCAAGCCTGTTAACCTTGGCTATTTCAAGCACACTTTCAAGTGTGGTTTTATTCTCTAATACCGCTTCAGCTCAAGAACAAGTGGTTACAAAAAACAAATCACTTGAAGTTATAGAGGTTACGGCAACACGACGCAGCGGCTCTGTACAAGCAGCACCACTTAATATAACCGCGCTTGACGCTGATGTAATGAAAGATCAAAACATTAGTGAACTTGCCGATGTAGCACGCTGGGTTCCTGGTTTAACAATTACTGACCAAGGTGGCCGCGAAGGCTCACCTATTATTGTACGTGGTTTAAATACTAACTCATCGGGTCCAGCGTCAGATGGCGGCACTGTAGCAACATATATTAATGAAATTCCGGTAAGCGTTGATATGCGCCTCGTTGATATTGAGCGCGTAGAAGTACTCATTGGGCCACAAGGTACATTATATGGCGCAGGTACATTAGGCGGCGCCATTCGTTACATGCTAAAAGCGCCAGAGCTTGATTATACCTCAGGCGAAATTTACGGTGATGTTTTTCAAACCCAAGAAAGTGACTCAGTAGGCGGTGAAGGCGGCTTTATTTTCAACTTACCAATTATTGAAGATACGCTTGCCATACGTACTAGCTTAAACCTATATAAAGATCCGGGTTTTGTAGATTACAATTATGTTGTTCGTGAGCCGGGAGTATCGCTTAGCGATCCTGATTGGAGCAATACTGATGCCGTTAACAACAACCTTAAACAAGTAAAAGATGCCAATGGCGAAACAACCACTACAGGGCGTATATCAGTTCGTTATAAAGCGAGTGAGTCTTTTGAAGGTACTCTTAACTATTTTTATCAAAAACAAGACAGCGAAGGTCGTTCAATTGTTCATAGCAACAGCTTAAATGCAAACAATGGCTTAAGCGATATAATTGGTAAGTACGAATCAGCGTATCGTTACGAAGAGCCACGCGTGAAAGAAGATCAATTACTTAGCCTAGAACTCAAAGCAGACTTAGGCTTTGCAGAGTTAGTATCGGCTACCGGTATATCAAGCTTTGAAGCTGAAGGTCAACGCGACCAAACAGATTTACTGATCCGTCTTGATTATGGCTACGAAGAATTTCCAGCATTTTCAACATTTACCCGCGAAATTGATGAAGTAGATACTTTTACCCAAGAGCTGCGTTTAGTATCACAAAGTGATAGCGATTTTAGTTGGATAGTAGGTGGTTTTTATAATAAAAAAGACACAGATGCATCAAGTAGAGAATTTACACCAGGTTTTGATCAGTTTGCGGTTGATAACTTTGGCGCAACTCAACTTAGACCTGATGCACTAGAGTACCTAGAAATAACGAGCAGCAAAGTAACAGAGTCGGCTCTTTTTGGTGAAGTGGGTTATCAAGTAACCGACAAACTAGATATAACGCTTGGTGTGCGCTTTTACGAATACGATGTAAAGTCTAAAGCCGCTTTTGACTTTCCGTTAGCAAATACATTATATGATGGTGCTGGCCCTAACGATATCGCTATTAACTTTGAAGAGAATGCAGCAAGTGATAATGGTAATCTGTTAAAATTTAACGCTAAGTATCAATTTAATGACACCGTAATGGGCTATGTAACGGTAAGTGAAGGCTTTAGAATTGGTGGTTCAAATGGCTTGGTTCCGTGCCCTGATCCACTTCCTGATGATCAACAAACAGGCTGTGGTAAACCAGATGAAATGCTATTTGATGCCGATATAACAACCAATTACGAGCTTGGCTTTAAAAGTACATGGTTTAGAAGTCAGTTACACTTTAACGCTGCACTCTTTAACGTAGATTGGGACAATGCGCAAATTACTGGGGCAACCGCAGTGGGGCAACTGCCTTACCTTTCAAACGCTGGCAGTGCTAACGCAAAAGGCATTGAAATTGCTACTCGCGCTATTTTATCAGACTCATTTAGCGCCTATGCAACATACGCTTACACTAAAGCGGAGCTAACATCAGATGCACCATTTTTATTTAACGCCGACGGGAGTGATGGCGCTGCAGATGGCGATCGTTTACCTGGTTCACCAGAGCATCAGTTTTCATTAGGTATTAATTACCAAACTGACGTGTTTAACGACAAAACATTAGATATAAACTACGGCTTAACTGCGCAAAGTGACGTTATTTCCAAAGTTGGTTTACGTGATAGTGGTGAAGTACTACCAGGTTACAGCTTAAGTAATATTTCTGCTAAGTTAACAGCAGATGCGTGGTCAACTACATTATATGTTGATAATATGTTTAATAAATATGCTGTTACATCGGTGCGTCGCTCAGATGCCGATATTACAAGTGCTAATGGCGCAGAAATACAACGCAACTATGGCCATTACATTAACCGCCCTCTTACGGTAGGCATTAAATTTAACTACAAGTTTGAAATATAATTTAAATTACATTTAAACTGTACTTAATCTATGTCATAAAGGCTCAAATTTATTTGAGCCTTTTTATTTATACGAGCTAACTATGCCCCCTAGCCTAAAACAGTTACATCAAAGCGCCATAAATTACTTAAACCAAGGTGATGTGCAACAAGCACATAAAACTTTAGTTGAACTTGTTACCCAAAAACCAGACTTTGCAGACGGCTATTTTTTACTAGCTATGGTAAACCTACAAGTGGGGCAAATTTACAAAGCCATTCAGCTGATTGAAAAAGCGCAAGGTTTGCAAGAAAGTGTTGAATACACAGCGCAACTGGCAAAATGTTACGCACTTACAGGACAACTACAAAAAGCCAAAACAACCGCATTAAGTGTTGCACTTAGCAAAATAACCAAAGCGCTGGATGCAGACACTTTAGGCGTTGCACTCACACAAGCGGGTTTACACGAACAAGCGATAAATTACTTTGAATACGCGTTAACACTGGCAAATAACAAACAAACTCCGCAAGCACAGTTCTTTTATAACTTTGGTGTTTGCGCTAAGTTTTTAGGCCTTTTTGAGCAAGCTCAAAATGCGTTTGAAAATGCTATTACTCTAAAACCATTACACCACCAAAGCCACTATGCATTGAGCGATTTAACTAAGGCAAGTACGCAAACTAACCATATTGAACGCTTAAAAACGGTTGCTGAACAGGTTACTCACCCCGATGCAAAACTACATATTGGCCATGCTCTAGCAAAAGAATATCAAGATATTAGCGCATTTTCGGATGCCTTTTTAGCACTGCAACAAGGTAAAGCCGATAAACTTAAAAACAGCCCATTTGATAATGAGGGCTCAGCGGCTTTATTTGCACATATTAAAAAATTAAGCCTTGAGCATAACGAGCCAAACGCCTCAGGTAACCCAAGCAACGAGCCTATTTTTGTTTTAGGTATGCCGCGCTCTGGCACCACCTTAGTAGAGCGTATTTTATCAAGCCACAGCGACGTGCAATCAGCAGGGGAGCTGCAAGACTTTGGCTTGTGTGTTAAAAAAATAAGCCAAACCACCTCGCCGCACGTGCTTGATAACCAAACCTTGAGTAGCGCCTATCAAATTAACTTTGAGCAACTTGGCACTCATTACTTAAATGCTACCCGTGTAGTTACAGGCAATAGTAAACACTTTATTGATAAACTCCCCTTTAACTTTTTTTATATTGATTTAATAACCAAAGCATTACCTAATGCAAAAATAATTTGCCTGCTGCGCGACCCAATGGACACCTGTATTGGTAACTATCGCCAACTATTTAGTATTAATAACCCTTATTACGCTTATTCGTTAGATTTACTTGATACCGCTAAATTTTATAGCCGTTTTTATAAACTCATGCAGCATTTTCAAAGTTTGCATAAAAATACAATAAAATTAGTTCAGTACGAGGAGTTAGTAGCGCAGCCCGAAGTGCAAATTAAAGATTTAGTTAAGTTTTGTGATTTAGCGTGGCAACCGCAGTGTATTGATTTTCATTTAAATACAGCGCCGGTTTCTACCGCCAGTAAAGTGCAGGTTCGTCAACCGCTCAACAACAAAGCCATTGGCCGCTGGCGTGCATTTAAACCACATACAAATGAAATGCAGCAGTACTTTAAAGCGCAGGGAATAGGAGTGAAATAACAGCTAAATTACTCAAGGTGAAAGAGAAAGCGTTAAAACAAAAAACATTTGCTTTATACGGGCTCAGGCCGCGATTAAGTTAACCTTTGTTTTATTGAATTTAACTGCAACGGCTTGATGCCTAGCTACTAAACGCTAGACATCAGCTTAATTTAATTAAGTTTAAGCATCTTCGTCAACGTCTCGAATACGATCTAAGCGCTCCAGCTCTTCTTCACGAGCGGCTTCAATTTCTTCAAGTATTGCATCAACATCTGCGGCTTCACTGTTATCTTCAAATTCACCTGTTAAAGTGGAGTTAGCCGTTAAGTTAGCCTCAGAAAACAATGCCCACATTTCTTTGGCGTATTGAGTTTGCAATAAAGCTGGGGCATATTCGCCGTAATAACGGCGCATATTATTAACATCGCGAGCAAACATTGCTTCGGCGCTATTATTCGCTGCAGCATTAACCGCTTGCGGTAAGTCAATAATTACCGGGCCTTTGCTGTCAACCAACACATTAAATTCTGATAAGTCGCCGTGGATAATACCCGCACACAACATTAATTTAATGTAATGCATCATTAAGCTATGCTGCCTAATCGCCTCTTCTTCACTAAGAGCTACATTACCTAACTGCGGTGCAACGTCGCCGCTGTCATCGCACACTAGCTCCATTAGTAACACACCATCAATACAGCCGTAGGTGTCGGGTACACGTACACCGGCACTCGCTAAACGTGATAGCGCATCAACTTCGGCATTTTGCCAAATTTCTTCTTCTAATTGGCGACCATAACCTGAGCGTTTACCCATAGCACGCGCTTGGCGCCCACCACGAACTTTACGGCCTTCTTGATATTGTGCGGCTTTTTTAAAACTACGTTTACTGGCTTCTTTATAAACTTTAGCGCAGCGAATATGATCGCCACACTGCACTACAAAAACATCGGCTTCTTTACCGCTCATAAGCCTGCTGAGTACGTCATCAATTAAACCATCATCAACTAGCGGTTGTAGGCGTTTAGGAATTTTCACAGATTTTCTGCTAAATAAAAGGCGCTAATAACGTTTATTATATTAACTTGGTTATGGTTGTCTAGGAGGTGGTTCAAACGAGGTGTTACCTTTGCGGATTAAGTGCGATTATAGAGTAGTAGCAAGCAGTAATAACATTTAAGTGTAAACTAAGCAGCTACATATATGTGGCTAGAATAAGCGACTCAAGCGTAAAAGCCAACCGCATTTTATAATATTTCAGCTTTTTTAAACAAACTTTAATACTGGCTGCATTTACTGCAATAAAATTTATGCCTAACTACAATAAATAATGGCTATTTAGTATATGCAGTAACGCCAAAACGAGATTTTATTGCTGCAAAGACTTATGCGTTACTTGATATTTTAAAAAAGCACTTCGCTGAAGTCACCTTAGGCACTAAGCACCACTTATAACAATTAGCATTGTTGTTATATATAACAAATGATAACAACCAGTTAAAAATAAAAACGAAAAGAGTTTAAATTTTATTCGACTCTAGTATTGAGTTAAATTAGATAATGTTTACAATATCAATAAGGTGCTGCTTAATTAATATAAAATAAATTTCTCGTTTTTATTAACGCTATGCGCTCAGACACAATAACTATTATTTAGGAACTTTTCTGAGTGACTCCAGCACAACATTCAGCATTATTTGCAGCCCAACAACAGATTATAGAGCAGATCGCATTGGGTGTAGATATACACCTGTGCCTGCATAATATCTGCGAGCAAATTGAAGCAATAATTGACTCTAAAAATGCTAAAAGCTCGATTTTAACTCTAGAGGGCAACCAACTTCGCCACGGTGCTGCGCCTAAACTTCCCCCTGAATATTGCCAAGCAATAGACGGTATTACAATTGGAGATAATGTAGGCTCATGTGGCACTGCAGTGTACACAGAGCAACAAGTTATTGTTAGTAACATAGCTACTAGCCCACTTTGGGCTAATTATAAAACTATTGCATTAGCACATGGTTTGCAAGCGTGTTGGTCTACTCCTATTTTTTCCTCAGACAACAAAGTACTCGGTAGTTTTGCCGTTTATTACACCCATCCAAACGCAGCAACCGCATTAGATTTAAAGCTTATTGAACGCTTTACTCATTTATCGGGCCTAGCAATAGAAAAAGCGCGCTCTGTCGCAAGAGAAAAAGCACTTAGTTTAGAGCTACAACGTTCTAACGATAAATTAAAAGCATTTATTGAGGTGATCCCCGATTTAGGAATCATTTTTGATGAACAAGCGCGGTATATTGAAAGTTATGGTGCTAGCAACGAGTTGCAATGTAATAGCTTAAGTAATGAGCAACGCATAAGCTCGCTACCATTAGGTGATCCTAATAAAGTAATCTCTATCATTACTAAAACACTGAAAACAGAGCAAGTACAACTGTACGAGTACGAACTTAATTGTATGGGTAACCGACATATTTTTGAAGCTAGAACGTCAATTATTAATAACTACCTACTTGATGAGCCAAATAAAAAACATGTTTTATGGATGATACGCGACATTACCGAGCGTAAACTTGCTGAAGAGCAAGTTAAAGAGTTGGTATTTTACGACCCATTAACCACATTGCCTAATCGCCGCATGCTAACTGACACGCTTGAATTGATGATCAGCGAATCTAAAAAGCAGCTTTTATTTGGCACTCTATTATTTTTAGATTTAAATGACTTTAAGCGCATTAATGATTCATTAGGCCATGTTATCGGTGACGAGGTTTTACTAGAAGTTGCTATGCGGTTAAAAACCGTTATTAAAAAAGCAGGTATTATTGCGCGAATTGGTGGCGATGAATTTGTAATTTTACCTAAGCACCTAAGTAGTAATAAAAACAATGCACAAAGCCAGGCAATAGTGTGTGCCAAGCAAATACTCGACTGCTTCAAAAACCCATTTAAAATAAACAACTGTAGTTATAAAATTACCGTCAGTATTGGCATTAGTTTTATTGAAGGCCCAGACACAACAAGCAACGATGTATTAAAGAGGGCCGATACAGCTATGTATAGCGCCAAAAAATTTGGCGGCCATCGTTTTGCGTTTTACGATCCGGCACTGCAACACGAATTAGACTTACGTTTACAATTAGAAAGCGACATTATAACTGCAATAAAAGAAAAGCAGTTTGCGGCTTACTTTCAGCCGCAACTTGATTGCCAAGGTAATATTATAGCCGCTGAGGCATTAATTCGCTGGATACACCCTATAAAAGGCATTATATCACCCTACTACTTTATTCCTGTTGCGGAACAATCTGGTCTGATTGATCAATTGCAAAGCAGTGTATTGTTTGACGCCTGCATGTTAATTAAAACGCTAGAGCAAACACAGCTGCTTCATGATTCATTTTGTGTTGCTATTAATATTAGCGCCTGCCAATTTATAACACATTCCTTATACAACAATATTGTTAGTATTGTAGATGCGTTTGGTATATCTCCTACAAGATTTAAACTGGAGATAACCGAAAGCATTTTACTGGATGACATGGCTGAAAATATTGCACAAATGCCGCAGCTCAAAGCTAAAGGGTTCAAGTTTTCGATTGATGATTTTGGCACTGGTTATTCATCGTTAGCCTATATACACACTTACCCCGTTGATGAGCTAAAAATAGATAAAAGCTTTATTGATAAAATACATGAAGGTAATAGAGGGTCTGCCATTGTAAGTACTATAATCTCACTTGCGCACAACCTTGGCTTTAATGTTATTGCCGAAGGCGTTGAAACCGCAGAGCAAGCTAAAACACTCGCACAACTTAATATTACCGGTATGCAAGGCTATTATATGGCTTATCCTATGCCCGCAGCTGAGTTTATTTCTTGGTTAAAACAACAGCTTAACAGTTAGTAACAGCAAAGAATAAGAAGCGCAGCGCCCCCCTAACCTCTTTATAAATAATTTACTTAAAACTATGTTTGCAAATGTATTTTAGCCTTTTTGAACCTCAAAGTGGTTAAAGTAAACTACCCATCGACGCCACTTCGTGTCGAACAATGGGTTTTCTCGGAGTTTTTTGGATAAAATAACGTGTCTGGTTTTATTTCTAACTGAAACTTACTGTGACACGTTAAAGTTTTATTCTGATTTATTAGCTATTTTTTGTAAATTCTCGTGAATTTTGAATAAAACGATAAGTAGTTCACACCAAATTCTAGCGCCAATTACACCACCAACAATAATACCAAGCCCAGTCCAAAAACCACCACCGTACTGCATAAACATAGTACTTACACCAGAAATTACAGCACCTAGTAACATTAACCAATATACAAAAGTAATGATTTTAGGTGTCAGCATAGATTCAAAGAAAAAAATATCTTTCATTTTTTAGTCCTTTTTAAAATAGTCAGTAAATTTTTATTTCACATCGAGTAGGGTGAGGCTTTTGCCTCATCCCTCTCACAGAGCCGTACGTACGGGCCTCGTATACGGCTCCTGTATTCTTCTATCCCTTCGGCTTATTTTCTAAACGCCGAGTGAGCAAGCCATCCTGTACTTACTTTTTCCATTGAATATAAACCTTGCTCCTCAAACCATTGGTTTGGCATCGCTACATTCGATAATGGACTTAGAGAGTTTCGCCATGAGTTCATTTTGATGAACTTAAATGGCGGCTTTTTCCCTAATTGTTTTAGTCGCTTATGCAACCTCGCTGGGTTTTTCCACAACCTTAACTGAATTGCCCTTAATCGTCGTCTCACCCACCTTGCCAACAAATTTAGCACTCGTTTACAATTGGCTATACTGAAATAATTTACAAAGCCGCGCACCACTGGATTGAGTCTTTTTATTACTTCAATTAAGTTCATGCCACTATTTCGCTTTGTTAACCGTTTAACTCTTTGTTTAAAGCCTTTGAGTTTTGTGGCTTGGATACGCGTCCAATTACTGCCTATCTCCACTCCCAAAAATTTTACGCCTTCACTACTATGCGCTATGTGCGTTTTCTTTTGGTTGACTGTTAACTTTAAGCCTTTTTCGAGTATCTGAGTCGCTACTGTGAGTGCATTCTTGGCTGCTTTTTCTGTGCAGCATAAGATCAATATGTCGTCGGCGTACCTCACTATTCTGTGATTTCGCTTTTTCATTTCTTGATCAAATGCATCTAGGTAGATATTCGCCAACAATGGACTGATAACACCACCTTGTGGACTTCCTACCTCACTCGCTTCCCAATTATTGCCTATCATTACTCCGCTTTTTAAAAACTGTTTGAGCAGTTTTAAGATGCTACCGTCTGTCACTTTGCGTTTGACGCTGCTTATGAGCAAGTCGTGATCGAGTAGGTCAAAACACTTCGACAGATCCATATCAACCACCCACTCACGGTGATATTTACGAATAAATACCGTGGCTTTGCTGATGGCGTCATGACAACTTCGTTTCGGCCTGTACCCATAACTTGATGGGTGAAAGTCGATGTCGAAGAGCGGTTGGAGAATGTTCAATAGTGTTTGTTGTACTATGCGGTCGCGAACTGTTGGAATTCCCAGCAGTCTCACACCACCATCATCTTTCGGTATTTCTATCCGTTTGACTGGCTGTGCGCGATACTGCTTGCTTTGCAGTTCACCTTGCAGTTGTTTCAAGTTTTCTTCTAAATTCAAGGCGAACGCGGCTATGGACTGCCTATCTATTCCGGCCGCTCCTTTCGCTGCTTTCACTTTTTTGAATCCCTTGTACAGGTTATTAATATCTAATAATTGCCCATACAAGCTGTAGTAAACTGTCATCAATTGCCTTTGCTTACGGTATGTCTGTCGTTTCACATTGATGTATAGTGGTGTTCTTCATGAGGACATTAGGTGTGCTAGCCGAATGGCAATCTGCCTAAGTGGTCGCTCATTACTCCCATGCTCGGCCTTCAGTTCTCAGCGTCCACATTCCTGCTTAGCCGTCATCTCTTGCCTATTTCCGTCGAAATACATGTGAGCCTATACGTCGATACTCCTGATTTTCATACACTTAAAGAATACTTCCCCCCTTCGCAATCAATTAAAACTTTTGATTAAAATTGACCCTATCAAACATTCTGTTGATAGTCGGCTTGGTTTTGTCCTCCACACCATTACTGGCTTTCATCGGCCTAGCCTTACTCACTACTACGGGGTCATCTGCCACCTCACACCGACGTTAAACCTTGGGTTTCCCCTTGAGTTTAGGCCACTTATTTACACTAAGTTTAGATGCCAGGCTTCCCCAGTTACTGCACTGGCTCCCTGTTAGAAATCCCACCCTCAAGCACAGTATTGGTCTGACTAAGTATAGGGCGTTGCGCTATTTTGCACGCTGACCCACCAATACTGCCGAAACAGGTTACGGTTAGTTGTGTACCTCTAACTTCTTATGGCTTCCTTCAGACCCCACCGTTGGCCAGTGACGCCCTTGCCATTCAGATTATCTTCCCCTTAGTCAGGGTGATAAGGCATCTTTCAGCCTATCGGGTTTGCCAGCTTCGCTGGGCAAACAAAAAATGAGCGCTTACTAGCCCTCATAGTTATTATCTAGCTAGCCTTAATACTTGAATTCAAGAAAGCTAATTACGCTATTAAATTAAAAATTAGGTGTCGCAGTTACTTATTTAAATTATCGAGTTCTTTTTCTAAGTCTTTCATTGCTTTTTGCGCTTTGAACTCTTCGTAAAGCGCTTCGCGTGAACCGGGATCTAAACGTTTACCTGATTTAGCCACTAGGTTATTAAAGGTATCTTGTGTGTTGCTCATTACTACTAAGGTACAAAGTTGTTTTTTACCATCTAAACGTGCAAATGCTACTTCTTGAGGTATAGCGCCAACAAGACTTTGCTCTGCAACTTGTTTACTTACTTGCTCAAATGTACCACCTACATTTAGCTCATCATTACTTTGCGCTTTACGTTGATATAGACGGTCCATAACACTTGCTTTTACTTGTATTTGCTGCGATAAATCTGCACGCGCTGCTGCAATTGCCTGCGCTCTGTCTGTAGACATACTGCCCGACCAAGGTACACATGACGAAGAAGCTAAACCTTTATCTGATACAGGTAGAAGTACCCAATTTGGTACTGAATCATTTTTAGCAAGCGGTGCTGATTGCGTTTTCTCTGTACTTGAACACGCACCTAACGCCAAAGCGGCGATTACTGGTAATAACTTTTTCATATTTAAATTCCTTTCAATTGTGCTTGATAATATGCGGTGCGTTTAACCACCTTTTGTAAATAATTACGGGTTTCTTGTGCAGGTAAGTTATTCACCATATAGGCATAAATTTTATCTGCCGACATTGCATTAGCAGCAATACTTGCCTGATTTAGTGAGTTTGAGCCGCTGAGAGTTTTAGCTACATTGCCTGGGCCAGTATTATATGCGGCTATGCTCATATACAGTCTTGATTGCTCGTTACGTACATTTTTAAAATAGCGATTACTTAAAATATGCAGATAAGTACTCCCTGCTTCTACGTTATTATCTGCCTTAAATAAATACTCAGGGCTAAGCAATAACGGCTTACCTTGCAAGAAGTTACTTACATCTTTACCCGCAGAGGTAGGCACTATTTGCATTAAACCAAATGCAGGGATAGGTGAGCGTGCCAGTGGGTTAAAGCTCGACTCAGTATGTATTATGGCTAACAATAAGGCTGGCTCTAAGTTATAACGCGCAGCTTGTACTTTTACCTCTGGCAAATAACGCTTTGCTTGGTTTGAAAGCGTATTAGCAGGCAATTTGTAGCTAATTGTCACCCTATCTTTTTGCTTAGTTATTACAGGAGCCTTTGCAGCTAATACCTCTTGTACAATTTCTGTAGAGAGCACTGTTTGCTCAGCTACTTTTTTAGATTTAGTAGCGGTTAGTGGTTTACTTTGCTCAACCTTGTTATTTAAGGGCTTGCCTGTTGAGATAATGCTTTTACTGTTAAGTGTGTTATTTGCTGTAATATAAATTGGATCTTTGGCAAGCGTTTTATCTACGGTTACCTGTGAGAGCTCGTTTAACTGCTCTTTTGCATATTCAACTGCTTGCTCATCGCTTTTGCTACTTAATAACTCAACAACCACTTCACCGCTTTCAAAGTTTACACTGGTGCGTTTATTTAAATCGTCACTATATTTGACCCACACTTTTGAGCTAGGTAGGTTTGGGTCTTGCCATTTCGCAGTTATTTGTTTTAAATAAGCACTCTCAGCATCACGCCAGGCACTCACAAACGCTTCAAACTCTTGCTTTTGTTGTTGTTCGTACTGACTAAACTCACTTTGACGCTGCTTTAAAAAAGCCTCAAATTCGGCTTCATCACTTGTTTTGGCTAGGCTATTTAAGCTTAAAGTAAGGCATGCAATAGTACTTAACCTTAGTAAGTATTTACTTTTCAAGTACACTTTTTATATCCTTATAAATTAAAAGTAGCTGCTTAAATCATCTGCGCTTTGCTGCTCATATTCAGCCTCTGCGGCTAAACCTAAACGTTTACAATCAATACTTTCACACTGTTGCATTAATGAAATGACTTGTTGGTAGCGCATGTCTTTAAACCATACTTGCGCCACAGACACTTTCGCGTCATCAAGTTTAAGTTCATCGGCTACTAAGTATTTATCTAGGTAAGCTAGGCGCTCGCTTTGCGGTGATTGGTCGGCAACAAGTGCAACGGCATCAGATATAGTCGATGGGTGAGCCATTGCTATTTTAAGTAATGCACGCAAGTTATTTTTATCTTGCTGTTTGCCTACTTGCCATGCTGCTCTAATTGCTAAACCTGCCTCGTTTATGTCTGCAGCAGCAGGGGTAACAATACCTGTACAGGTTAGCCATTCTTGCTGTTTTTCTTGCTTATACCCCGTAACCTCAGCTTCAATAAAACTCACCGATTCTGGTAAGGTAATATTAAGCTTATTAGCTAAGGTACTTTTTATAATACTGCGCTCAGGCAGGGTCAATGCATTACGACATGCCTGCTCAAGCGCATTTTTTGCACTCGATTTTAACGCCTTAACTCGGGCGTATTGACCATTAGCCTGACTTTTAAAAAAAGCAGTTTGCTGTTCAATTGTTTGCTCTGAGTCGAAGGTGGCCGAAGCCACCAACGAAAGCGCTAAAATAGATGCTAGCATTAAAGCTCCTCTTCACTCGCTACTTTACCCGAAGCACCTTGTGGATTAGCCGCTTTTTCGTTTAAACCACCCACCGCTTTAATTTTATGACCTGAACGACTCATACCATTTACTGTATTGCCGTTATTGCCTGTCATTTCTTTAGCTGCTTGACGTGCCGTTGCTTCTAAGCTTGGCGCATAAACAGCAACGCTGTACTGCCAAAAGCCGTCATCGCTTGCAAAGCTTTTTACACTCACACCTGGTGGTAATTTACCTTTAGACAATGTTGCATATTCATCAGACATTTTTAATTGGTTTAAAAATGTATTTCTATCCTCTTCTAGCACTTTTACTTGCTGTGGATCATTTAGGTTAGGATCGTCGTATTCAAACTGCTGGGTACCTTCCATTTGCTTTTCGTCAAAGCTACCTTCCCAATATACTTTCTCTCCTTGCATAGTGGCTAAAAGCGCTGAGCGTGCACGCGTTTGCGATTGTGATTTAGCAGCTCCTTTTAATTTACGTGCCACTTTATTATTTTTATTACCACGTATTATTGCCGAACCATAACCTAGTACTATTACTTCTCCGCTATCGGCGTTAGTTAACACTTTTGCGCCAACCGGCGGTAAAACACCTGATTTAACATCACTAATTACTTGTTGAAAAATAGCATTTGGCTCTGTAGTCACAGCAACTGCACCTCGGTTACCTTTTATTTGCGAGCGTGTTTTAGGTGTCGATATTAAACTAACGCGTACTCCTTTTTCTTCATTGTTATCGTACACGTCATAAGTAACAAAACCTGCTAAAGAACCCGATACCGACTCCTTACACGCTTCCATCATATTTGTTTGCTCGTTTGCAACACCCTCAACACCGGTATCTATTACATCCATTGTTGCACTTACTACATTGCCACATTGGTGCTCAACACCTTTCATGTTTTCTATTAATTGCTTTTTAGCAATTAAATAAGCCTGATTATAAGCGCCTCGTTTTGAAAGCAATGTCGCATTCATGTTGTCATAAGTGTTATAGCTAGCACTACCAATTGATAAAATACCAGTACCACTGCCTACTTGAATCATTTTTATGCCGTCTTCATCGTCATCAATCAGCGCTTGATGGGCAACAGCTACAGCTACATTAGTATCTTTTGCAACCACTACATCGCCCGACACTTGGGCTTGATCTGCGTTAGCTACTTGTGCACCAGGGCGAGCTGGGATCATGTCTGTTAAACTAAATTCTTCAGCTGCAATTGCAGGCATAGCTAAAACCATTGCTAATGTTAATATTTTCAATTTCATCATCTGTCCTTATTTGTACCTGAGTGTAAAGTCGTTTTCGATTGTAATTTTAGAAAGTGTTTTTGCGGTAATCGTTGCTAATGCTTGATCAAGTGCATGGGCAAGCTCACCGGTATTACCTTTGTATCTAAGGCTTGCAACTGTATAGTCACTGCGCTTATCGATAGCTACGTCGCTTACACCACCTAAAGTGCTTAATACAGCATGCAATTTTTCTGGTTGCGTTAATTTATTACTTGGCAACAGAACTTCTCTTACTAATCCGCCTCTTGCAACAACTTGAGTAAACGCAGTATTAAGCGTACTGTGCAGTGCTTTTGACTGCGATTCACTGGCTAAATGTACTGCCATTAAATCTTTTTCTACGTAAGGGTCATCAGGCAAAGACATAAATGAAGGATCGTTTTTCCAATTCCCATAAGTGTTGCCAGCTAAATCTCGCACATTAACACTTAAGCGAAGTTGACGATTATTACCACGTTTAATAACATCAGATTGTGCATAAATCACTAAACTCGCCGCACCACCTACTTCAATACCTTGCTCACTCAACCAAACTTTTAACTCTGTTTTTAATGGCTCAGGAGCGATTACTTGTACTCTAGGTGAGCCAATCATACTCAACAATTGCGATGCCTGCTGAATTAGCGGTGCTTTTTCTACTACCGCCATTATCGTAATTTCTACGCCACCATTTTTTAGCTGCTTACTTTGGAGCGTTTGCCACTCTTTAACCAACCCTTCGCTATGACTAGAAAGCTGCTGGCCAATCAACTCCTGCATATTGGTTGACTCATTACCGTCAACAATATTCATACTCATGCTTGACGATTGCGTGTGTTGCTGCGTAAGCCAAACCCCCACCACCTGAGATACAGCTCTTTGTAATGCATCTTGCTCAGCATTAATTAATGCTGTTTTACCTTCTTTTTTCCAGCCTTGACCTATTACTGTCACACTTATATCTTGGGTCGCTTGTTGCCAGCTTTGCTCTTGTATTTCACCTAATTCTTGTGGGTTAAGGCTTACCGTCATGCAAGTGTCGTTACCACTGAGTGTTGGCGCTGAGTAATTTAAAGGAACTGCACCTGCACTCAAGCCTTCGATCATAGTAGTGCGTTGCTGTTCATATAAACTGGCGGCATCATCAGTTAAATTTGTTGTTAAATGCTGCTGTGCGCTTTGCGTTGTCAGGCTTTTATTACCTTTAATAAAACTTATAAGCTCAGCACTGGCCTGCGCTTTTGCACCAGAAATAGCAGTGCCACCTCGTCCATACGCACATGCCTGGGTTTGTAATGTTCCATCCGCTAAAACATCCACTTGTGCTTGTACGCTTAAGGAGCATAACGCTAATAAGCAAAGCTTTTTGATCATGTACGGTTCTCCAAAAATCCAGCTGGTGTGCCTACCGAAACTGCAAATATTTTTGCACCTTTTGCTGGGCGATAAATACCATTTTTAGCTTTACCTTTAACGTCATCTGCAATATCAGAATCTTTCCAGCGGATAATTTCGCCTTGAGCACTGTTACTAGAAGGCATAACACTCGCAACGCCAATTGGCTCCACAAAACCCGCTTCATAACTAAAAACAATCATAGTTTCGTTAGGTAATACCCCGGCATTTTGGCCACGATCAAGGCTAATTTTATTTCCTTTAATACCTAACACTTGTGCTGTTGCAGGCATTTCACTGAGCATACGGGTAAGTAAAATATCAATACCGCGCGAGCCCATATCATTGATTACTGCATTTACATGGGCACTATCATCAAATCGAAAACCATCAACATAACGATTATTTACTCGGTGAAACTTCAATTCTGAGCGTTCGCGCACGTCTTCTGACTTAACGCGGATTTTTCCAAGATTAGGATGCGATAGTTTTTCCCGTGTTTGAGGGTTAATCACCCCAGTGGTAAGCTCTAGCGTGTAATTGGCCCAATCGCTGTAACCCCCTTCGGTTTTTAGTGTTCTGAGTGAATCTATTTTTACAATAAAATCTGGCATTAATGCCCTTACTTCAGCTCTTTTAGCGGCCGCATTTGTACCCTGTTGCTCTAAAAATATTTGCTGTTCTTTGGAAATTGTATCGTCATCGCGAGTAATAATTCTAAAGCGGCTAATACCGGCAAACTGGTTTTCGAGCATAAAGAGTAAATTTTCATTATCGAACTCACGCATTGCATCTACACCAATGCCACTGCCAGCTACTTGAGCTAAGTCAAAATACATACGTACTATGGGCTTTTTCAGTGGGCAGCTTTCGGCCTCATTATTAACATCAAAGGTGCAACGCTCTAGCCCTTGAGTATCAAAATAGGCAGGAATGGTAATATCGTGATCTTTAAAGTCGTAGGCACTTTTAGCAACAACCGCATTCGATGCACGATTACTTACTTTTTCTACTTGCGTACTGCTGCCAGGCTTTGTTTGACAACCAGCTAATAAGGCAAGTGTTAATGCTGACAGAGTTAATTTTTTTACTAATTTCATTATTATTCCTAAATATCAAACAGCCATTGGCTAGCAGGCGCTTTAAGTTGTTGCACTAAGTTTTGAATCACTTTTTGTTTGGCATTTTCACGCGTAGCGGCACTTTCTTGGGCATTTAAATCGTGTTGCAATAACACTTTAAAAGGGCTAGTGCTGCGTGTTAGTGCTAGTGATAAAATGGCTTTTGCAGAGTGTTTAGTTGTAGTTTGCGCGTATTGCCAACGTAATTGTGGACGAAGCCATAGTTGTGTGTCGCCGCTGTGAGGTAATGCGTCGTTTAAAGCAGATTTAATTTCGTGTGCGCTGATTGCACCAATCACATCGCACGCAACTGCATTAAGTGCAATTGACTGTTCGGTTAATAAATTATTCAGTGTTGATTTAATCAACAACTCAGAACCTGATAAATGCTCCAAAACTGCTAACTTTTTTATCGCTTGGTTTAGTAAACCACTATTTTGCAGTGCCCAAATAAAACGTTGCTCAGCATTTTTTTCTGGAGGGGTAATTCGCGATAGTACCGATAAATCAGATTTTAACGTTTTTACTATAACCGACTTTTTAACACCCATTTTTAAAGCAAATAAGTTGTTTTGTGCAACTGCATTTAACTGCTCAATCCCCGTTAATGTAAACGGTAAACTATTGAGTGTTGTTGCTTGCTCAAAATAGCTGGCTAATTTATTGTTTTGCTTGCTCAACAACTGTGTTTGCTGGGTGCTTACATCAACACTGAGTTGGGTTACAATCTCGGCTAAAGCCGCTTGCTTTGCAGCTAAGCGGCTCTCACCAATACCCACCGCAGTAATGTATTCATCACTTTGTTGCGATTGAACTACCCAAACAGGCCAGCTTTGCGCTGAGCTTGTACAAGCAAATGCCAATAAAAAGGCAAAAATGCTTGTTTTCATTAACCTTTCGCTTCTAGCTCTAGCTGTAGCTCATTAATTGATGAAATAGTCGCTTGCTCTAATTCAATAATTTCATTCGCTTCTAATGCTAACGAAAGCTGATCTTTTGCTTTTAACAATGCCACACCAATATCTTTTGGATTTTCTGCTTCATCTTCCTCACCAGCAAACATACCCATCATACTACTGCCAGCACTGAGCGCTAATGCCATCGCTACTTCATTTTTATATTGAGATAAAATATAAGCAGACTTTGCAATTTCAACGGTTAAGTCGGTAGCAAGTGCGACGTTTTGTTGATAAATACTTTCGTTTGCTTGGTTATAGGCGGCAATTTTATGACCAATTTTTTCATCTTTATTTTTTGCACCCGCATCAAATTCAGTTATAGCTGTTTGTAACTCTTCAGGTGTTGCATCTTTGTATGCATATAAAAAAGCTTGAACATCACGATGATTATCAGTAGACGTACGGTACTGACCCATTACTTTATATTGGCGCTCAAGCACCATAGCCGATGCATTTAGAAATTCATTGATGCCTGGCACAATGTCTACCGGGTGTTGGTAACCAAGTGTATCCATGCGTGTAGATAACTCAGCAACAACAGCGTTACGATCTAAGTCACCAGAAGTATCAGCTGTAGACACACAGCCAGCAAAAAGAGGAGCAAAAATAAGCGCAGAAAGGATAGTTTTTTTCATGTGGCAATTCCCTGTACATTTAAAAGGCAAGAAAGCATGTAGCTAAGCCGTTGACTTAATTCATTCTTCCTTGAATACTTTGTTAGAATTACCGAATTTGTTACAAATTGCAATACAGAAAATTAAGAAACTTTTATTGTTTGTAATTAAAATAGCAACAAATGCAACCACAGCAAGGCGTTCAGCTGAGGTTAATACTTTCAGCTCATTTTTACATAATCAATGTTTTTTACCCATTTTAGTAGCTAATAACAAAAGAAAACTACTTTTTTAATATTGTAATGCCGAGTAATTAATCTATTAAAGCACTACCCTAAAGCCAGCCATACACCAACGGCGACCATTAAACTGCCCGCAATGCGATTCATCCACTGGATGTTATTACCGCGCGTTAAAAATAATCGTAAGCTTTTTCCACCTGTTGCATAAGCCAACATACTTAAAAATTCGGTAACCATTATTACACTTAACAACACTAATAGTTGCGGGGCTACGTCATGTTCAATGCTTATAAATGGTGGTAGTAATGAGATCATAAACGCCCAGCCTTTTGGGTTGGCTATTGCAGTTACAAAGCCTTGCGTAAACAGCGACTCGCGACTTACAGCTGTGGCATTGCTGGTATTTACCGACATTTTTCCTTTAGAACGCCACATATTTATACCAATGTAAATTAAGTATGCACCGCCTACCCACTTTAAAATAGCAAACGCCTCTGGATAATTAAGCATAATACTCGCCACGCCTAGCACTGCAGCAACGGCAACACTAGCAACGCCGAGTAGCTCGCCAAGCATCATCCATAAAGTGCGCCGCACGCCAATACTCATGCCTAGCGTCATGGCTAACGTCATACACATACCTGGGGTGATCGAAACAAAAAAGAAGGTGGGAATAAATACCGCGAGTACAGTTATATCAATCATTTAAAACTCGTAATGGGTTAAAGACAAAGTTGTAATAGGTTCTAGGCGAAAGGGTAAAGGAAAAAGAGCTAAGGTGAAAGATAAATGATATGTAATATGACCATTTGTACTCGCTCACATTGAGCCAGTTTTGGTAAGGTTACCTCCCCCTTAAACAAAGTATCAGCCCAAAATAAATTTTACCTATTAGTAAAACATCTCCCCACTTGAAAGCCCTGAACAGCAAGGCTTTCGCGTTATTTATCCTTTATTATGAAAAACAAAAAGCGTCTGAATTTGGAAATTTTATACACTCATATATGGCAAAAGTCTGAGATGATAAAGTGCAAAAATACATTTTGTTGCTCTAAAGTGCGGCGTACATACGCTCACTTTGCATTGGGAAGGTGCTGTGAGATTTAGAGTGGATCTTCTTGCTCTCAAGCATAAACACGTACTTTACTACTGCCTCGGTGTTTGCTCTGCCACTTGCTCAGTTATTACCTTTACCGGCTCGGCAGAGTCATTAAGTAAGTACTTATCTAACCACTGCTCTTGCTTCCACAATACATGCAGTAAGCTTTTACGGGCTCGATAGCCATTTGCTTCTGGGGTAGCATAACTAAACGCGCTTCTTTACCTAAGCCTTTTAACGCGGCGTACATACGCTCACTTTGCATTGGGAAGGTGCCGTGAGATTTAGAGTGGATCTTCTTGCTCTCACAGCATAAACACGTACTTTACTACTGGCTCGGTGTTGGCTCTGCCACTTGCTCAGTTATTACCTTTACCGGCTCGGCAGAGTCATTAAGTAAGTACTTATCTAACCACTGTTCTTGCTCCCACAATACATGCAGTAAACTTTTACGAGCTCGATAGCCATGTGCTTCATGAGGTAGCATAACTAAACGCGCTTCTTTACCTAAGCCTTTTAACGCGGCGTACATACGCTCACTTTGCATTGGAAAAGTTCCAGAATTCGGATCTTCTTGCCCGTGAATCATCAACATTGGCTCGTTAATTTTTTCGGCATGAAAAAAGGGCGACATGTTTGCGTACACATCTTGGGCTTGCCAAAAGTCGCGCTCTTCGCCTTGAAAGCCAAACGGCGTTAAGGTGCGATTATACGCGCCACTGCGGGCAATACCGGTTTTAAACAAGTCACTATGCGCTAATAAGTTAGCCACCATAAATGCACCATATGAATGCCCTGCTATGGCAATATTGTTTTTATCAGCAATTCCTTTTTTAACCAATACATCTACGGCAGCTTGTGCGCTGGCCACTAGTTGCTTTCTAAAGTTATCATTTGGTTCACTGCCCTCAATACCTACAATAGGCATTTTAGGATCGTCAAACACCGCAATACCTTTAGCTAAGTAAGGCATCGGGCCCCAGTAACCAATAGAGGTAAACTCATAAGGCGATTCACGCACTTGAGAAGCGACTGCTTTGTCTTTATATTCAAGCGGGTATGCCCACATTAATACAGGTAATGGACCTTGAGATTTATCATAACCTGGTGGTAAATAAAGTGTGCCTGAAAGCTCAACACCGTCATCTCGGGTATAACGTAATTGCTCTTTTGTTACGCCTTTAAATGCAGGGTAAGGGTGCTCAAAATTAGTAATTTGAGTTAAATTTTGTTTATTTAAATCACGAATAAAAAAGTTAGGTTGCTCTGTTTTAGACTCTCTAATAGTAATAAAACGCTTTCCTTCGTCATCAAGTAACGCACGAACACGCTCATAATAAGGTGCCGCTGATTGCCACAAACGTTTGCTGCTATTAGTTTTTACATCGTATTGGTCTAAAAACGGCACATTACCTTGCTCTGATGCGCCATTACCGCGTAAAAATAGATAGCGTCCGCCAACCACTTTTATTACCTTGCTGCCTAAATCATTGCGCTCATATAGTGCTCTACCAGGGTCTTTGTAGGCATCGTTGTAACTACGCTCTGAAAATAATATGCGGTTTTTATCAGCATCACGTGGGGCAATAATATAAGTACGCACTTGGCGGTCACTAAAGCGCCAATCGCTGAGCATAGCAATATTATCGTTACCCCATTCTATACCCGAATAACGACGCTCTACTTTAGCAAACAGTTTAGGCTCGCGCTTAAACGGTGCACGTAAGCTGTAAATAAAGTCGTGATATTCAACATCGGTTTTCATATCACCACCATCTTGCGCTTCAGCCCAAATAACCTCTGCACCTTGATCGGCTCGCCACTCAAAGTCACGTCTGCCAGTACGTACACTGTCGTAGCCTTGTGGAATATTATCGGCTAATGGTTGTTTTGCCAGCTCAACTAATGAAAAACCACGCATTCCCCATATTTGCCATGTTGTAGCAAAGCGGTTGTATGGAACTTGATACGAAAATGGCTCGTTTATGCTTGCCACTAATATATTGGTTGAGTCGGGTGATACTGAAAATGACTTAAGCAACGCAGGGCGGCCAATCGGTTGCGCATGTCCATCAAGCGTTATATAGGCGAGTTGCCCTTGGCCATAAAACTTAAACTGCGCCTCATCAAACGGACCGGTTAATAAGTTTTGATAAGTACGTGCAGGGGCTTTTTCGCCGCTACTTTGCTGAATAACAGGCACAGTACTTTGACTATCATTTTGTAACCTGGTTTTTCCTAAATTAACGGCTAAATTTGCAACCAAGGCACTGCTATCGGGTAGCCATTCATAGGGGGATGCAGTAAGGACAGAGTTTAGCGCAATTGAGTTTAGCTCATTAGCTTGTTTTGTTTTTACATTGTATAACCATAAACGCGCATCATTTTTTTGCTCAACCACAAAGGCTAAGTACTCACTATTTGATGACCACTTTGGCGCGCGAATAATACCTTGTGGCAAGTTATTAATATTAATAACCGTACCACTTTGTACGTGTTTAATTTGCACCGCACTGTATTTTGCACTTACGCGTGAGCGTGAAAAGTTTGCCGGGTTGAGTTTAATACCCGCCAGTTTAAGCTCCTCTTTTGCCAACTCATCTAACGAAACTACACGTTTGCGCTCAAACAATGCCAGCCATTGGCCATCGTCTGACAAACTACTGGTGGGCGATAACTTAGCATCTACTAATGCAGCAAGTTCAGCCGATGGCGTTTGATATCCTTGCTCTGCATAGCTCATTGGCAGTAATGCAATACAGCCAATAAAGGCAACTAACAGCCTAAAAGCGTTCATGTTTTGTCCTTTAGTAATTATTTAGTTTAATAAAGCTATCTAAACATGTTTTGCCGCATTCATAAAGCATTAAGGTTATACAAAATAGCGTAAATGATTTATCGCCACCCTAACTTAAGCTACACTACAGCGCTATTTATAAAGTGCTGTACACCTAAAAAACAATGCTGATGAATAAAGTAAATGCTGTCATATTTTTTAATATTACCCATTAATAAAAAATGACTTTATAAGCATTGAACTTGTGTAGAACTAGTGCGCTAAATTTACTGTGCTACTACCGTTAATATTGTAATAACCATCACAAAAATAAGCTTACCTGTTTCTATATGGGTAAATTTAAACTTACTAATAAGAGATCCTAGCCAATGAAAAAAGTGCTGGTAATTGGCTACGTATGGCCAGAGCCCAACTCATCTGCTGCAGGCACGCACATGATGTCGTTATTAAATGCCTTTAGAGCCCAAAACTGGCAAGTAGAGTTTGCAACGCCGGCACTGCGCACCGAGCACATGGTCAACCTTGACGACTTTGGTATTAGTAGCCAGAGCATTGCGCTTAACTGCGAAAGTTTTGACGATTACGTTAAAGCATATGCTCCCGATATCGTTATGTTTGATCGTTTTATGATGGAAGAGCAGTTTGGTTGGCGCGTTGATAAGCATTGCCCGAATGCGCTGAAAATTTTAGATACCGAAGATCTACAATGTTTGCGTAATGCCCGCCACGAAGCCCACAAAGGCGAGCGAGAATTTACCACTAACGACTTGCATTCAGACATAGCAAAACGCGAAATTGCAGCCATCTTACGTTGCGATTTAAGCCTTATTATTTCTAGCTATGAAATGAGTTTACTTAATGATGTCTTTAAAATAGAGCCTAGCTTATTACACCATTTACCTTTTATGGTCGATTTAAACACATTGCCCACCAGCACTAAAACCTTTGAGCAGCGCCAACACTTTATGACCATAGGTAACTTTAGGCACGCGCCAAACTGGGATGCAGTGCTTTATTTACAACAAATTTGGCCTCTTATTCGCAAGCAACTGCCTAAAGCTGAGCTGCATATTTATGGATCGTACCCGCCGCCAAAAGCAACTGCACTTAACAACCCTAAATCGGGGTTTTTAATTAAAGGCTGGGCCGATAATGCGTTTGAGGTAATGCAAAGCGCACGAGTATGTTTAGCACCACTGCGTTTTGGCGCAGGTATTAAAGGTAAATTACTTGAAGCCATGATTATGCAAACCCCAAGTGTTACCACTAATATTGGCAGTGAAGGTATGCATAATGAGTTACCTTGGCCTGGAAAAATAGCAAACACCGCCGAAGATTTTGCAAATGCAGCCGTTGAAATGTACAACAATCAAAGTGAATTTGAACAAGCACAACAAGATGGCAATACACTACTTAATACGCTGTATGACAAAGCCCAATTAAGCGCTGCGTTAATTCAAAAAGTCGATTCAATAAGTAGCGATTTAAATGCCCATCGCGAAAAAAACTTTACAGGCCAAATGCTCAAACATCATACAATGCGCAGCACACAATACATGTCGCAATGGATAGCTGAAAAAAATAAAAAATTAGATTAAAAATGACTAGACACACACCAATTAGTGTTTAAAATCGCGCCCATTAAACGTGGGCAAATTTCGCAATTTTGTCTATATTTTTAGCTTAGTTATTTAACCGTTGGCTTAAAAGCATTTGAAAAACGCAACCTTTACAGAAAAACGCAAATTTATCGTTAAATTAGGTAAAATGCTGCACAAATATGGTACGCCCGCATACCGCTTAGAAGCGCATTTAATGGAAGTTGCGACCTACTTAGACCTTAAATCGTCGTTTGTTATGTCGCCTACCTCCGTTACCTTTGTTATTTGGACCGACGGCCACGAAGACGAGTATACCCATGTTGCACGGGTAGATCCTGGCGATCACGACCTAGGCTCACTTGCCGACACCGACGACTTAGTTAATCAAATGCTTGATGGCAAGTTAACCTTGCACGAAGTGGACGAACAGCTAGACATTATTTTTGTTGCTCCTAACTCTTACAATAAACTCACTACGGGCATTGCGTTTGCCACATCTGGTGGTGCGTTTGCTATGTTAATGGGCACCAGTTGGTTTGATGTAGCTTGGTCTGCGTTACTCTCATCTCTTGTATACTTGTTTGTGCTGTGGTCGGGGCGCTCAAAACGTGTCGCCCACATGCTTGAGCCTTTGGTAGCAATTGTATCGTCAATCGTTGCTTGTGCTATTAGTGTTTATTTTGCCCCAGAGATCAATATACGTTTAGTGGTACTGTCGTCCATCATTGTATTTATTCCGGGTTTAGCATTAGCCCTAGGATTAGCAGAACTTGCAGCAAGGCACTTAGTGTCGGGTACAGCACGGGTGATGGACTCATTCATGTTGCTGTTTAAACTCTACTTTGGTGGTTTTATTGGCATAGGTATTGGTTTTGCATTATTTGGACAGGCCGACTTTGTGCAACCTGCGCCACTGCCAGCGTGGACGCCTTGGCTTGCTATATTTTTGCTGTGTAGCAGCCTAATAGTCATATTTAGAACCAAGCTTAAACATGCCGTGTGGTCTATTGCGTCTGGTTTTATTGCTTATGGCACCAGTATTGGCTCTGCTATGTATCTCGATTACACCTTAGGGACCTTTGTTGGCGCATTAGCCGTTGGCATATTTAGTAACTTATTTAATCGCGTGGCCAACGCCCCCGCTTCTATTGTTGCTATGCAAGGCTTAATTGTATTAGTGCCGGGTAGCAAAACCTATATTGGCTTAAACTCGCTTATTGAAGGTCAAGACTTTGTTTATGCAGAACATATAGGCCAGCAAACGTTTTTAATTTTTATGTCGCTAGTAGCTGGGTTAATTTTTGCCAACGTAGCACTGCCACCTAAAAAGAGTTTGTAACGCGCTTTTCTCACCTATCCATTAATTAAAATATACGCCAACATTTGTGATAAAAGTTGGCGTCATTACTTTTATCACCGCTTTATCCATTAACCTTTATAAACAGTGTGTTAATCGCATTTTTTAGCCTATTACATCAGCCTTGCTATACTGCCAAGTTAACGTGTATATAAAGGAAAGTTTAATGTTAAAACTTAGCTTAGTGCTTGCAATGGGATTATCTAGCTCATTGGTAAGTGCTTCAACAGTATTAACGGTTGAAGATATCCCAAAAATTCAATCAGTTATTCAAACCAGTATTAGTCCAGATGGCGATAATGTCGCTTTTACTCGTTCGGTGCCGCGTGAGCTGTACGTTGATGAAAATGGCACTAACTACCGTGAGCTGTATGTGGTTAACGACAAAGGTGTAGAGCGCCCTTTTATTACCGGTTCGGTTAGTATTAGCAGCATTCAATGGTCTAACAACAGTAAAACCATCTACTTTTTAGCAAAATTAAAAGATGACAAATTTACCGCGCTTTATCAAATTCCGGTTGATGGCGGCCAAGCACATAAAGTACTGTCATTAAAAGATACCTCTATTTCAAGCTACGCACTAAGCCCTGACAATAAACACCTCGCTATTTTGGCAATGCCAGCAGCTGATAAATCTGATAAAGAGCTTAAAAAATTAGGCTTTATGGCAGAGGTATACGAACAAGGTTTAAAAAACAAACAGCTGTTTATTGCTGATTTAAAACAAACCGATAAGCCACTTTCACCTGCCGCGCTCAATGTAGCTAACTATGTTAGTGATGTTAACTGGGCTGCCGATGGCAAAAAGCTACTGGTTAAAACTCAGCCTACTGCGTTAATTGATGATAAGTACACAAAATCACAATGGCACTTGTTTGATATAGCAAGTAATCAAGTAACTATGTCGTTTGCCACAGAGGGTAAACTTGGTACAGCAGAGCTTTCTCATGATGGTCGTTATATCGCAATTTTAGGCGCACAAGATAAACACGATCCTGCTACTGGTCGCTTATTTTTAGCCGATACAAAAAGCGGTAAAGTAGATGAGTGGTTACCCAACTTTAGCGGCCACGTAGCCGATATTGAATGGCAGAATAAACGCAATACCTTAAACTTTATTGCCAATGTAGGCACCCAAAGCTTTGTCGGCAGCATTAAAACCTGCAGCAATAAATACAAAAAAATAGTTAAAGAAGGTCAATTTATTGCCTCAAGCCTAAGTATCTCTGCTTCAGATAAAACCTTAGCGCTGCGCGCCAATACCGCAAAACATCCTAACGAAGTGTTTATTGTTCGTAGCAAAAAAGCAGAGCGTTTAACCGATTCAAACACGTGGCTAAACGACAAGCGCTTTGCCAAGCAACAAACAATTAATTTAAAAGCCCGTGACGGCGTAGAAATTGATGGTGTACTTGTGTATCCGCTTGATTATAAAAAAGGGACACGTTACCCATTAATCATGTCGGTACATGGCGGCCCTGAAAGCCATGACAAAGACGGTTGGTTAACTAACTACTCACGTCCTGGTCAAATGGGAGCAGCTCGTGGTTACGCTGTATTTTATCCAAATTATCGTGGCTCAACGGGTAAAGGGGTTGATTACTCTAAACTTGGCCAAAATGACTACGCAGGCAAAGAGTTTGATGACTTAGTAGATTTTAAAAACCACCTTGTTGATATGGGTTTAGTAGACACTAAACGTGTTGGTATTACTGGTGGCTCATACGGCGGTTATGCTTCTGCGTGGGGCGCAACAAAATTAACTGAGCACTTTGCTGCCAGCGTAATGTTTGTTGGCGTATCTAATCAATTATCTAAGTTTGGTACTACCGATATATCTAACGAAATGAACCTAGTACATGCTCGTTCATACCCTTGGGATAAATGGCAATGGTACTTAGAGCGCAGCCCTATTTATTGGGCTGGACAATCTAAAACACCATTATTAATTATGCACGGTAAAGACGATCCTCGTGTACACCCAGCGCAATCAATGGAGCTATACCGCTACATGAAAGTGCAAGGTAAAGACGTGCGTTTAGTTTACTACCCTGGCGAGGGCCACGGTAACCGTAAAGTAGCAGCTCAGTACGACTACAGCTTACGTTTAATGCGTTGGATGGATAACTACCTGATCGATGGCAATAAAGACATGCCCGCGTTTGAAATTGACCACGCAGCTAAACTTAAAGCAATAAAAGACGCAAATAAATAGCTAGCTAAATACGGTTATGAATAAGTAAGTTATTTTATTACAGGGCTAGTAGCAATATTAGCCCTTTTTGTTGTTAGCTTTATACAGTGCATAGTAATTTTTACACACCTCTCAAATAATCTCTTTGTAATAAAAACAAAACCCCTTGTATTACAGTGTATTAAAAATGGCCTTATATTTGCTTCATATTATTTAAACAATGAGTAAAGTAGGAAATAAAATGAATATTTTTGAAGCACTACGCGCCGATCATGACATACAGCGTAAGTTAGTAGATGCGCTTATTCAAACTCATGGTGATACAGATGAGCGTCAAAAGTTAATGCTTGAACTAAAAACACAGCTAAAACAACATGCAAAGTTTGAAGAGCGTTATTTTTATAACCCACTGATGTTTGAAGATCTAACCCATGAAAAAGCCCGCCATAGTGTGGCAGAACATCATGATATTGATGAATTAATTGAACAACTTGAAGAAACCGATAGGAGTTCACCAGCGTGGTTGGTTGCTGCTAAAAAACTCCATCATTTAGTGCATCATCACTTAGATGAGGAAGAGCACGAAGTATTTCAACTAGCCGGCAAAGCACTAACCGAAGGGCAAAAAGAAAGCTTAGCTGAGCACTACAACGATGCAATGCACTAACTGCATGCAGTAACTACTTTATACGCTATAACTTTAACTTTGATACACTCCCTTGTGTACTATTTGGTTATAAGCCAAGCGGCTTATAACCAATTTTTTATGTATTACTTTATAGTAAATTTTACGTCTTGGTCGCGCAGTAAATACAACGCAAAACACGCAGCCGACATTGGCCATGCAGTAAAGAATACTAAGTTGTTAAAGCCATCTATGTACTGGTTGTACGATGAAAGTGTAGACAAGCCATGCATTACAAAAATGATTCCGTAAGTAAGTCGCTTTTTAATACCCGCCAAAAATGCTAAGACTAAAACTAATTGCAGCGCACCTAACACATACGCCACTATATCTGTTGACCCACTAATGCCATAAAACTTTTCAAAAATACCGGCGCTATGTGCCGGATTCACAAATTTATCCAGCGTCCACATTATCATTACAATAAAATTTAGCTGGTGTGAAACACCCTTTTTTAACACGGAAAAAAGAACACATATAATGAAAAGTGTGCAAAAACACGATTGATGCTTACCTTCAATGAGTATGGGTTACAACTTTTATGTAATTTCATGGTGCGCACTATCCTAGTGCTAGGAGCGTTTACGCGGTTGAGTCGTTTTAAATTCATTAAACCAATATACAAAAAAGCGCTGCAAATATGCAGCGCTGTCATTACTTAACGGTTGTTTATTTAAACTTTGTACTTAAAATTAAAAGAAGCCGAGCGGATCTTCGCTGTAGCTTACTAATAGGTTTTTAGTTTGTTGGTAGTGACCCAGTGCGAGTTTGTGGTTTTCGCGACCAATACCTGATTTTTTATAGCCGCCAAACGCGGCATGAGCCGGATACATGTGGTAGCAGTTAGTCCATACTCGGCCTGCCTCAATTTTACGCCCCATACGATACGCTTGGTTCATGTTGCGGCTCCATACACCGGCGCCTAAACCAAATTCAGAGCTATTGGCAAGTGCCAACGCTTCGGCTTCGTCTTTAAAGGTCGACATTGAAATAACCGGGCCAAAAATCTCTTCTTGGAATACCCGCATGTCGTTGGTGCCTTTTAATAGCGTAGGCTGAATGTAATATCCGCCGTTAAGATCATCGCTTAACTGCTCTACGTTGCCACCAGTAAGTACTTCGGCGCCTTCTTTTTTACCTATTTCGATGTAGCTTAATATTTTATCAAATTGCGCTTTAGACGCCTGCGCACCTACCATGGTTTCGGTATCTAGCGGGTTACCACGTTTAATTTGTGCAGTGCGCTGTAAAATGCGTTCAATAAATTGCTCGTAAATATCTTCTTGAATAAATAGTCGCGATGGGCAAGTACATACTTCACCTTGGTTAAAGTAGGCCAGTATTGCGCCCTCTATTGCTTTAGATAAAAAAGCGTCGTCTTTGTCCATTACATCGCTAAAGAAAATATTGGGTGACTTACCACCTAGCTCTACCGTTGATGGAATTATGTTTTCGGCGGCGCATTTTAAAATATGTGAACCCACTGGGGTAGACCCCGTAAAGGCGATTTTAGCAATACGGGTGTTGGTAGCCAGGGCTTCACCTGCTTCTTTACCAAAGCCATTAACTACGTTGAGTACGCCCGCTGGCAGTAAGTCGCCAATCACTTCCATCAGCACTAAAATAGAGGCAGGGGTTTGCTCTGCTGGTTTTAGTATTACACAGTTACCCGCAGCTAAGGCTGGGGCTAGCTTCCACGCTGCCATTAGTATTGGGAAGTTCCACGGAATTATTTGCCCAACTACACCTAACGGTTCATTAAAATGATAGGCAACGGTAGTTTCATCAATTTCACTAATACCGCCCTCTTGTGAGCGCAGGCAACCTGCAAAATAACGAAAGTGATCGGCGGCTAGTGGAATATCGGCCGCGAGTGTTTCGCGAATTGCTTTGCCGTTATCCCACGTTTCGGCAACTGCAAGTAACTCTAAATTTTGTTCAATACGGTCGGCTATTTTTAGTAATACGTTACTACGATCGGTAACCGATGTAGTACCCCACTGCGCTTTTACTGCGTGGGCTTTGTCGAGCGCAAGTTCAATATCGTCTTTGTCGGAGCGCGCTACTTTACAAAATACTTTACCGTTTACAGGGCTAATATTTTCAAAGTACTGGCCGTTTACTGGCTTTACCCATTCTCCTCCAATGTAGTTTTCGTATTGCGCTTTAAAGGTAATTAGTGCATCTTTTTCGCCTGGATTTGCATAAATCATAGTGATACTCTCTTGTTGTTATTAGCTAAAAGTCGAGCTATTAAATAAGTCTTTTTGCTTTATATTTAATCAAGTGCTGTTTTATAATTAATCAGCATTGATTGACATTAAACTATCAAACACTTAAAAGCATGTATTGCTGTCCACAAAAGTTGTCTATGAGTCCAGATTTAAAAGGGATTAAAATGCATACTCCGCAATTAAATAAGCAACGCCAGCAATTAAAGGTGCTAATTGAAAATAAAGTGACCTTTGCTGCCGATAATAGCGAGCTAAGTATTTACGATACTTATCAAAATGCACAAAAAGTAGCTTTGCATTCAAAAGAATTACTTTTTTGCGCCATGCTTAGTGGTAAAAAGGTAATGCATGTAGAGAGCTGCCAATACCATAAGGCATTTTTACCTCACGAATCCTTTGTATTAGCACCAGAGCAAGGGGTGTTAATTGACTTTGAACAAGCATCTTTAAACGCGCCTACTACCTGCCTTGCTATTGAAATAAGCACAGATAAAATAACGCAGGTGGCTAATGCACTCAATATTGAGCAACGCTTTGCCAGCGATGACTTATTTGCCTATACACCACAGCTGGTACATAGCCAGCACAATAGCCAAACCCAACAACTTTTAGCGCGTATGGTGCATTTATTTAGTGAGCCCGACGAGCAGCGAGGTTATTTAATCGACTTATCGTTAAACGAGCTTATTACCCGTTTGCTACAGCAGCAAAGTCGAGATTTATTACTAAAACATGGCAATAATCCGCAGCTTAAAACACCGGTAAATAATGCTTTGCAATACATAGAAGAGCACTTAAATGAGGCATTGGATATAGAGAAGCTGTGTAAAATTGCCTGCATGAGTCGCAGCAAGTTTTATCAACAATTTAAGTTGGCGTTTGGTACTAGCCCAGCACTGTGGCAGCAGCAACTTAGGCTTAAAAAAGCCTATAGTAAATTGTTACAGGGGCGCACGGTTAGCCAAGCGTGTTATGAGCTGGGTTTTAATTGCCCTAGCCATTTTAGCCGATTATTTAAACAAGCCTATGGCGTACCACCAGCTAACATTGCCAAAAAAAATCATTAAGTGATGGTTTAGATTAATTTTATAGCGAGGTTAATTAACGTTTCGTAGGCACTAAATGCGCCTACGAAACTTATTTTATTGTATTTTTTATTGCACATTAATACTGCGTATTAAAACCAAATTTCAACCTGAGCGCCTGCAACTAAGGCACTTTCGTCGCCCTCTTTGCCTGCAACACTTAACCCAGACTCTTGCCCGGCAGCCTTGTTCCAATCAAAATTACTTAGATAAAAGCGTAACGATGGACGCGACCAATATTCGGTCGAGTCGGCTGTTGCTTGTAATGCTAGCGCATACTTCATGAGTGTTTGCTCATCATTTTCAATGCCGTTTGTTTTGGTTTGATAAGCGTTATAACCCACTTCACCAAGCACACTCCAATGTGGCGATATTGAATAATGCGGGCGCACACCAACACTTTTTAGGGTGTGATAATCAGATGATTTTTCGTACATTACCATGTAATCAAGTTTAAATTTTTCGGTAATATCAACTAAGCCATTGTTAAAAATGCGAAAACCACTTGAGCTGCTATCTGCCGCATAATCAAGCTTCCGCCATCAGTACCGGCAGCGCCTGGGTTTTGCGCCATAGCGCCTGTACCATATTGAATCACTGTTTTTTGATCAACATTGCCTAACTGCTTTTGCCATTGCACTGTAAATGTTCTGCCATCGGTAAGCCCAGCTTCATCAATTGCATCATTTACAAATAAGTTTTGCAGTGCAAATACCACTTTACCCGCATCTCCTACGTCCATTTCATAGCGTACGTCGGCCATAAAGTTTTGATAGTTAGTATCAGCAGTGGCTTTGTTACCTGTAAGTTCGCCCTCGCCACCATAAGTGATTGCAGCAAGATGCAGCTTATCGGTTTCATTTACCGTAATGTCAGATACACCCACGCCGTTACCCTAGCTTTGCATATGTTTGTAATCTAATATATGTACGCTACCAACTGCCTTATCGTAATAATATCTGCGGCCAATCCATAGCGTACCATTATCGAGTAACATAAAGCTGCCTTGAGCGTCTAGACCACTCCTCCGTTGCGGTTGGATCTCTTGAATCCCCGGCAAAGTCCATCATAAATACGGCTTTAAAGTTAACCCCATTTAGCTGCTGTTTATTACTCAGCTGAAACTCGCTGTAGTCTCTGCATTCGTTACCTAAGCGATAATAAACCCCGTCATTTTTAGGATAGTTAAGTGAATAACAAGAGCCATTGTTTTTACTGCCACTCCCTAGAATGGTATTTGTACCTGAGCGAAAATAGCCATTAAATTCAAACCCATTATCTAACTCTTGCTTAGCTTTAGCGTCATCCTGCGCTTGCATTTCATTATTAATTAGCTGTTTAACGTATGCAATATCCTCATCCGATAAACCAGCGGGGCGCTCTGCTGCGTGAACACTCATTGTAGCGGCGCATAATATTGAAAGTAGTGATAAAGAGGACTTAATTCGTTTGTTATATTTCATGTTTACCATCAGCGCCATTTTATCGAATCCTTCCGAGAAAAGAAGAGTAAACAGAGTGGTAGGCTCCCTCAAAAGCGCTGCACTTAAACGCTATTAAGGGATAACGAGGGGATTTAAATCAAGCTAAATCAAACTAAAATAACTAAAAGCACATAAACTAATACCGGCTAATAACCATACTAATCCGTAGCTTTGCCAAAGTATTGCGTTATTATAAACCTGCTGCGGGTTATTTTTGTCAACTAACAGTGTGCAGGTTTTACCTTGTTTAAAACGGGTAAACATTTTTTCACGATATTCCACTAATACACTGTGCACCTGCCCATCAAAACGAAAACTCACTAGCATAGTTGGCTGATGCAACATTTCGGGTGCTGTTATTTGATTATTTGCCACGGCAGTTATTTGTTCTACAACACAAACCCGCCAGTGGCGTTTACTTACTTTACATTTTAACCAGCGTACAAATGGCAAAGTGCCAATTATTATAAATACCCCCCCCAACCACAACAGAGCCATACAACCACCTTTGTTTTTATTTTTATAGTTTACTAAACAACATACACAGCAAACAAAATGCCTAGACTATGTAGTACATACCTAGATTAATATAGCGCATTGGCTTTATTAAATACATGCTCAGATTACAAAATTTAACCGCAAGCAACTTGCAGTTAACCTGCCGCACAAGCACAATAGCCGCATAAAAGAGGAGATCATTATGACCACAATTGGTATTGGCACCCAAACCAAAGAACAAGCACTCGCTAGCTTAAGCAATATGACCAGCGATTTAACCCCTATTCAACCGGCAGAGTATTTAACTCGTATAGCCAAAGCGCAAACGTATATGCAAAACAATGGCATTGATGCCATTTATTTAAATGCAGGTACTAACCTCGCTTATTTTACCGGTATGCGTTGGTATGCAAGTGAGCGTTTAGTTGGCGCAATTTTGCCAGCTAAAGGTGAAGTGCAATACATAGCTCCTTATTTTGAAATTGGCTCACTTAATGGTTTTAAAGTAATTGACGGGCCAATCCGTGGTTGGCAAGAGCATCAAAACCCATATCAGTTATTTGTTAATATATTAACGGAAATGGGTATTGCGGCTAATGGCACTATTGGTATTGACGAAAGCGCGCAGTTCTTTATTTTTGATGGTATTAATAAAGCGCAAACGGGCTTAAATTTAGTGAATGCCCAGCCGGTTACAGCAAATTGTAGAATGCATAAATCAGCCAATGAGCTGGCGTTAATGCAACGCGCTATGGATATGACCTTAGTGGTTCACCAAGCCACGGCAAGCATGCTACACGAAGGTATTAGTACCACTGAAGTAGAAGAATTTATAAAGCTAGCGCATCAAAAAGTAGGTGCGCCGGGTAACTACTTTTGTATCGTGTTATTTGGGCTTGCAACGTCATTCCCGCATGGGGTAAAAGATCCGCAAATTCTTAAAAAAGGCGACATGGTACTTATTGATACTGGCTGTAAAGTACATGATTACTTATCTGATATTACCCGCACTTATGTGTTTGGTGAAGCGACAGATCGCCAACGTCAATTTTGGAATAATGAAAAAGCAGCACAAATTGCAGCTTTCAATGCAGCAAAAATTGGCGTGCCATGTGAAGACGTAGATACAGCTGCGCGCAGCTACTTAGCTGAGCAAGGTTTAGGCCCTGATTATCAAACACCTGGTTGCCCGCACCGTACAGGCCACGGCATTGGTTTAGATATTCACGAATGGCCTTATTTGGTAGGCGGTAATAAAACGCCACTAGCCGCTGGCATGTGTTTTAGTAACGAGCCAATGCTGGTTATACCGGATGAATTTGGGGTGCGCTTAGAAGATCATTTTTATATGACCGACAGTGGTGCAAAATGGTTTACCGAGCCTAGCCACAGTATTGACGACCCGTTTGGTTTACAAAAGTAATATAAGCTCTAATTAACTTATATTTGTTTATTTGGCTTAAACGACTATTTACTACTGCGCAGTGCACACCACGCGCAGTAGTTTATTTTGTGAGTTGACGTTTAACCAATCGCTGTTTGTTTTTTTGTACGTTAGCCAACCATACTAAGGGTAAAATAATTAACGATGCGCCAATTATTAAGCCAAGTGTAGGTACTTCGCCAAACCAAAATAACCCAACAACGACAGCTGCCACTAAGCCACTATATTCAGCGCTAGCAACTTGGCTCGATTCGATTTTGCTATAAACATACACGCAAATTCCCGCATAAATTAAAATAAACAGTGTAGAGCCAAACGCCGTAATAAGTGCGGCCCAATGCCATGGCTCGTTTTCCCACAGCGCCAAACCTAATCCCACAGGCATACCTACTAAATTGGTAAGTAACAAAGTTTGCATAATACTATGGTGTTTAGGTAACTTTCGTATTAGTACATTATTTATTGCCAGTGTAATTGCGACTACAAGTGCAAATATAGCCGCCCAATTAATGTCGGTAGGCTGAATAACAATAAGTACCCCTATAAAGCCAATAACAGCCACAGCTATGCTGCTTTTTGTTAGCTGTTCACGAAATATCATTACTGCTAAAGGCAGCATTAATAAAGGCGCTGCATAAAAAATAGCGTTAGCGGTTGCAAGCGGTAAAGCTTTGAGCGCAAACACCATAAATATAATACCAAATAACCATACATGTCCGCGTACCGCATGCCATTTTAAACCGGCAAATAAATGTTTTTTATTCGCCGACAAACAAAACGGGAGCAAAATTAATACTGCGGTAAGTTGGCGCATAAATACAAACTGAAACGTGGGGCTTTCTGCTGGTAAAGTTTTAATTATAGCGTCAGAAAAAACCGCAATAATATTACCCACCACAAGTAATGTCATGCCTAAGCCAACCGATATTTTTTGCATTGTTACTCCGTGCCCGCAAATTAAAAACGCTAGCATAGAGCAATTCGTTTAATTATGTATAATGATTAAAATACTTTTAGTATGAGTTTAACTAATAATGAAATTACCCCCATTACGTGCTGTTCAGTGTTTTGAATCTGTAGCGCGATTAAATAGTTTTTCTAAAGCAGCAGAACATCTAAATGTGACGCAAAGTGCCGTGAGCCATCAGGTTAAATTACTAGAGCAATATTTAAACGAGCCGCTATTTAACCGCAGTGGCCGTAGCTTTTCGTTAACCGACGCGGGCAATCGTTACTATCAAGAAGTGAGTCATTCATTAACCAGTTTAGCCTCTGCCACACAAAAAATACGTTACGGCGAGCCTGGGCATATTCGTTTAGCACTTTATAGCTCATTAGCTGTAAAGTGGTTAATACCGCGATTAGAAAGCTTTAAACATGACTCGCCAGATATCGACTTAACTTTAAATATGATTGTAGATGAGGCGGGTTTTAGCGACCGTGTTGCCGATTGTTTTATTACCACAACGCCACCTAAAGGTGAGTTTGTCAGCTTATTTTTATTTGCAGAAAAGCTTTACCCTGCTTGTGGCAAAGGCATGTGGCAGCAATTAAAAAATCAATCGCTGCCCAATGAATTATGGAAGTACCCGCTGTTGTCGGTGCAGTATGATGAGTCAGAGCAACGTAGCACCAATGACTGGCAGCAATGGTGTAAAAGCGGCGGCTTTGAGCTGCCTAAAAACGTAAGAGTTAATCACTTTAGTCACGTTATACTGGCCGCAGAAGCTGCGCGTTATAATTTAGGTATTACGCTTATTGATGCGTTTTTTATTGCCTCACAGCACGATAACCACTTAGTTAAGTTGCCACTGCATGGAGTTGAAACCGGCTGTAAATTTTATTTTGTATATAAAAAATCGCGAGCAAAACAAACCGATATTATTACCCTAAGCCGCTGGCTAAAAGCCCAGTGGGCCGAGGTTAAAAAATAAAATGAAAGTATTAAGTCATCATACTTCATGCCAGTTTATAGCTATAACTATTATTTGATTTTATACTATCTCTATTAATTTAAGCACAGTCTTTTTAAAGGATAATCATAACTCATGAGAAAACCGGCCCACTGGACCTTAAAAAGTATCGCTCTAGAATTAGGTGTGTCTAATGCTACGGTTTCTAATGCGTTTAATCGCCCTGATCAGCTATCGGCTAAACGCCGAGAAGATATTCTTGCAGCGTGTAAAAATTTGGGCTATTACGGGCCTAATAAGGCCGCGCAATCATTGCGTAATGGCACATTTAATATTGTCGCTTTAGTACTGCCCGATAGTGTGGAATACATGGTGTCGGATCCTGTGGCTAGCAGCTTTATGCGCGGTGTTACTTCGGTGCTTGAAAAAAACGGCATTAATGTTTTATTGTTTTCAGGTAATAGCGATACCCTTAATAACATAGTCGACTTTGTTGATGGTTTTATTTGTTATGGCCGTCCTCGTAATAATGCATTGGTTGAGCAGTTAAAAATAGTGTCTAAACATGTGGTGACTATTGACTTTGATATAGCCCGCAATGCCTCTGTAAATATAAATAATGAGCAAGCCAGTTACGAAATTGCTAGGCACGTTATACATAATCAAAATGATAAAGTCGCTATTTTGGGACTTAGATTACTTGATGAAAACGTATTGTGCCGCGTGTATGAGCATTACGAATTTGAAGCCGGACAATCTATTTCTCATCAACGTTTACGTGGTTATCAACGCGCTTTAAGCGAGGCAAATATTACGGTAGCTGACGATCGTATTTGGAATATACCTGAAAGTAGCGAACGTTTTGCCAATATTGCTGCAAAAGAAGTACTTAGTGCATCACCGCATCCTAACGTTATAATTTGTATGAGTGATTTAATTGCCCTTGCCACAATGCGAGAAGCAATAAAGCAAGGCATAAAAATAGGTGAAGAACTGCGTATTGTGGGCTTTGATGGTATTGATGAAGCAGCCCGGTTTGTACCTCGCCTAACCACTATTCATCAAAACAGCCAAGAAAAAGGCGTTATAGCCGCTGAATTATTTATTTCTAAAGAAGAAAAAACTCAGGAAGTCAGTTACGAATTAGAGATTGGTGCGAGTAGTTAGCTTACAAGCCTTGTAATTGTTTTATGTATTAAAAAGCCAAGCTTAAGTAGCTTGGCTTTTGTTTTACATGGCGTTTGTAAATTACTTTTACAGCATTAAGCTAAAAATGAATTTAAGTTAATCGTTGTTTCTTCATCACCGTTTAGCTGCGTAATCAGTGCATGGCGTAATTTAAAATCAACAGTAAGTGAAATAGTTTGCTCACCTAGTTGCCACGATAAACAACACATACTGCCTTCACCTTGGGCACTAAATTCACCTGCAAACGCGGGGTGTGAATTGCGAATTTTAATTAATTCAATTAAACCTTTTACTACAGGCTTATTTAAGGCTTTGTCGATTATATTTGCATCTAAATATGGGCGGTTAATATCACGGCCAACATTTGTATTAGCTAATAGATCCATATCATTTTCACAGGCAAATAAGCCGCCGTAATATACTTGTGGTACACCTGGTGCAAAAAATTGAATTGCACGCGACAGTAAGTAATCAAAGTCTTTAGCGCCTAATGCGTTGTAGTACGTACAGTTAACTTGATATAAGTCGACATTACTCGCCGCAGCGCCCGTAGCTTGGCGGCTTTGGTTGTTACTGTTGGCGTGCATTGTTTCTACTAGGTTATCAATCTGCTGTGCATTTAATAGCCCTGGCTTGTCGCCCATTGGACCTGCGTCAATAATGCCAATACCGTCGTGTGTATCAAGTACGGTTAAGCAATTGCGTGGCGAAATTTGTAACCATTTGAGCAGTGCATCTACATCGTTGTTAAATAAGCTGTGTAAAATAAGTGGTGGTAACGCAAAGTCGTAAACCATATTTACACGTTTTGCCACTTCTACCTGAGTTTGATAATGGCTATGTATTTCTGCAATGGTTTCCATGCCTAAATCGTTTGCTTGCTTAGATAAGTTATCTAGGTAACCAAATGTTTCATCAAGCATAAAGCAATTAGTGCCCGCTTGCTTAATGGCGTAGCCCGCCGCATCTAAACGAATAATATTTACATTGTTAGCCGAAAATTTAGTAAGTACGTTATTTAAATACGCAACACCGGCTTCTGCTTTTACGTTTATATCGATTTGATTATCGGTAAAAGTGGTCCAAAAATCATACGTTTGGCCGTCGCCACAATGCATTGGCGTAAAGCAGCTACCTGGGCGTGGGCGGTAAATTGCTTTTTGCTCAGCTTCGCTCATACCATTTGGAAATACATCTTCTTTGGTTAAAAATAAATCCCAAAATTCTGATTGCTTACCTTTAGCTAATACATCTTGAAACTGAAAAGACTGCGCCGATACATGGTTAACAATTAGGTCTGCCATTAAGTCGAGATCTTTACCTAATACTTGTATGTCTTCCCAAGTGCCTATTCTAGAATCAACTTCACTATGATCAATAGGGTCAAAGCCAGCATCGCTGCCATCAATAGGATTGTAAAATGGCAATAAGTGCACACCACCAAATACGCCTTTTAAAGGACCGTTTAAAAGTGTGGTTAGCGCGCCTATATTTTGGCCAGTGATTCGATCAGCATATGTGATCAATTGAACTTTATTCTTCATCATTGTGTGATTACCATGTTGAAACTTAATCGATTAAGATATATCTTTAACTAGCGAGTAAGAATTTACAAGTAATTTTTAATAATTTTACATACAAATTTCGTGGCTCACGTAATACTACAGTAAGCAACTGACTGACTTACGAAGTGTTAATAGAGAATTTAACGAGGAATAAACACATGACAAAATCACACACACAAGTAAGCAGCGGCCCACTGCAACAAATACGCTGGCTTACATATATGATGTTTTTTATGTTTGCCATGACCTCTGACGCAGTCGGCATGATAATCCCCGAACTTATAAAGGATTTCGGTTTGAGCATGACTCAAGCTAGTGCATTTCATTACGCTCCCATGGCATTAATAGCCTTTAGTGGATTATTTTTAGGCTTTTTAGCTGACAGCCTTGGCCGTAAAAAAACCATTATGCTGGGTTTATTAATATTTTCTGCTAGTTGTTTTTTATTTGCATTTAGCACCAGTTTTACCTTCTTTTTAGTATTGCTTTGCTGCATAGGTCTGGCCATTGGTTTATTTAAAACCGGCGCACTGGCATTGCTTGGCGATATTTCTCATAGTAACGACGACCATACTAAAACCATGAACAAGGTTGAGGGATTTTTTGGCATTGGCGCTATTGTAGGCCCTGCCCTAGTTGGTGTTTTATTAGTGCAAAACGTAAGTTGGACATACCTGTATATTACTGCGGGCGTAATGTGTTTAATACTTGCTTTATTAGCATGGCGCGCAGACTACCCTGACGTGGTTAAAACAACTGAAAAGCCTGCTTCGCTTGCCACTACCCTGAAAATGGTAAAAAACCCTTATGCACTTGGCTTTTCTTTAGCCATTGCACTGTATGTAGCGACTGAAGTGGCTATTTATGTATGGATGCCAACGCTATTAAAAGACTACACAGGCTCTTGGCCGCTCCTTGCCACTTATGCACTTACTATATTTTTTATACTACGTGCTGCAGGTCGCTTTATTGCCGTATGGTTACTAAACCGTTATAGCTGGCAAGGTGTTATGGCTTATTTAAGCTTAGGCATTGCGCTTTGTTATGTGGGTACACTTATTGGTGGTGTTGACTGGGCTGTAGGGTTACTACCTCTTTCAGGTTTATTTATGTCTATGGTTTATCCAACTTTAAACTCTAAAGGTATATCGTGTTTCCCTGCTGAGCGCCATGGAGCCGTAGCCGGCGTTATATTGTTTTTTACCGCATTATCGGCTGCTTTAGCTCCTTTATTTATGGGTATGATCAGCGATTACTTTGGCCATGTGCGCTATGGCTTTTACTTAGCAACAGGGTTTGCCGTGATTTTATTTGTAGCTATGTTGTTCAATTATTTACGCGACCCATCAATGAGTGCTTTACAAGAAAGTAACCCAACAGCTTAATAAACTTGTATTTCAATACAATAAAAACACCTTAAAAATCAACATATGAATAATAAAAGAACAAATTAAACACAAAATGATTTGCTTATTGTAAAATACTTGTTATTTTTACTTAATCGATTAAGTAAAAATAACAAATCCTATTGGGTTCAACACAATGAGGCGTTAACATGACAACACACCACACACCTTTATATTTAATCAGTGCTTTGGCACTTGCTGTAAGCCAAGGCGTTCATGCACAAGATGAGCAAGAAACCAAAGTCCAAGCCAACAAGGGCCTTGAAACAATTGTTGTTACCGGTGTACCTCGCCGAACAACCATTATGGCGTCGAGTTCATCAGTAAGCAGTTTATCGCTTGAACAAGTAGAGGTGTCTACACCTCGCTCAACGGCTGAAGCATTTAGAATTATTCCGGGTGTTCGCGCCGAATCAACTGGCGGCGAAGGTAACGCTAACATTGCTGTTCGTGGTTTACCTGTAGCATCGGGTGGCGCTAAGTTTTTACAACTACAAGAAGATGGCCTTCCTGTTATGCAGTTTGGTGATGTTGCCTTTGGTAATTCAGATATTTTTATGCGATTAGATAATACGGTGCAGACTATCGAATCGATTCGTGGTGGCTCAGCATCTACTGCAGCAAGTAATGCACCTGGTGGCATTATTAACTTTATCTCTAAAAATGGCAAAAGCGAATCTGGCAGTGTGTCTACAACTCTAGGCCTAGATTATGACAGCGTTCGTACAGACTTCGAATACGGTACTTACTTAACCGATAGCGTGCGTTTTCATGTTGGTGGTTTTGTTCGTCAAGGCGAAGGCCCGCGCGAAACAGGTTACACGTCTAATAAAGGTGGCCAAATAAAAGCTAACCTTACTAAAGATTTCGACAACGGTTACGTGCGCCTTTATTACAAACACTTAGACGATAAAAGTGTTGGCTACCTTCCTATGCCAATGTACTCAAATGGTGACTCTATTGCTGGCTTTGATGCGCAATCAGACACACCTCACTCGGCGTTATTTACTAAAACAGTACGTTTAAATAGTGAAAACCAAATCAGTAGCGGCGATATCCACGATGGTATGAATCCAAAGGTTGACTCTGTTGGTTTCGAAGCTGTATTTGATTTAGATAACGATTGGCGTATCGAAAACCGTTTTCGTAAATCATCAATTAGCGGTAACTTTAATTCACCTTTCACAGAACAAGTAGGCAGTGCAACATCAATAGCAGAAAGCATTGGTGGCGCAGGTGCAACCTTGAGTAACGCGAACACCGGTGAAGCGTTTAACGATGGTTTAGCAATGAAGATGGTGACATTTGATGTCACAATGAATGACTTTGGATCTATAGTTAATGACTTTAAATTAACTAAATCGTTCGACGATGATACCAGTCTTACATTTGGTTACTATGCATCTACGCAAAACATTGCGATGTCGTGGTTATGGAACTCTTACGTAATGGAGCTCAAGGGTGACAATGCTGCATTATTAAATGTAACAGGTGCCGATGGCACTGAGTTATCTGAAAACGGTTTATACGCTTACAGTGCATTTGGTAACTGCTGCCAACGTGATTACGATACGGAATACGATACACGCGCCCCTTACGTAGCATTTTCTACTAAGCTAGGTGATGTCAGTATTGATGCTAGTGCTCGCTACGATAGCGGTGAAGCTCGCGGAACATACGCAGGTGCAGTGACTTCAACAGTAGATATGAACCGCGACGGTGAAATATCAATCCCTGAGCAAAACGTTGCAGGTATTGATACTGCAAACGCAAGTCCAGTAAATTATGACTGGAACTATTCTTCTTATTCAATTGGTGCTAATTATCAAATTGACCCAAGCCTTGCTACGTTTGCACGTATTAGTAAAGGTGGTCGTGCAAATGCTGACCGTCTTTTATTTGGTAAAGTACGCGCCGACGGCTCTGTTGCAAAAGAAGACGCTGTTGATGAAGTAAACCAGTTTGAGTTTGGTGTTAAGAAGCGCTTTGATTCGTTATCAGTATTTGCTACTGCGTTTTTTGCCGAAACTGAAGAGCAAAACTTTGAAGCAACATCACAAACATTTTTTGACCGTGAATACGAGGCAAAAGGGATTGAAATAGAATCTACTTACTTTATTGATGCATGGGATTTTCGCGGTAATTTAACCTGGACCGATGCAGAAATAGCAAAAGATGCGCTTAACCCAGATGTTGTAGGTAATACGCCACGTCGTCAAGCCGATTTAATTTACTCATTAATGGCACGTTACAACTATGAAAAAGGCGCTGCAGGGGTAAGTTTCATTGGTACTACCGATGCGTACGCTCAAGATAATAACGACTTGCAATTTGACGGCTACACACAGGTAAATGGCTTTGTAAGCTATGATTTATCTGAAAACCTTAATATTGCGCTTAATGTGAACAACCTATTTGATACAGTAGGTATTACAGAAGCAGAAGAAGGCTCAGTACCTGAAAACAACATTATTCGTGCCCGTGCTATTAACGGCCGCACAACGTCGGTAACTTTAAAATACGCTTTTAACTAAATGTGTATTGCGCTGCGGTGAGTAGTCACTGTAGCGCCTTTTAAAGTATGAATAATTAACACCCTTCACGTTTTTTAGCCTAGCCTTGCTAGGCTTTTTAGGATATTCCAAATGACCAAACTTCTGTGCTTAGGCGAGCTATTAATTGATATGCTGCCACAAGATGCGAATAACTCTGCCTATTTACCTATACCAGGTGGCGCACCTGCCAATGTAGCTGTTGGCTATGCAAAACTCGGAGGTGAAGCTGCATTTTGTGGTGGTAGAGGGGACGATCATTTTGCCAATCAATTAAGTAATGCATTAGCGCAATACAATGTAAATACAGACTATTTATTTACCATTGCAGGCTCACAAACCGCTATGGTTATAGTAAGCCTTGATGAAACCGGCGAGCGTAGTTTTGGCTTTTATCGCCATAACACAGCCGATGTACTATTAACCCAGGCGCATTTAGTGCGTATAAATTGGCAAGAAATAAGTACACTACACTTTTGCTCAAACACATTGACCGAATCAGCAATTGCCAGCACAACGGTTAAAGCGCTAGAACTTGCAAAAGCGAATAATAAGCTCGTCAGTTTTGATGTAAATTTACGCTACAGCTTGTGGGAAAACACAAACGATATAGCAAGCAATGTAAAAGCTTGTTACACCTATTGTGACATAGTAAAACTCTCGCGTGATGAGCTTAATTTTTTAGCCCAACATAGCGATACAACGAGCGATGATTACATTCAAACACTATTAAATACCGGAGTAAAACTGGTGTTTTTAACCGATGGGCCAGAGCCTGCAAAGGTTTACCACAGCGCATTTACACTTAACGAATCGGCACCAAAAATAAACGCCGTAGATACAACAAGCGCGGGTGATGCATTTATAGCGGGGGTTTTATACTACTTAAATAAATTGGGAAGTGATTTACCACTAGCAGATAAACTAAATGATAAAGCGAGCGTAAAAGACGCCCTGCACTTTGCTCTTAAATGTGGCTCAAAAGCCTGTTTAACTAAAGGAGCCTTTCCGGCATTACCTGTATTAGCTGATGTAATTTAAACGATTAAAGCCCCATATTATGAGGCTTTAAAGTAATTTATCCGTGTGACTTCTCATAGGACAAAGGTTTACAGCGAAACTGCTAATCAATCTATAGTTGCGGTGGTATTTTAAAGATATCGAACCTCGCAAAATATGATTTTCTTTGAGTATAGGTGATAGCTTAAGGCCCATACTGATACAACTCAAAGATCAGCTATAACGGGTGTTTTGCTACTTCATTTGAAGTGGTTAATTATGCATTTTTTAATCGAGTGATTTGGTTTGCTACATCAGTTAAATAACCGGTTTTAAGCCAGACTGTTGCGCCTGCACTTCCTGCTTTAGCATTAACAGTGCTATTAATAGGCACTCTTAACCAGCTATTTTTAATAAGGGTATCTGTTTGCTCGTTAAGCAATCCCTCAAGTACTAACAGCTCAGCCCCATCCTTTGCATTTATAACCATGTCGGCGTTAGGTTTAAAGTGCAGTAAGCTTACCTCTTCAAAGTTATCTTTATATAAAGAAATTACGCTAACATTATTAAACTGGGGGTGCGTAACGCCTTGCATTTTTTTAGTGTGTAAACACACATGCTGTCTATCTTGTGGTTGAAACTGCCACAATTTTACAAATATTACGCAGCCCCCCTGAGATCCCGGTTTGTGCTTTGACTGGGGAGGATTGCGAATATAACTACCTACAGGGTAATCGCCGTGCTCATCTTGAAATACGCCATCGAGCACTAAAAACTCTTCACCACCTGTATGTACATGCGGCGAAAATTCACTACCAGGCGCATAACGTACTATGCTTGTGGCGCGAGCAACTTCATCGCCTACTCTATCTAAAGGGCGTCTATGCACTCCCGCTATTGGCGAGGCTACCCACTCTAGTTTTTCACTATGTACAACAACGCGCTTACTAAAATCAGCGGCTATTTTCATTTTGTACTTCCTAACTCAGTTAAAGCAATTAACAAATAATAGCAGTTATATTAGGGCCTGTTGACCTTTCAGGATTAAAATTTGTTCAATCTAGGGGCGATTAAATCGCGGCGCGAGGTTTGTAACCTAGTGGGCTAAGTAAAAACCGAACAACAAAGAGTTAATCGTCCCTAGAAAGAACCCAAAGGGCAGCGCATGTTTGGCATTTATGCTGCGTTATCGCCTATTTATGGGGAATAACCACACTGCATAGGCTCTGCTTTGCCTAAATACCAAACATACTGCTGCAAATTTAACCTCGAAAGATAAACAGGCCCTAGTGGCATTAAATTAAGTCATGTTATTTAGCCGTAAGTGTGATGGAGCTTTATTATTGGGCATAAAAAACGAGCAGGTTTAGCTGCTCGTTTTTAATTAACACTTATGATTTATGATCATTTTTTAATTAATAACTTTTACTCTGCCTTTGTGCTTAGAGTGCACTATGGCAAGTGTAATAAAACCAATTACCGCTACCACTGCACCAATTGGCTTACCCATATCACTTGATAAGTTAAGACCAATTGCCGCTGTCATAATGTATGAAAGCGTCACTGCTGTGGCGATTACTGCAGGAATACTGGCAATCCAATGGAATGCACCGCGGTCAAACAAGTACTTAGTTGCCAGCCATAATACGCTAGTAGAAAGCAGCATGTTTGAGAACGCAAAGTAGCGCCAAATAAGCGAGAAGTCGAGCTTAGTCATAAAGTAAGCAATTGCTAAAATTGGAATCGCTACTAATAAGCGGTTACGTAAGCTTTGCGGAATATTAAACGCATCAACCACGGTTAAACGCAGTGAACGGAACGCAGTATCACCTGAAGTAATTGGGAATACAGCTACAGCAATAATAGCCATAACACCACCAAATACACCTAAGTAGCTATTAGCAATATGATTAACCACTAAACCTGGGCCACCTTGATCAAGTAATGCTTTTAAACCGGCATAACCTTCTGGGAATGCAGCAATACCAGCAAGTGCCCAAACACAACCAACAATACCTTCACACATCATGGCGCCGTAATATACCGGGCGTACATATTTTTCGTTTGTTAAACAGCGTGCAATAATAGGTGCTTGCGTTGAGTGAAAACCACTAATAGCGCCACAGGTAATTGTTATAAATAACAATGGCCACGTAGGTAAACCATCCGGATTTGGCTCTAAAAAGTCATGTGCATGGTCACCACTAAAGTAAGCTAAAAAGTCACCTGCAACGGGTAAGTGTGGCGCGTTAATCAATAACGAAACTGCAATAGCAACAGTCATTACAATCATTAAAGCGCCAAAAATTGGGTAAAACTTAGTAATGATTTTATCAATTGGTAGCAAGGTCGCTAAAAAGTAATACGCTAAAATAGCCAACACCCAAAAGGTGTTATTTGCCAGCATTGTACCTTCAAAAAAATCAAGGTTACTTAATAAGCCCGCAGGGCTCATAATAAATACTACACCTACAAAAAACAGTAGCATGGCAGTAAATATCAGCATAAAGCCTTTAAATACAATATTGTAGTAATGCCCGGCTATTTCTGGCAGGCTTTTTCCGTCTTCTTTTATACTCATAACACCTGAGAAGAAGTCGTGAACAGCACCACCTAACACGTTACCTAGTACAATCCAAACTAGTGCAACGGGTCCGTATAAGGCACCAAGAATAGGACCAAAAATAGGACCTACACCGGCGATGTTTAAAAATTGAATTAAAAATGCACGCACAGGATGAATAGCCACGTAATCAACACCTTCGCTAAAGCGCTTTTGTGGTGTTTCAATCGTTGAGTCTAAACCTGCTTGCTTTTCAACAAAGGGACTATAAAATTTGTAACCCAGTATTAAAATTGTGATGCAGATAAAAAAGATGATCATAAAGCATGTTTCTCTTTTTGTATTTGTATTATAGAGCGCACTGTTTGCCGCTCCGGCCTTTCATTCCGTGAATAATCGACGAACATTAACAAAGGATTAATATTCTTACTATAAGACGTTTAGCTAATACTATAGTCGAATAAAATAACTTAGACCTATTTCGTGGCCTTATTGAGCGTTAACTGTACAGAACATAAAGATTTAAAGTAATAAAAAAGGCAGCTTTACTGGGTAAATCTGCCTTTATATGTTGCCCGATAAGCTATCGATAACAATTAACAATACCTTATCACCAATTTATTTATGGGTTCATAAATTCATTTATTTGTTGATGCCTTAAAGTAGGTGTTGCTCCGGCACTTTCGGCGACCATAGCGCCAACAGCACAAGCAAAGTCAACCGCATGTTGTGCGCAATCACTACTGCACAGCTGATAAATTAACGAACCTAAAAACGAATCCCCTGCGCCAACTGTATCAACAACACTAATTAAATAGCCTGAGTTATAGTAGTTTTCGCCTTTAATGGTGAGTAATGCGCCATGGCTGCCTTTAGTTACACATAAATATTCGGTATTAGTTTGTGCAGCAATAAAGGCTAAGTTTTGCTCAAGCGAATGAAACTTACAACCCATAGCTTTAGCAATTTCGTATAGCTCTTCGTCGTTTAATTTGATGAAGTCGGCTTTGTTCATTAAATCTACGAGTGTTGCTAATGTGTAGTGAGGCGCACGTAGGTTTACGTCAAATACTTTAAAGTTTGCTACATCAACTAATTGATCTAATGTTGCCAAAGACGTTTCGCTTCGCCCTATTAGGCTGCCAAATACAAATACATCGCTACTTTTAACTTTACTCAGTAACTCATCTGTAAGCGCTATATTATCCCACGCTGTATCTGCCACTATTTCATAACTTGCTGAGCCACCACTATCGAGTGTTACCTCAACCGTGCTGGTTTTTTTGTCACTGTTAATAGCAATATAATCGCAGCTTACGCCTTTGCTCGCTATTTCGCCGAGCAGCTCAGCGCCTAACTCGTCGTTACCAACGGCGCTGATCATATCGGCTTTTATGCCCAGTGAGTTAATACGCACACACATATTAAGCGGCGCGCCACCTAGGCGTTTACCAGAGTCAAAACAATCCCACAGTACTTCGCCAAAGCAGCTAACACTTACGTTTTCGCCTGATTTATGATTAATTAAAATACTCATAATTAGTTACTCTTTTGCTCAAGTACAGCCTGCATAATGGCTTTAATTTTACTATTAGGTGCATAAAGCGCAGCAATCGATTTTTTATACTCTGCAGTAAACGTGTCGTTATGTTCAAGCTTACCAAACAAGCTTGTTAGCTTTAAAAATGCAGTTGGGTTAGCTTGGCTTTGCTGCGCATATGCATTTAGCTCTTTTTGCATAGCATCTTGAATTTCAAGCTTCTCGCCGTTTTCACTTACACCTTTATCGCTGTATAAACACCAAGTAGCAATGACAAGTGTTGCCAACGATATATCCCGACCTTGTACTAGGTTTTCGTTAATGGTGGCAATTAAAAACTTAGGCAGTTTAGCTGAGCTTTCACTGCAAATACGCGCCAGGCTGTCTTTAATATTAGGGTTAGCAAAACGCTCTATTAACGTATCTTTGTAGCTTTGAAGATCAATACCTTCAAGCGGTTCAAGGTTTGGCGTTACTTCTTTATCCATAAAAGCACGTAGGTATTTAGCAAATAATTCATCAGATACCGTTTCGTCAATTGTGCCATAACCATGAATTGAACCTAATAAACCAAGCACAGAATGCCCAGCATTAAGTAAACGTATTTTCATGGTTTCATAAGGCGTCACATCAGTTACAAACTGTGCACCAACAACATCCCAATTTGGGCGAGAGTCACTAAAGGTGTCCTCTATTACCCATTGTGTAAACGACTCACAAGTAATTGGCCACTCGTCGCTAATACCATAGGCATCAACCACGTAATCAATATCACTCTTTTTAGATACAGGTGTTATGCGGTCAACCATCGCATTTGGAAACGATACGTTTTGCTCAATCCACTCACTTAGTTTTTTGTCTTGCTCTGTGGCAAAGGCTAAAAGCATTTTGCGTGTTACGTTACCGTTATGCTGAATGTTATCGCATGACTGCACTGTAAACGCGCCCAAACCTTGCTCTTTACGCAGTTTTAGCGCAGCAGTAATGTAACCAAACGCCGTAATTGGGTCGTTCGGGTTATTAATGTCGTTAATAATATCTGGATTGCTGTAATCAAATTCGCCCGTTGCCGGGTTAAAGTTATAACCGCCTTCGGTAATAGTAAGCGATACAATTTTAGTATCGCTGTGTGCGAGTTTATTAATTACCGCTTGTTTGTCCTCTGGAGCAAACAAAAAGTCGATCATTGAGCCAATTACTTTGTTATCTATTTTACCGTCTGGGTGTCTAACAGTTAGCGTGTAAAGGTAATCTTGCTGCTTTAAAATATCACGCAGACCACGGTTACCCTCTAACAGGCCAACACCACATATGCCCCACTGCTCAGAGCCTGGGGTTTTTAAAAGCTCGTTAACATATACCGCTTGGTGAGCACGATGAAAGCCGCCTACACCAATATGAACAATCCCCGCTTTAACGGCGCTACGGTCGTAACTTGGTGTGTCAACATGGCTTGGTAATTGAGCCAAGCTCTGTTGGTTTAGCCCTGTAACAAGAGCGTTTGTGTGTTGATGTTGCGTCATGGTGCGACCTTACTAAACAAAAATAAAATATAAATTACGATACTGTATTACAATAAGTAATTACGATGCTGTATTGAGTACTTTATGGCGTTTTAACGACCAGTACGCAGTAACAAAATAAATAACAGTACAAATAAAACAGGCAATTTCGAACTGCGACTTATTAGCGCTGTACATCACCATAGTGTCACTGAAAAACATCACTTGGCTGGCAAATATAAAAATAATCACCAATGAAATAGTCGATATGCCATTAAGAACTTTGGTAAATACAGAGCTGTCAATTACTGGCTTTGGAATGTCTTTAGCCTCAGCTGCTTGATATTCTTTAATATCACGTTGCTCTTGCTCTTCTGCTGCAATCTCTTGCGTGTAATCTTCACCGGCACCGTATTTTTTAGCTAAAAGTGTGTAAATAACGATGGTGAAAATCCAGGTAGGAATAAACAAGTAGTAAAACGACATTATATCAATTGCGTTTAAGCCAAAACCGAACACAAGTGCAAGTGCCCATGAGGCAATAGCAGGGATACTGCGGGTAATATTTTTATATTTAGCCCAGTAACGTGTTAAGCCAATTTTAGGAAATAACACATGCTCGGCAAATACAATGCCGCCCACTGGCACAACTAATAAACCGGCGTAGGTAAGTAGTGGTAGCATTTGTGAAAATACAAACGGGAAGCACGCAATAATCACGGTTACAACACCTACAATAGCGGTTGTACGCTCACGTGACTGATTTACAAAAATCGATTGTGCAGCAAGACCTGCACGGTATAGGTTTGCGTTAGCTGTAGTCCAACCGGCAATAATTACAATAACAAATCCAGTCCAACCTAATGCATGGTATGCAACATCGCCCGGATCAAGTGACGAAATGGTTGTTTTAAGTAATACCGCAACACCTGCGCCCATAATACCGGCAGAGATCCACGCTAAGTAATGACCAAAAAACATACCCACACCAGAGAACAAGCCATAGCTTTTGCGTTTAGCAAATCTAAAAATAGCCATGTCGATTAAACCAAAGTGAGTAATTGAGTTAGCAGCCCATGCAAAGCCAATCACTTCTAATAGGCCAATACCTTTTTCACCATCGGCATTGGTGCCCGTCCAGATGGAGGAGTCGCCTATGGTCATAAAGTCGCTAAAGCTAGTTAAAGAGATGAACAACTCCCACTAAACGCTGCGCGTTTTGAAGGAGTTTCAAAAAGAAAGCCTAAGCTACCTTTTTAGGCTGG
>NZ_JBEONZ010000018.1:0-76138 GCF_040308705.1 Pseudoalteromonas sp. 19-MNA-CIBAN-0066
GTTACTTGCTCAGGTGTTGGGTAGAACCGTTGTTTAACCGCTATCTCTTTCATGCCTTACAAGATACACAGTGTTTTTGTAAGATTCAAGCTCTATTGTTAGCGCGTTGCGCTAAAACCTTACATCCCCGACCTAAAGGACGGAGTTTTTCGGCTCAAATGATAAAATAGCCGCACCAACACCTGCACTAGTCCAAAGAGCATTGCGCCTACCTTGCTGCACACTTTGCTTTAATACCACAGCAAAATCGGGCCCTGGGCTTGCTACTGCAAAAAAGTGCGCTACGGCAATCAGTAAAAATTCGTCTAAGTAATTCACACAATATCTCTGCTTAGTTTGGCATATACGCTAATAACAGCGGGTTAGCTGAGTTATTGACTAATGCTTTAATTTCTTTTTGCGCTTTTTTAAATTGGCCGCGCAAATGCGGTTTTAAATGCTGCTTAGAGCGTTTATCATTTTTAAAGTAACTCACTAACGCATGCATAAATACCGTATGGGTTTCGTTCAACGACGCTTCGCGATTTGCATAAGGGTTATAACACGAGCCACAGCCGCCCTTAAACTGATATACCGTATTGCTCATCATTACCCCAAAGCCTAAAAAGCAAGCCAGTGCATCAGCAGCTTGCGCTAAGTAGTCTTTTCCGCCCGGTGGTAATACGCCTACATGATGAATTAAAATAGTCGCTAACGTTCCAGCAAAACTGGCAACTAAGTCTTGTGGCTGGTTTACTTGATTTGGATTAAACGAAATATTAATAGCCTGGCTAGGCGGTACAATTAATTTAGCGCCTTCGCCACGTAGTTGTTGGCTAAATTTAAACTGTGGAAAAACCTGTGGAGTGAGCTGCTGCGGTGCAACTAGTTGAATAGGCCACGCTGTCATACCCGCATAACTACTTACGCGGTTAAATACCTTAGTGGCCATTTCTTCAATACTCGATACCGAGTCGGGAAAGAACTCAACCGTGGGCAAAGTGATTTGCGTATGCTGGGTAAAAAACTCAACATCAAAGTTTTCAACTGCCCATATAAAGGTATCAATTAACCATTGCTGCTCTTGCTCAGCCAGTAATGGTTTGGGCTTAAATAACGCTAACATAGCTTACTCTCGCTCTTGCCCAAGCGCCCATTGCCATGCTTGTGTATTGTATAATGGCACAGTAGATAACGCATGATGATGACTCCCCGTAGACTCTTTAGTCGAGTACGACAAATACAATAAGGTATGTGCTTTAGCATCGTAAATACGACGCACTTTTAATGATTTAAACAAAATACTTTTAGATGATTTAAATACCACTTCCCCAGATTTACTCCGATCAATCTGCTGCAATTGCTCTGCGGTAATAACCCCGGTTTGCCGACACGAAATTGACATATCAGAAGGATCTGAAAAATCTAAATTAGCTTCTATATGGCTAATATGGCACGTTACCCCAGTGACTAAAGGGTCTTGTTGCGAATTTACAATTACATCCTTGGTGGTAAATAACCCAAGGCTTACAGAGGCAACATCATCTGAGCACGCTGTTAAGGTAAGCATACCTGCGAGTAAAAAGCTGACTTTTAAATACTTCATCGTGTTCTCCAACATACTTAAAGAGGGATACGGTTTATTCTTCTATACTAAACGTATTTACAGCTACAAAACACATGTTGTAAAAAATAAACATTGCGCTATATACATTCACCTTTGCCGCACCATAACACTTCTTAATGGCTAATTGTGCAAAACAAAAAGATGCTAATTCAGCATTGTAGGGGTTAGCGGGTAACCTGGTATTTGGTATAATAAGGTTCACACATGTAGTAACTCATAATAGGAACGCCTAAATGCCGCACATTATTATTGAACACTCAGAAGACCTCCCTGTATTACCACAAGTACTTGTAGAAAAAATTCACAACGCCGCTTTCCAAAGTAATTTATTTGATTTAGAAACCATAAAAACACGCGCTATTTCCTATCAGCAATATCTACTTGGCGCAGGCGGGTCGGGGTTTATACATATTGCGGTACACATTTTGGCGGGGCGTTCTATTGAGCAAAAGCAAATGTTAAGTGAGCAACTACTTGAGTGTTTAAAAACCTATTGCAGAGCATCAGACAGTTTAAGCGTTAATATTTACGATATTGAACATGAGATCTACCGTAAAAATTAATTTATCGAATACTGCCGAGAAAACCCAGTGTTCAGAACGAAGTAATGCCGCAGGGATGAATCATATGTCACTCCTGTTTTCTTAATGCTACTAAAATGACATAAATTTCTAAACAGTAAAAAGTCCCTTGTTGGGACTTTTTACTAATTATCTTTGGATAGCTGAAGCTTTATTTACGACTTGAACCTGGGAAGAAATAGCTCGCTCAATAACTTGGCTATAAACTCGCTTCTTCTCGCTTGAGCTAGAATCTAACACAAAGTCTGAAAGCTTAGAGTTTTGCGTTGGCTTTGGCTTAATTAAATTTGAAAACATAAACTCTCCTAAAGCTCGTTTTTTGAGCTGGATGGTGATTCTATCAGGCTCTCCAGATCTTCTCTAGTGAATTTTTCATCTAAATGATGCTCTATAGCCTGAACATTACCGTGATAAAAACGAGTTTTACCTTTGTTATTTTTAACTAATAAATCAACTTGTATTTGACTACCAAAATTTAACTTAAGCTCCCTTATAACCTCCTGAGAGGCAAAGAACTGATCAATGAAGATATTTGGTAGAATTCTACGCCCTTCTAGCTTTTCTCTTGCCTCAACGAACTCCCAAGCGAGTTCTGGCTTCTGATATACAAACAAAATAAGTACCTGCCTTCCCTTGCGAATAGAGCGTTCAATATTCTTTTTTGCAACATCATAGCTTGCCAAAGTTCCATCTAACAAAAAAGACTGCTTGTTTTTAAACGCATGGTCAAGTGTCCGCTCTACGATAAAAGAAACTGCGCGATGAAATAAATACGAGTTATCACCTGAATAACCAGGTATAAGCTCTCTTAGCTCATCAGGATCAAGCCTTAGCACATTATCAGCTCCAATTTCTTCTAAAAAAGCTTTTGATGTCTCAGTTTTACCTGCACCTGGTGAACCTGACATAAAAACAGAAACAGGCCTTATGTCTGAAGGGAACTCGTTTTTATCTGTTAGTTTGCGAGCTATACGTGTTCTATTGCTTTTTGCAAAAGTTATAGCCTGCTGCTCTAGTTCTTCTGGTGTCATATAAAGCCTTAATCATCTCTACCCAGTATGTCACTTAAGTAGTTATTCGCAAGTGATTCAAATTCAGAGTAAGCCTCATATTTAAAAGCAGTCTGTTCTCTTTTTTCCCATTGGTAAATTATCTATTTTGTATTATTAATAAAGACCCCCCCTGTAAAACAGGGTAATACAAGCATCAAAGCTTTATAGAACGAAACATCTTTGATGTAAGGCTAATCTTTTAATACATACAATTTTTTATTCACAATTAGTTGCTCTAATAAGTTAAGTTTTTTGTTATTGTGAGAAGTATCAAAGGGTAATTTCGGTTAGTAGATATTTGTATTTACTTGGGAAGCTTGTAAAAGTGGTGGCCCCTCCCAGACTCGAACTGGGGACCTAACGATTATGAGTCGTGTGCTCTAACCAACTGAGCTAAGGGGCCAACTTTTTGTATAACTGTAAACAGTTAATTTTTTAAGAAGCGTTTAGTCACATAGCGACTAAAGCGGGGTGCAGTATAAAAAGTTTTTAGGGGCTTGTCACTAGCAAAAGTCTTTATTTTAACAATCAATGGTCTAACTGCTTAAATAGTAATCTTTTTATGGGTGTAATATTAAAATTTGCAGAATTTAGGGTTAATACTGGCAGCTAAGTAAAAGTGAAATGGAAGGCTGTATATCGCGTAATTTAAAAATTGGGCTTTAAATAAGCAACTTACAGCTTATATTACGCGACAAACAGAAATGAATTATTTTTTTGCGATAATGTAGATTGCATGTATTACTCCAGGGAAGTAACCAAACAACGTAAGTAAAATATTTATCCAAAAATGTAAGCCTAAACCCACCTGTAAAAATACTCCCAGTGGTGGCAGTAAGATTGAAAAAATAATACGTATAATATCCATAAATACTTCCTTATTTATAAACAAAAAATTATAAGCAAAAACCCAGCAAAGCTGGGTTTTATAAATACTATATTACTTTGCAACTATCGTTAATTTATCTACTACGTCGCGAACATCTTCAGCATTTTTAGCAATTTTTACTGCAAGCTGTTTTTCAGCATCTGAGTTCACTGTACCGGTAAGAGTAACTACACCTTTGTCAGTATCTACATCAATGTTTGTACCACCAACTTCTGAGTTAAATAAATAACGCGTTGTGATGACTGTGGTAATTTTAGCGTCGGTTAAGCCGCTACCATCATCATCTTTCATGTTGTCATGGCTTTTACTGTTCATGCTTTTCACAACAGTAAGCTGGTTATCAACATCGGTTACGCCATCTAAACTCAGTACAAGTTCTTCTGCTAGCTCTTTGTCGAGTTCGCTATTAACTTTACCTGTTAGTATAACTTTGCCATTTTTTACATCAGTGTTGATGTCAAAGTTATTGAGGTTAGTGTTCATAAGAAGCACTGTTTCAGCCTTACCATCAATCCAAGCATCTTTACTTTCATTTTCCCAGCTGCTCGCTTGAGCACCCATAGCCGTAGTACCTAAAACTAACGCCGCAATGATAGATTTGTTAAATGTTTTCATAATCTTTCTCCTTTTGATTAAAGACACTTTAACTAATGCCAGCTTTAGGCCAACTTTAATAAACAAGTAAAATCATAGACTTAAGGTTAAATATAAAATAACTTCACTTTGTATACATCACTTTTTTACCGACTTATCGGTAAAAAGTTCTCAGTTGTGAAAATAACTAGATAATTACTATTTTGGTTAATGAATCGTTAATATGACAAAGTTATAAATAGGCTAAAAACATAACAAGCTGATTAATAAAAATAATATTTTTGGTATGTGCTTTGCTTATATAGTGACAACAGTAAAATAAAAGGAATACCCTCATGAGCGTAAAAATAACAGACCGCCCGCTAGAGCAAGTGCGCGAAGAAGTGATTGATCAACTAATTTATAATTACAGCCACGGAGTTATTTCTGTAGAAGCATTTGAAAGGCGTTTAGATGAGGCAATGGCTACAAATAATAATGAAGTCCTTGTTAGCTTAGTTGAGGATTTAACCCTTAATACTGATCAGCAATATAATGCCCAAAAACATTCGCAATTTTCACCCAATTACAGCGCTCAGCAATTTAGCCAGAGTGACTTTACATTACGCAGTATTTTAGGCTCCAATGAAAGAAGTGGCCAGTGGATTGTGCCTAAAAATATTTACCTGACTAACTTTATGGGCTCGGTAGTACTTGATTTTACCGATGCTATTTTTACCCACCAAGAGATAACGATTCATGTTAACTGTATTTTTGGCAGTGATGAAATATACGTACCAGAACACGTTAATGTAGTATCAAAAATGTTTAGCATTATTAGTAGTGTTGAAAATAAAACAGTGGCACTTAACAAGCATCAAGGCCCGACCATCCATATTGAGGGAAAGGCTATTATGGGCTCGGTAGAAATAAAGATTAAGCGCACCATTAAAGAAAAATTTATTAGCTTTGCTAACCAATTAAAAACCCAACTTGGTGGTAAAAGTGGTACTCCAATGTGATGAACCACCTATAAAAGCATGTTCATAGCTTTTAACTTGAGCCCAGGTTAAAGAGTAAAAAACATGCTAAATTTTTAAAGCACTAGAACACATTTAAAAAGTGCTTTGCAGATTCATCAATGCTGAATTTGTATAAAATGCCCTGCACATCAAGTAAGTACAAAAAACAAACAAAAGTATTTAGGCTTTGTTGTTTACTTTATGGCAAAAGTCGCTAAAATACGCCAGCTAAAATATATAAACGTTCTTTTACAACCCAAAGGTAATACCATGCATCCAATGTTAAACATTGCGGTTCGCGCTGCGCGTAACGCAGGCAAAATTATACTTCGTGCAAGTGAAGATTTATCAAAAGTTGAAGTTCAACAAAAAGGCACTAACGATTTAGTGACTAACATTGATAAAGAAGCTGAAGCTATAATTCGCGACACCATTTTACGCTCTTACCCTGATCACTGCATTGTTGGTGAAGAATTAGGCGAGCATAAAGGTAAGGATGCAGATTACCAATGGATTGTTGACCCGCTTGATGGCACAACTAACTTCATCAAGGGTATTCCTCATTTTGCGGTTTCTATCGCACTTAAAGTAAAAGGTCGTTTAGACCAAGCCGTTATTTATGATCCAATTCGTGGTGAGCTTTTCACTGCCTCTCGTGGTCAAGGCGCACAACTTAATAGCAAACGTTTACGCGTTTCTAAAACAGTTGATTTAGGCGGTTCAATCTTAGCTACTGGCTTCCCTTTCAAGCAAAAACAACACCTAGATGCATACACAGAAGCGTTTAAAGCTTTATTCATACATACAGCTGATATCCGTCGTGCGGGCTCTGCTGCGCTAGACATGGCTTATGTTGCTGCTGGACGCGTTGATGGCTTTTTCGAAATTGGTTTAAAACCTTGGGATACTGCTGCAGGCGAGCTATTAGTAAAAGAAGCAGGCGGCATGGTTGTAGATTTTGCTGGCGGCGTAAACTATAACAATAGTGGTAACATTATCTGTGGCGCACCTAAGCTAACTCAAGCAATAATTCGCGAAATTCGCCCTGTATTAACAGAGTCATTACTTCGTTAATAAAAACTGCATGGTTTAAAAAAGGAGCTTAGGCTCCTTTTTTGTTGTCTGCAAAAAATTATTTATGACGATTAAACTGCTTAGTGAAACAATTAACTTTGTATCTCGCTTTTTATCCTTTAGCGCAGCTTCAGTATGATAAGTGTTAATACCACAAATAAAATGGCATCGTTTTATTTAAGAGTAAAGCAGTGGTAGTTAATGTATTGAATACTTGGCTTTAGTGCAGGCAATAAAAAACCGCCCAGATGGGCGGTTAATATCGGCTTACAAATCTATTACGGCATAGCGTCTAGATCAGCACCTTCTTTTTCAATCACTTCTGGTATTAAATCTTCTTTACTTACGCCAAGTGCAATAGCAACTGAGCTGGCAACGTAAATAGATGAATAAGTACCAATAAACACACCAAATAACAATGCTGTAGCAAAGCCATGAATGGTTTGACCGCCCCAAATAAACAAGGCAATTAATACTAAAATAGTGGTAATTGACGTTACTAAGGTACGATTAAGCGTTTGTGTTAAAGAAATATCGATAATTTCTATCGTGTCATCAATACGTACTTTGCGGAAGTTTTCACGAATACGGTCAGATACTACAATGGTATCGTTTAGCGAGTAACCTATTACCGCTAATATAGCCGCTAATATGGTTAAATCGAACTCTAAACCTAATACCGAAAATAAGCCAACGGTAATAATAACATCGTGAATTAAGCCGCTTACTGCGCCTACTGCAAAACGCCATTCAAAGCGAAACGCTACATAAATCAAGATACAAATAAGCGCAGTTAACATGGCCAGGCCACCCTGCTCTTTTAGGTCTTCACCTACGCTTGGGCCAACAAACTCAATACGGCGCATTACTACGCTTTCGTCTGCTAGCTTTAATGCAGCAATAACTTGGTTACCAATAACTTCAGCTTTTACGTCATCGCCGCGCGGCGCTAAACGAACTAAAATTTCTTGGCTTGAACCAAACAATTGTACCGATGCATCTGCAAAGCCATTTTCGGCAAGTACATTACGCACCTTTTTAAGATCTGCAGGTTGCGAAAAGCCAACTTCTACGGCAGTACCACCGGTAAAGTCTAAACCAAAGTTTAAGCCTTTAGTGAAAACCGATATAAATGCCGCTAAAATTAATAACGTTGAAAAACCCATTGCCACTTTACGAAGAGACATGAAACGTAGGGTTTTGCTACCCAATTTTAAAATTTGCATGGCTACTCCTTAAATTGAAAGTTTATCAACACGTTTACCGCCGATAAATAAGTTGATAATCGCACGTGTACCAACAATAGCTGTAAACATTGACGTTAAAATACCAATTGCTAACGTAACCGCAAAGCCTGCAATTGGGCCAGTGCCCACAGCAAACAAAATAACGGCAGCAATTAAGGTGGTAATATTGGCATCGAAAATAGTGCTAAATGCACTGTCATAACCAAAATGAACGGCTTGTTGAGGGCTACGGCCATCGGCCAGCTCTTCACGAATACGTTCAAAAATAAGTACGTTGGCATCAACCGCCATACCTACAGTTAGTACAATACCGGCAATACCAGGCAAAGTAAGCGTTGCGCCTGGAATTAACGACATAACACCAATAATAAGTACTAAGTTAGCAGCAAGCGCAAGGTTAGCAACCATGCCAAAGCCTTTGTAGTAAATAAGCATAAATGCAAGTACGAATGCAAAACCAAGTGCTACCGCGGTCATACCTGCTTCAATGTTTTCTTGCCCTAAGCTTGGCCCTACGGTGCGCTCTTCAACTATTTGAATTGGCGCTACAAGTGCACCAGCACGTAGTAATAAGCTTAAGTTATGTGCTTCTGCTGGGTTATCAATACCGGTAATACGGAACGAGCGATCAAGGCGTGCTTGAATAGTTGCTACGTTAATAACTTCTTCAACCTTAATAGGCGGAAGCGCTTTACCGTCGGCATCTTTTTTACCTGATGGTTTGTATTCAATAAATACCGTGGCCATGCGCTTACCAATAGCTCGCTTGGTAAAGGCATTCATTTTTGCCCCACCTTTGCTATCTAGCGTAATACTTACTTGCGGGCGTTGGTATTCATCGCTACCTGATTGCGCGCCAGTAATATGGCTACCTTCAAGAATAATACGTTTTTTAAGTACCACAGGGTAACCGTCACGGCTCATGATCATTTCAGTACCCGGTGGGATACGACCTTGAGCAGCAGCGCTAATATCGGCGTTTTCTTCTACTTCGCGAAACTCAAGTGTGGCCGTTGCGCCTAAAATCTCTTTAGCACGAGCAGTATCTTGAATGCCGGGTAGTTGCACAATAATTCGCTCAGCACCTTGGCGCTGTACGTTTGGCTCAGCAACACCAATTTGGTTAATACGGTTACGAATAATCGTTTCGTTTTGCTTGATAGCGTAATCACGAATTTCTTTGAGTTTTTGCTCACTCATAGTCGCATAAAATGCGTTATCGTTACTGCTATCATCTATGTATACATTTAATGGATACTGCGTTTTTAAGAAGCGCTCTGCAGCGTCTTTATCTTCTTCGCTGCGCATTTCTACACGCATACGATCAGAGCCCGCTACACGGCGAACACTGCGATAACGAAGTTTTTCTTCACGTAGGTCGCTACGAAAGTCTTCTTCCATTTGCTCAAGCTGGTTATCAACGGCTGTCGCCATGTCAATTTCCATGGTGAAATGCACACCACCACTTAAGTCTAGGCCTAGCTTCATTGGGTTGCCGCCAACCGCTTTTAACCAAGCTGGTTGCGCTGGAGCCATGTTTATAGCAGAAATGTAATCATCGCTAAGAGAGTTACGCAATAAATCTTGCGCTTTTAGCTGCTCTTCAACGTTTCTAAAGCGAACGAGTATTTGCCCATCTTCGAGTTTCGTTGATTTAACACTAACGTTATGTTTTTTGAGGGTTGCGTTTACTTTGTCTATTACACTGAGATCAACATCAGCACCTTTAGCGCCAGAAACTTGTATAGCCGGATCGCGACCATACAAGTTTGGAGAGGCGTATAAAAGGCCAACGGCTACCACAGCTAAAACAAGTAAATACTTCCAAAGTGGAAACTTGTTTAACACGGGGTCGTCCTTATTATTTTTATAGCGACTTCATTGTGCCTTTTGGCAATACCGCAGTTACGGCTGATTTTTGTACTGTTACTTCTGCTTGCTCGTTTAATGAGATAACAACAAAATCTTTATCATCTGCAATTTTTACTATTTTACCCACTAAACCGCCTTGGGTAAGTACTTCATCACCTTTAGCCATCGCGCTCATTAAGCTTTTATGCTCTTTAACACGCTTAGCTTGCGGGCGATAAATCAAAAAGTAAAAAACCAAACCGAAAATAGCTAACATTATTAGCATTTCCATTCCGCCACCGGCAGATGCAGAACCAGTACTTGCGTGGGCATTCGAAATAAATAAACTCATGATACTTCCTCTTTAATTTTTAAAATTTAATTTGTTATATCTGCAAGCTCTGGCACGTCTTGGCCACGGCGAGCATAAAAATTCTGAACGAACTCATCTAACTTACCTGCGCTAATTGCGTTACGTAAGCCTTCCATAACACGTTGATAATAACGTAAGTTATGAATAGTATTTAATCGTGCGCCTAAAATTTCGTTACATTTATCAAGGTGATGTAAATAGGCACGTGAGTAGTTTCCACAGGTATGGCAATCACACTCAGGGTCAAGCGGGCCAGTATCTGTTTTATGTACTGCGTTACGTATTTTAACCACACCTGTGGTTATAAATAAATGACCATTACGAGCGTTACGGGTTGGCATAACACAGTCAAACATATCAATACCACGGCGTACCGACTCAACTAAGTCTTCTGGCTTACCTACACCCATTAAATAACGTGGTTTGTCTGCTGGCATTTTGTACGCGCAATGATCAAGAATATTGATCATTTCGTTTTTCGGCTCACCTACCGATAAACCACCTAATGCATAGCCATCAAAGCCTATTTCTTCAAGTCCGGCTTGCGATTGTGCACGTAACTCTGGGTACATACCACCTTGAATAATACCAAACAGTGCAGATGGGTTGTCGCCATGGCCTTCTTTTGAGCGTTTAGCCCAGCGAAGTGACAATTCCATTGAATCTTTAGCTTCTTTTTCGGTAGCAGGGTATGGTGTACATTCGTCAAAAATCATCACGATATCTGAACCCAAGTCGCGCTGTACTTGCATTGATGATTCTGGCGTCATCATAATTTTCTCGCCATTTACTGGGGAGCTAAATAATACGCCTTCTTCGGTAATTTTACGCATAGCACCTAGGCTGAACACCTGGAAGCCACCTGAGTCAGTTAGAATCGGGAAATCCCAATTCATAAACTTATGTAAACCACCGTGTTGCTTAATGATTTCAGTGCCTGGGCGCAGCATTAGGTGAAACGTATTACCTAAACAAACTTGCGCGCCTGTTGCTTTTACTTCATCCGGTGTCATGCCTTTAACAGTACCGTAAGTACCTACAGGCATAAATGCTGGAGTTTCTATTACACCACGGTCAAAAATCAAGCGGCCGCGGCGCGCTTTACCGTCTGTAGTGTCTAATTCAAATTTCATATTGTCCTCAATGTCGGAAAAACAGTCCAACAAGCTATAATTTAACCGCTCGATTCTACCCTTTTTACTGCGTTAATACTATTAACTGCGGTAAATTCAATGCTGATTTAAAAGCAAATAGCCAGCTTAAACAAGTAAATTTTGTGGTGTTTATTTACGGGTTAAAAACATCGCATCGCCATAACTAAAAAAACGATACTGCTGCTCTATGGCGGTGTTATATGCGCCCATAATATTGTTTTGTCCGGCAAAGGCACTTACCAGCATAATAAGCGTTGACTCTGGTAAGTGAAAGTTCGTGATCATGGCATCAACCACATTAAATTGATAACCCGGATAAATAAATATATCGGTATCACCAAAGTAAGTATCTAACTTACCACCGTGTACTTTTGCTGCCGATTCTAGAGAGCGTACAGACGTTGTACCTATGGCAATAACACGCCCACCATTGGCTTTAGTGTTTGCTACAGCAGCAACCACATCATCTGGCACTTCTATGTATTCTGAGTGCATAATGTGCTCATCTACCGTGGCAACACGCACCGGTTGAAACGTCCCCGCTCCCACATGCAGTGTAACAAAAGCCATTTGTACGCCTTTATTTTTTAGCGCGGTCATTAACTTATCGTCAAAATGCAAACCGGCGGTAGGAGCCGCAACCGCTCCAGGCTTTTCGCCGTACACGGTTTGATAACGCTCACGATCGGCTTCGTTATCAGGGCGATCTATATACGGCGGTAATGGCATATGGCCAATATCATTTAATATATCGAGTACGTTTTGGCTATGCTCAAACTCCAGCTCAAATAAGGTATCGTGACGCGCAACCATGGTTGCTTTTGCCTTGCCTTCAAGAATTACTTCGTTGCCTGGCTTTAGCGATTTACTCGCGCGCACATGTGCCAGCACTCTATGCTCATCAAGCACACGCTCTACTAATACTTCAACTTTTCCGCCTGACGCTTTTTGACCAAACATACGGGCAGGTATTACTCGCGTGTTATTAAACACCAACAAGTCATTTTCGTTAACTAATTCAAGCAAATCACTAAATACTTTGTGCTCAACTACACCACTTGGGCCATCTAGGCTCAATAAGCGGCTACTTGTTCTGTCTTGCTTAGGAAAACGAGCAATTAATTCGTCGGGAAGGTCAAAGCTAAAATCAGCCACGCGCATAGTTGGTAATCCACATCATTTAAAGTCGCGCCAAGTGTATATCTATCGCTTATGAAGCTCAAGAAATCAGGTAAATTCTCATTAAATTACACTTGTTTTACTGCATTTATTATCATGCCGTAAATACGCTTGTCCTAAGCGGTAAATATCATTACTCTTACTCTTTTGAATAATCGTGATTTTTTAGGGGTACTCTAAACGTGGTAAATCAGCTTAAATTGCTAATATTAAACGCCAGCAGTGCTGAGCGTGGCACTATTCGAGCCACTTTAGAGAAATTAAATGTTTTTGAATTTATAGAAGTATCTGATAGCCAACAAGCTTTAAAAATATTAAAAAAACAAGCCGTTAATATAATTATTACTGGCCTTGATGTAGGTAAAATTGATGGCTGGCGCTTCTCAAGAATGATCCGCTCGGGCTTATTAAATACCCCTAAAAATACCCCAATCTTACTTATTCCCCCTATTTATTGTGAACGAATAGCTGAAACTACTGCCCGCAGCTACGGTATTGATGCAGTATTACCTTTTGAGCGCCAAGACATGCTGCCGCAAGTGCTGGCAAGTGTGCTCGCTAACCATTTAGAAAAAAGCAGTCGTTTAAACCTCTTACTGTTAGAGCCGACTAACACTAAAGCCAATGAAATCAGCAAGCCGTTACTGCTCAATTTTTCGATCACCCATGTTACCTCGAGCCAAGCCGCGCTTAATGCTTATAACCAGCAACAATTTGCAATTGTTTTACTTGATGCAACCGCTGCAAGAGCAGAAGAGTCGAGCGTGCTAGTATCTGAAATTTTACAACATAATCCTATGCAAGCAATTGTAACTATTATAGATAGTGATGATGCAGATTATGCGGAGCAGCTTTTACTTTCGGGCGTAACCGACTTTATACGTGCCCCATACGATCCGCCATTTTTAAATAAAGTATGCGACCATGCAGCGCGTCGCGAAGACTTTATGGTGAGCTACGCTGAATTTGCTAACAAAGTAGAGCAACTGAGCATAAGCGAAGTGCGATACCGAGATTTATTTTCTGCGCATCAACGTATTTTATTGCATTTAAATACTGTCGTTCTAGAACTTGATCAGCAAGGGCTTATTCGCTTTATCAACCCAGCGTGGGAAGCATTGAGTGGCTTTGGTGTTAAATCGACACTACAACAGCAATTAACTAATTTTTGTATTGCTGAATGCCAAGTAAAACTACAAGCAACAATAGACGACATTCTTTGTGGTGGTGAGTACAAACAACAAGTTGAAATAAGGCTACAACATAAAAATGGCAGCCAAATTTGGGTTGAATGTCGGCTGCAGCTCATACAAAACAGCCATAATAACGCCACTATTACCGCCACAATCGACAATATTCATGAACGAAAACAAGCGGAACTGCAGCTGCGCCATTTAGCACTTCACGATACGCTTACTGGCCTGCATAATCGCTATTACTTTGACCAACAGCTGAATCGTATTTGCCAACCTCAGCACACGCATTCTGATATTGAACACGCGCTTATTTATATCGATTTAGATCACTTTAAAATAATTAACGACAGTAAAGGCCATCAACAAGGCGATATTGTTTTAAAAGAAGTAGCGCAATTATTTATAACAAACATAAGTACCGAGCATTTAGTGTGTAGAGTTGGCGGCGACGAATTTGCAGTGATCCTCAAACATACTAACTTGCTTGACGCGCATTTAATTGCCGAAGGTATATGTAACGCGATTGAACAAAATCAATTTAAATCTGAGGAGCAAATATACTCAATCAGTTGCTCAATTGGTTTAACTCAAATTACCAAAAAGAATTGCGACCCAAGCGAATGTTTAAAACAAGCTGATATTGCCCTGTATATCGCTAAAAATTTAGGTCGTAATTTAGTACATTGCTATGCAAAACAAGATGCCCATAACAATACGCTACAAACGGGTTTAGAGTGGGGTCATGGTATTCGCCAAGCGCTACAACAAGACAGCATTGAACTGCATTACCAACCAATTTGGGATTTTAGGCGCAATGAAGTTGCTTACTTTGAGGTGCTGCTGCGCTTAAAAATAAATGATGAACTAGTTTTTCCTAATCAATTTATTCCTTCATTAGAAATGCTAAACGATACTTTTTTAATGGATCAATGCGTTATTCGTAACACAATTGCTAATGTTGCCCTCTACCCAGAACTTAACCAAGTAGCTATAAATCTCTCTGCGCAGTCATTTTTAGATGAGCGTTTAGTGCCATTAATAGAGTCAAATTTAGCAAAGTATCAGGTTTTACCAACACAAATAATTTTTGAAATTACCGAATCTGCCAGCATTAACAACTTAGCAGCTACGCGTAAAATGATTGAAAAACTCAATATTTTAGGCTGCCACTTTTCCATTGACGATTTTGGCACCGGCTTCAGTACTTTTAACTACTTGAAACAACTGCCAGCACAGCATGTAAAAATTGATGGCTCGTTTGTTTGCGATATGCTCAACGACCCTATTGATTTAGCACTAGTAAAGGCCATTAACGACATTAGTCATTCACTCGATAAGCGCTCTGTGGCTGAGTATGTAGAAACCGAAGAAGTATTTTTTGCATTAAAAGAAATTGGCGTTGACTACGGCCAAGGCTATTTTATAGCTCGCCCTATGCCTATTAAAGGTGTTAAAAGTGAACTTGAAAAGATTTTAAAAAATAAAACGTTTTACCAACAACTACCTAGCAAAAAATAAACAGCTGTAAACAAAATTAAGCTCTTTACTACTATCATAATTATCTTTCTCGGCTATACTTTACTTACAAATCAGCAAATGTCGCGCAATTAATACGATAAGCGCAAAAAAACATGACATTATAAATCAGCCCAAATAAGACGACAATTTGTTGGATGTTGGATGTTGGATGTTGGATGTTGGATGTTGGATGTTGGATGTTATTAGAGTTTAAGGAGGTAAATATGACACAGCTAGTTGTTTTATTACTACTTATGCATTTTGCAATTGCGTTTCAGTGTTACCGATATGCACACATTAAAGGTTATCCTGTTCGGGTATTTACTGTATTAGGGCTAGTGCCTTACTTTAATCTGGTTGTTTGGGTTTATTTACTTTTTTTACCTAAACTAGAACCATATGAAAGCCATAACCATGAAAACAAGCAGCTATCTTAGCTGCTTGTTGCTGTCTCTTTAGCAAAGTCTAAACTACATTGGTGTTTTAAAAACACCTCTAATTGCTGGCTGAACAATTTAAAGTCGCGAATTCGTCCGGTTGTTTTACGCCACAAAATACCAATTTCACGGTATGCCTCATTCGCCGATGGAGTTGCTAGCATATTTTTATTATCTAAAATGCCGGCATTAATCGCCATTTGCGGTAAAAAGGTCACCCCCAACTGATACTCCACCATGCTCAATAAAGTATGCAAGCTGGCTGCTTCAAACGGGTTTATACAGCTGACACGGTTTAAATGACATGCACTAAGCGCGTGCCCGGTCATACAGTGCTCACGTTCTAGTAAGAACACGCTGGCGTCGGGTAATAAGTTAAAGTCTTGCACGTTCTTTGCTGGCGTGTAATCTTTGTGATGTACCAAACTAAAATGATCTCTAGCTAACACCTGAGTATGAAACTTATCGGTTTGATACGGCAGTGCTAATAAGGCTAAATCTATCTGACCATGCTCTAATTTATCGAGTAACTTATCGCTAGTATCTTCTACTAATACCAGTTCTAAATCGCAAAATTCTTGCTTACAAAAGTGATACAAAGGCGCGGCAATAAAGCTCGCAATAGTAGGAATAACCCCTACGGTTAACTTACCACTCAGCGGCGTTAAAAAGCTTTTAGTGAGCTCTTTTAAACTGATTGTGTCGTGAATAATTTTGCGCGAACGTTCAACTACTTCATCACCAATGGTGGTAAACATTAAACTGCGGTTTTCACGTTCAATAAGTTGGCAGCCTAGTGTTTCTTCTAAGTTTTGAATGGCTGTACTTAATGTTGATTGGCCAATAAAGCACGCACTAGCAGCGCGGCCAAAATGTTGATATTGATGTACTGCAAGTAAATACTGCAGCTGTTTTATACTCGGAAGATTAGTCATTTTTTCTTTCCACAAGTGAACTACTCAGCGACTAAAGATCACTGGGCTTCTACAATCTAGCTTTTGGGCTAGGCTGCTACTTTTTTCTCAGATCCAACAGCAAACTTCGATAGCTCGAAGACTTTCGTTTTAATAGCTGATTTCTGCTGAGATATGGGGTTAACCCTTGCGACAATTCCAGCCGCAATTAAATCTAATTCACCTGTTTTAGCTATACTTTTTGCCGCAGATAAGTCGCGACCTTGATATGTCCTGCAAGCCAAACAAGTGAAATTTCTATCTTTCAGTGTCAAAACATGATGCTGGCCGCATTCACTGCAAATCCCTGTGGATTTTTCAAATCTGCCAATTTCATGATAGATCTTACCTTCAAGCTCAGTTTTATACTTTGAAAGCTGAGTGATGAGCCCCATTACGTTGTCGGCCACCATACTGCCATTAAATTTCTGCATTGCTTTTACATTTAAATTTTCAAAAATTAAAATATCATTTTCATTGGTTATCTGTCGTGAAATTTTATGCGCAAAGTCGAGCCTTTGCCTTGAGATTTTACCATGTAATTTATTGATGCGTTGTTTTGTTTTGTGCCAGCGATTAGAACCTTTTTTACGGCGTGCAAGCTGGCGTTGCAATTGATTCAGCTTCTCTTTTGATTGCTTTAAAAACTTTGGATTATCGGCAACATAACCGTTTGAGCCAACAACCGTCTGCTTTGAGTTAATATCAAAGCCTGTAATTGTTTTTAACACGCGAAGCGCGGCCTTGCATTCCACTTCTTGAGTTATACTACATTCCCATTTTCCGTGACGATACTGAACAGTCACGGTCTTGATTTTACTCGCTAATTTGCGATGTAAAATAATCGGAACTCTGCCGATTTTAGGGACACTAATAGCACCATTTTCAATGCGAATACAGTTGGAGTTGTTAACCGCCCGAAACGAGTCATTGTGAAGTTTTTTCTTTTTGTAAGTGATTTTATGCTTTGGAAAGCGTTGCAAACGACCTTTAGAGAATGCATTTTTCAACGCGGTTTCCAAGTCGCGAGCAACTTGCTGAGCCGCAGCAGAATCAAACGCTTTTATCCAATTAAACTCTTCAAAAGGCTTTAGCTCTTTAAGAACCGAGGCCATGTCTTTGTAAAACAAAAACGTTTTATCATACTCATATCGCCGCATGTTTTCAGATAACAACATATTCCAAATGCCTCGCGAAGTCGCGCCAAACTCAAAGAGTTTAACTTCTTGCTCTGGCGTTGGATTTAGCCTGTAGTTGTATCTAAGCGTCTTTTTCATACACTGTATAGACTACTGTATAAGCTCAGGTTGTCAAGATGCAATATGACAAAAAATCGTATTGTCAATATTTAATAGAATTACATTTAATATTGGTTGTGAAATACAGAAAACAGTTATTGGTAGGACACCTAGGGAAATTCGTTAAAACTCTATTGTCGAATTATCAACAAAATCAGAAAATATATTCGAGAGCAAGGCTAGCGATTCATCCCAGCGACTAAAGATCACAGGGTTTTCTCGCTAAGTAATCGATAAAAAGACCCCAACACCTAGGGCATTGAGATCTTTTCAAGCTAAAAGTCTTTAAGTACTTTTTTATTAAACCCCAAATGCGGTTCTTAGTACATAGAAAATAACAATAGCAAGGCCTGCGCCCACTGGCAATGTAATTACCCAAGAAACTACAATGTTTCTAATAACACCCATGTTCAGTGCGGCAATACCGCGTGCCATACCTACACCCAACACCGCACCCACTAAGGTTTGCGTAGTTGAAATTGGTAAGCCTGTGCCAGATGCAATTACAACTGTTGAAGCAGCAGCTAATTCGGCAGCAAAACCACGGCTAGGGGTTAAATGTGTGATCCCTTCGCCAATCGTTTTAATTACTTTTTTACCTAAAATAGCTAAACCGGCCACAATACCAAAACCACCTAGTGGTAATATCCACCAAGCAATAGCCGCTTGTTTTGCAATTTCACCGTTGTTTTCAACAATACTTACCACAGCCGCAAGAGGACCAATAGCATTAGCAACGTCGTTAGAACCATGAGCAAATGCCATACAACAAGCCGTTAAGACCATAAGTACTGCAAAAACTTTTTCAACGTTATTAAATTGCATTTTTTTATCGGCCTGAGGGTCGATTTTTAAACGTGAAATTGCAATTTTACCAATAAAGCCTACTACTACTGCAATCGCAATAGATAGACTAATACCTTCCACTGTGCCTAAGTTAATACCAATATGTTTTAAGCCTTTTTTAATTGTCACAAGTGACATAATAAAGCCAGCTAAGCCCATATAAATTGGCACGAAACGTTTAGCATTTTTAAGCGGAGTAGCCGTATCAAAAATAAGCTTTTGTGCGCTCATAAATATTAAGTAGGCAATAAAACCCGATATAGCAGGCGTTACTATCCAACTACCAACAATTCCTGCAACCTTGTTCCAATGAATCGCTTCACTGCCTACTGCAACTAAAGCAAAACCTATAATAGCGCCAATAATAGAGTGAGTAGTTGATACTGGCCATCCTAAGAATGATGCCATTAATAGCCAGGCGCCTGCTGCAAAAAGCGCAGAAATCATACCTAATATCATTAATTCAGGAATATCCATAAATGGCGTTGAATCAATAATGCCATTACGAATTGTCGATGTAACTTCGCCGCCGGCCAAGTAAGCACCTGCAAACTCAAAGATCATCGCGATAAAAATCGCTTGTTTAATCGTTAGCGCTTTAGAGCCTACTGATGTGCCCATTGCATTGGCAACATCATTTGCGCCAATACCATAAGCCATAAAAAAGCCAACTGCTGCGGCAATTAAAATTAATACCGTGCCGTAAGATGCAATGATATCCATTGTGTAACCTTAATCTATCGTTTTTGAACTGATTTTAAATTAACGAGCTAACATCAGCTCAAGACGTGATCCTACGCGCTCTGCAATATCTGCAAGCTCGCCAACCCATTCAATGATCTTATATAAAAACATCACATCAACCGGGTTTAACTCACCTTCTACTGCGCGTAGTTGGCGGCGTATTTTAATTTGCATTTCATCCGTGTCTTGTTCTATGGCATCCAATTCAACGAGCATTTTTTCAACTAAGGCCACTTCGCGACCTTTAAAACCTGTTTCTAATAACTCTTCTAACTCATTTATCGCATTAGATGCTTGTTTAGTAGCATCAACACAACGTGTTAAATAAGCTAAAAAGTCGATTTGAATTACTTTTGGTATGATCATCTCACGACCAATTACACGCCCTGCAATGTCTTTTGCTTTATTGGCAATTTTATCTTGCTGGGTTACTAATTCGAGCAGATCTGTACGCTCTACCGGCATAAATAATCCACGCGGTAGTTGTAAACGTATATTTCTTTTCATGTCATCGGCTTCACGTTCTAAATTACGAATGGTTAAACGTAGCTCTTCAGCTTGTTGCCATTCTTCTTTAAATACGTGATTAAAAAAAGGAATCAAAGCTTTACTAGCTTGATGAACCTTTCGAATATGTTCTTCCATTGGTTTGATAGGAGATTTTGCAAATACTCCTAGAAACGCGTTAGTTTGCATAACTGACCCTTAAATCAATTTAGTATGCTGTGCGGCATGAATTTTACAGTATTAAGCTCGATTGTGAACGCTTTTTATTGCTCAACCGCCAGCAAACTAAAAAAAAATTATAATTCGTCGTTGTAATAAAAAGGACTAATTAAAAAAATTATAAAGACTTTTCTATATCTTCTTGAGATGTATGACGAATATCTTTTCCATTAACAAAATAAATAATATATTCAGCAATATTTTGACACCGATCACCAATGCGTTCTAATGAACGAACTGACCACACTAAATCCATAATTTTCGGGATTGAGCGCGGGTCTTCCATCATATAGGTCATAATTTGACGAATAATGGCTTCGTACTCCCTGTCAACTTTAGCATCCTCTTTGTGTACTTCAAATGCACGTTGTACGTCCATACGTGCAAATGCATCAAGTACATCGTGCAACATTTTTGATACTTGGCGTCCCATATTTTCAATATTTACTAATAAAGCCTGTTGGTCTTTAGTAAATGAATCTAATGCAACTTTAGCAATTCGCTTTGCTTCATCGCCTATACGCTCTAAATCAGCAATGGTTTTTGCAATAGCCACCACTAAACGCAAATCGCTTGCAGCAGGCTGACGCCTGGCAATAATTCGCGTACATTCTTCGTCAATACTTACTTCCATTGCATTAACTTTATAATCATTCTCTCGCACTTTTTGCGCAAGCATAGCATCATTTTGGCTCACTGCATCTAACGCACTGTTAAGCTGTTGCTCAACCAGCCCGCCCATACTAAGCACAAGGTTGCGTACGTTTTCTAATTCTTGATTAAAACGGCCAGAAATATGCTTATTAATGTTATGTTCCATCGTTATTATCCTATCAATATTGTACACATAATATCGGCTGAATTAGCCGTAACGACCGGTTATATAGTCTTCTGTTTTTTTCTTATTAGGCGTTGTAAATAAGGTATTGGTGTCTGAGTATTCAATTAGCTCCCCCATGTACATAAACGCCGTTTGGTCAGAAACCCGGGCGGCCTGTTGCATGTTATGGGTAACAATTACCACAGTAAACTTACTCTTTAAATCGTTAATTAGCTCCTCTATTACTAAAGTAGAAATAGGGTCTAGTGCCGAGGTAGGTTCATCAAGCAGTAATACTTCTGGCGAAATAGCAATTGAGCGCGCAATAACTAAACGTTGCTGCTGTCCCCCCGACAACCCAAAAGCGCTGTCGTGTAGCCTGTCTTTTACTTCATCCCACAGCGCTGCACCACGCAATGATTGCTCAACTACTTCATCTAATTTACGTTTGTCTTTAATACCTTGTAAGCGCAAACCGTAAACCACATTTTCATAAATTGATTTAGGAAAAGGGTTAGGTCGCTGAAATACCATGCCTACGTTACGACGCAGCGCCGCTACATCAACGCTTTTATCGTAAATGTTTTGTCCATGTAGCAGTATTTCACCTTCTATGCGGCAAATATCAACTAAGTCGTTCATGCGGTTAATACACCGTAATAAGGTTGATTTACCACACCCCGACGGGCCAATAAAGGCTGTTACCTGGCCCTTTGGAATATTCATATTTACTTTACTCAGCGCTTGTTTATCGCCGTAGTAAAGATCGAGATCTTTAATCTCTAACGCTGTTTGCTCTGTGGTTAAATTGTCTAAGTCTAACTTCAAGCTGGTATTGGCTTGATTTACTTTTGGAGCGACTGAAATCATGTTTGTTACCTATTAAATCTTATTAAAGCTCAAGCGATCTGAATTTTTCACGTAAATGATTACGTATACCAATAGCGGTTATGTTGAGGGTAATAATTACCGACACTAATAAAAATGCCGTTGCATATACCAGCGGTCGCGCCGCTTCAACATTCGGGCTTTGAAAGCCAACATCGTAAATATGAAAACCTAAGTGCATAAACTTTCTGTCTAAGTGAAAGTATGGAAAGTTACCATCAAGCGGTAACGTAGGTGCCATTTTTACTACACCCACCAGCATTAATGGCGCTACTTCACCTGCTGCACGCGCAACAGCCAGTATTAAACCTGTCATAATTGCTGGGCTTGCCATAGGTATAACAATACGCCATAAGGTTTCTGCTTGTGTGGCACCAAGCGCTAATGATCCGTGGCGTACTGTACTTGGAATACGCGATAGTCCCTCTTCAGTGGAAACAATAACCACAGGCAAGGTAAGTATTGCCAGTGTTAAAGCCGACCACATAACACCTGGTGTACCAAATACCGGAGTAGGTGATGACTCAGGATAAAATAATTGGTCAAGGCTGCCACCTAGCATATAAACAAAAAAGCCTAAGCCAAATACACCATATACAATAGAAGGTACACCGGCTAGGTTAATTACCGCAATACGGATCATCTTAGTTACCGCATTTTTAGCCGCGTATTCATGCAAGTAAATTGCAGCAACCACCCCAAATGGCGTCACAATAACAGCCATTAGCATAACCATAAACACGGTACCAAATATGGCCGGAAATACGCCACCTTCGGTATTTGCTTCGCGAGGGTCGTCTGATACAAACTTACCTAATTGGATAAAGTAATGGCCCAGTTTGGTTAAAAAGCTCATGTCATTTGGAAACCACACATCTAATACTTGATACAATGGAATGGTGACTATTTCGCCGCGCATATCTTTAACCATAACTTGGTCGCGCTGTGCTTGTTTACGCAGTGCAAACAGTTGCTTTTCGAGCACCGCATACTCGGCACGTAGTTCTGCACGCGCCTCTGCAAGCTCAGCAACACGTTCGTCTGTTAGTTCATTATCAAGTAAGTAGGATTTTTCTTTTAGCCTTAGACGTTCCAGTTCATAGTTAATATGACCAATATCACCGTTTTGTAAATCAAGTGCTTCGTCGTTTAAATCAACTGCCCGTTCAACCAGCTTATGTAAATAGGCTACCTTATCGCCGGTAACAGGTTGTCCGTCTTCAATTACGCCTTCTACGTAGCCATAAAAATTACCATTTTTGCTACGCTCAAACACGGCAAGAGTGGTAGGCGTTGATTGGTTTTTTATGTCGGTGTTTAATATCCAACGAAAATCTAAATCTACATATTCACGGTTACCGGTTTTAATTAATAACCGCTCAAATTCTTCCCTATCATATGCCGAAACATCAACACCGGTTGCCGCTAAACGCGCTTTGGGTACTAATTCTCGATCGTAAATTTCACCAATAATAGTTTGTTTTGCAATTGAGCCTTCCAGCTCAAATTGCACTACTTCAGAAGGCCAGAAAAAGCTTAACCCTTTCCACGCTATCATAGCTAATAAACCAATTACTGAAATTAAGCTGATGCTCACCGCACCACCGGTCATCCAAATCCAAGGAGAACCAGACCTAAACCACTGCTTTACCATGTCGTGTTCTCCACTTACATTGAGCTGTATTTTTCACGCAGTTGCTGACGAACAAACTCAGCAATGGTGTTAAAAACAAAGGTAAATATAAATAATACAAATGCTGCTAAAAACAATATTCTGTAATGCGAACTACCCACTTCCGACTCTGGCATTTCAACCGCAATATTTGCCGCAAGCGTACGCATTCCCTGAAACACACTCCAATCCATAATCGGGGTATTACCGGTTGCCATAAGCACTATCATGGTTTCGCCTACTGCGCGGCCAAGGCCCATCATTACCGCAGAAAATATTCCAGGGCTGGCGGTAAGTAATACCACGCGTATCAGTGTTTGCCACTGTGTTGCACCCAGTGCCAGTGAGCCATTAGACAAATGCTTAGGCACGCTAAATACCGCGTCTTCCGCAATCGAAAATATAGTAGGAATTACAGCAAAGCCCATCGCAATACCCACTACCAAGGCATTACGCTGATCGAAGGTCATGCCAAGCTCGTTAGTTAAATATTGGCGCACGTTACCATCAAACATCCACAGCTCAACAGTTTCGCTCATCGCAAACGAAAACCAACCAATAAATAACACTACCGGTATAAGTATAATGGCATGCGATCCTTCAGGAATTTTATGGCGAATACTGGCTGGTAATTTAGTCCAACCAAGCGCAGTGGCCAAAATACCTAAAGGTAATAACACCAGTAAGCCGACTATGGCTGGTAAGTGCTGCTCTATTAAAGGCGCTAACCATAGGCCCGCTAAAAAGCCCAAAATAACGGTAGGAAGTGCTTCCATTATTTCTACCGTTGGCTTAACCACTTTACGCAGTTCACTCGACATAAAGTAAGCGGTATAAATAGCAGCAGAAATCGCGATAGGTACGGCAAATAGCATGGCGTAAAATGCCGCCTTTAAGGTACCAAACGAAATAGGCACTAACGAAAACTTAGACTCAAAGTCGTCACTGGCTGAGGTTGATTGCCAAATATAACCAGGCTCTGGGTAACCTTCGTACCACACTTCTTGCCAAAGTGCAGACCAAGTAACTTCTGGGTGTTCGTTATGAATTTCTAATACGGTTAGTTTGTTGTCGGCAACAATTAGCGCTGCATTTGCACGCGGTGCTATAGCAAAGCTTTTAATTGCTCCTTCGCTTACTTTGCCTTGCCACAATTTTGCTTGGCTTGTGGTGTAATAAACACCTAACTCACCATTACTACTGGTAGTAAAAAAGGTACGGCGGTAAAACTCAGTAAATACGTTTAACTTACTTTGCTTTGTTGTTTCAAATGAACGAATTTTTTGATATTCACGGCCGCTGTCGGTATTTATTTCAAACCACTGCGATACCTTTCCATTATCGTTTGCCAACATAAGAGAGTTAGCACCCGCAAGTAATTGCGCCGCAACAATATTGGCATTTTCTTCATTGGCAGACAGTAATTGAATTTGCTCTACTTCGCTTGGGTCGCGCGTATCGTAAACATAAATTTGATTAGCTGAGCGCACAAATACTCGGGTAGTATCTGGCGACATAAGTAACTCATCTACTCGCCCAGCAACATCTAGCTCGGTGCGTTCCACAAGCCATTCAACTTCACCGCTAAACATGTTTTCTTCAGCAACAAAGCTACTAAATAAAACGCGCTTGTCGGCTGTTAGCGCAACAACGGCTGTTTTGTCTTCAAAGTGGCTAAATGCAAAACGCTTTATAGCAGCACCTTGCTCGTCTACCTCTAAAGCAAGTTCGCCTAGCGGATAATCTAAACGCGGAGTTAATTTACGTTCGTTATTTGGAAACGTCACCATAAATTTAGGAATAACAATTTTTACACTGCCATTTTCTAAACCATATGCATATTGTCCCTGAAACGGTGCACTGGTAGCAAAGCTACTCACATCGCTAGGCAGGGTTACCTCTAGCGTTTTTAGCTTTTTACCAAAGTTAGCTTTTTCAACACTATAAAAGTCAACACTCCCTTGCTGGCTTAATAAATAAGCAACTTCAGTTTGTTCCTCAACGCCTACTCCCACTATTTGCTCTGCGTTTGTAAGATTAAAACTGTCGCGCTTTTCAACTTTAGCTGATTCAAAAATTGGCTGTACTATATAAAGAAGGTAGAAAAAAATTAATAGCAGCGCTATTAATACCATTACTCCACCTACGGTTATGCCAAACTGGGCAAGTCGGTCTTTAAATAGACGGCTTCGATCCGTATTAAAAGTCGGCTTATTCGGATTGGAAGTCATCAAAACATCCTTTAATCTTAACGTTGCAGTGATTATATTTCATCAAAGTGACAGTAATGTTACAGCGGTAATAATTATTTACCGTGTAATTTAAATATCTTTAAGATCGAATAGCAGCCGTGTTTATGCAGTATTGATGAACTAAATATTATATTTATTGGACAAAGTATTTATCGAGGTCAATACTCAGGAAGCATTTAGTTAATAATTATGGTTTGTTGCAAGGGCTGCACTGTAGGATTAAAGGTCTAACTTTAGCAACTAAATCATAATATTTAACCTGAACTCTGAATAGAGTTAAACAACACTTAATGCCTATGCATTACCTTATTTGGGCTTTAAAGAAGAGAACTATTTATGAAGCAGTTGGTTATAACCATTTTAGGACAAGATCGTCCTGGTTTAGTAGAGAGCATTTCATCCGTTATTTTAGAAAATCATGGCAACTGGCTAAGCAGCAACTTGAGCCATTTGCTCGGTCACTTTGCAGGTATTATTCAGATTGAAGTTAGCGAAGAGCATTTTCAGGCACTGCAAAATGCGCTCAATGCTCTGCCTAAACTTGATGTACGTATTGAAACAGGCAATACAGAAATAGAACCCGCCACACGTGAGCAACTTAACTTTGTTATTACCGGTAACGATCGCCCGGGTATTGTGCAAGAGCTTGCAAGTGTAATTCGTCATAAAGGAGCCAATATTACTCACTTAAACTCAAGGCAACAAAGCGCACCTAATTGGGGCGTGCCTATTTTTAGTGCTGTTGCTACAGTAACACTACCTAATGGGTTGAATAAAGAAGAAGTAATTAATGCATTAGAGTCGATAACAAGCGACTTAATTGTTGATGTAGAAAAGGTTTAACAAAATAACGGCGCTACACACCATAGTGTAGCGCCGTTATTTTTATTAGTTTTAACTGTATATAAATTTACATAACCTGAACTCTGGTTAAGAGATTTACTAACGTATTGAATCATAGTTATATTTAATTTTATTTTCTCTAGCTAGAAATTTTCAGTGAAAATAAGGCGAATTTACGCGTCAATAGCTGGCCTATTGCAAGAAAATTCAACGCAGTTAGCGCTGAAAATAGCTGCTTAAGATAAGTTTATTATCCGGAGATCAGGTTACATATCTATATGTCGGTTTATGCTTTGTACCATTTGTTTTAATCCTTGGTACTCAAGCTGCAGTATTTGTCCGAGTTTTTCTTTACCGTCTGCAGTTTGTGTTTTTCCCTCTAAGTACTCATAAGCATTTATTACTTTTTGATGCTGATCAGACAAATAGCCCTGAATAGCTTGCTCATCTAATTGGGTACTTCGATCTAAATCAGTAAAATTCAGTAGCTCTGGATTTTCTGCAAAATACTCATAGCAGTAGGTATCTAACGTATTTATGGTGGTGATTGCTTTAAAGCCAATTAAATCTTCAGCGAGTTTTTTTTCGTATTTAGTACAGTAATCAACTAATTGAGTATTATGCTCACCTAATAGTTCCCGCACACTAAAAAAGTTGGCCGCCATTTGTGTATGAAACAAAATAGTCCAGTCATACATTTGTTGAATTGTTTTAACTTGCATCTGCATTCCTTACTTAAGCTGAGTAAACATAGTAATGCGTAAATCGTGCCATATAAAAAAGTGAGCAATATCAATAGCAAAGTTGCAGGCTATGTAACTTAATACTGTTTTTCAGTATAAGTTACATAACCAATGTAAATATTATAGGTCGCGTTTGCGCCACAATAAATACGTTGCCGGTATTACTAATAAGGTTAAAACAACCGCACTAAACATACCCCCTACCATAGGCGCTGCTATGCGGCTCATTATTTCACTGCCCGTGCCAGTGCCATAAAGTACCGGTAATAAACCTATCACTATAGTAGCTACTGTCATCATTACGGGGCGTACTCTTAGCCCTGCGCCCTCTGTTATTGCTTGCTTAAGCTGCTCATAATTAAGCGGCACACCAGTTTGTTGTGCTTGGGTAATTTTTTCTTGGTAGGCCTGATTTAAATACACCAGCATGATCACCCCAATTTCTACGGCCACCCCTGCAAGTGCAATAAAGCCCACCCCAACAGCCACCGAAAAGTTAAAGCCTTCTAGGTACATTAGCCATATTCCGCCAATCATCGCCAACGGTAAAGTAACGATAATAATCAATACCTCCGCAAAGCTTCTAAAGTTCAGATACAGCAGCACTACAATAATGGCTAACGTTAGTGGTAATACGTAAGCAAGCTTATCTTTAGCACGCTGCATATATTCATATTGCCCAGCCCAGGTAATTGAATATCCTGCTGGTAGTATCAATTGCTCATGCAAAATTTGCTGGGCGTTTTCTACATATGTACCAATATCAATATTTTCTATATCAATAAAGCTCCAACCATTTAAGCGGGCATTTTCACTTTTTATTCCGGCTGGGCCATCTTCAATTAATACCTTAGCAACATCGGCTAAAGCTATACGCTGCCCGGCTGGAGTTACAATAGGAAGTAACATTAGCTCCTCAGGTGAATCGCGGTAACCTTGCGGGTATCGTAAATTTACCGGATAGCGCTCTTGCCCTTCTACGGTTTGGGTGACATTTGTGCCGCCAATAGCAGTAGCTACAACTTGCTGTATATCGGCAATATTTAAACTATAGCGCGCCGCTTTTTCACGGTTTATATCTACCTTAATATAACGCCCACCAGCAACTCGCTCAGAATAAACGGATGCCGTACCCGGTACATCTTTTAAAATGCTTTCAATTTGTTGACCTATTTTTTGAATTTCACTCAATTTAGGGCCAGCAACTTTAATCCCCACCGGGGTTTTAATGCCGGTTGCTAACATATCAATACGGGTTTTTATTGGCATAACCCATGCGTTAGTTACCCCAGGAAACTTCACTAAACTATCTAGCTCTTTTTTGAGTTTATCTAGGGTCATACCTTCGCGCCATTGATCTTTAGGCTTGAGCTGAATAAAGGTTTCTATCATGGTAAGCGGCGCTGGATCTGTGGCGGTTTCTGCTCGCCCTACTTTACCAAATACAGTTAGTACCTCTGGCACAGTGGCAATTAATTTATCGGTTTGCTGTAACAACTCCCGCGCTTTACCAATCGAAATACCTGGATAAGTAGTTGGCATATACATTAAATCGCCCTCATCAAGGGGGGGAATAAACTCACTCCCCATTTTATTTACAGGATAAAAGCCAATCACTGCAATCAACGTAGCTAAGGCCAAAGTTGCTTTAGGAAACTTAAGTACTGCGTTAAGTAATGGTTTATAAGCATTTACCAGCATACGGTTAACCGGATTTTTTTGCTCTGAAATTACTTTGCCGCGAATAAAGTATCCCATAAGTACCGGTACTAAAGTAATTGCAAGCCCAGCAGAGGCAGCCATAGCATAGGTTTTAGTGTACGCCAGCGGGGCAAACATACGCCCTTCTTGCGCCTCTAAAATAAATACCGGCATAAAACTTACCGTAATTATCATTAAGCTAAAAAATAATGCGGGGCCGACTTCACTGGCCGAATCAATCACCACTTGCCAGCGGTTCTCATCGGTTAGTGGGGTTTTTTCCATATGTTTGTGCATATTTTCAATCATCACTATAGCGCCATCGGTCATAGCGCCAATTGCAATGGCAATACCGCCAAGCGACATAATATTGGCATTAATACCTTGCCAATACATAATTAAAAATGCTGTTAAAATACCCAGCGGTAGAGTAATAATCGCTACTAAAGATGAGCGCACATGAAACAAAAATACAATGCAAACCAAAGCAACCACAACCAACTCTTCGAGTAATTTACTGCTTAAGTTATCAACTGCATCTTTAATCAAGTTGGAGCGGTCGTACACGGGTACAATTTCAACTCCCGCTGGTAACCCTTTTTTTAATGATTCGAGCTTTGCTTTTACCAGCTCAATGGTTTTTTGCGCATTTTCACCGAAGCGCATTACCACTACGCCACCAGCCACTTCGCCTTCGCCATTAAGTTCGGCAATACCACGGCGCATTTGCGGCCCTAGACGAATATCGGCCACATCACGCAATTGCAGTGGTGTGGCATTAGTATTTACACCTAAAGGAATCGCTTCTAAATCGGCGACACTTTTAATATAGCCGGTGCTAGTAACCATGTATTCAGCCTCGGCCATTTCGACTACCGATGCGCCCATTTCTTGATTGCCTTGGGCAATGGCAGTTTGAATTAAGCTCAGTGGAATGCCATAAGCTCGTAACTTATCGGGGTCAACCGTAACTTGGTACTGTTTTACCATGCCCCCTACTGAGGCAACCTCAGATACGCCAGGTACGGTTTGTAATTCAAATTTTAAAAACCAATCTTGTAAGCTGCGTAATTGGCTAATATCGTGTTGATTAGTTTTATCTACCAGTGCATATAAGTAAATCCAACCAACACCGGTGGCATCGGGGCCAAGCTCTGCGCTGGCTGTAGCTGGCAAGCGGCTCGCTACTTGGCTTAAATATTCTTGTACTCGGCTACGTGCCCAGTACAAATCGGTTTTTTCATCAAATATTACATATACGTAAGAGTCTCCAAAAAATGAAAAGCCCCTTACTGTTTGCGCTCCTGGCACCGATAACATTGCGGTGGTAAGTGGAAAAGTAACCTGATCTTGCACTACTTGCGGTGCTTGCCCCGGATACGAGGTTTTAATAATTACTTGCACATCTGATAAGTCGGGCAAGGCATCAACTGGGGTATTTTTAACAGCAAATAAGCCCCCGCCAATTAAAATAACGGTCAGTAACAACACAAAAAAGCGATTAAGAACGGACCAACGTATAATTGCAGCTATCATATTGCCTCCTAATGCGCGTTATGCAATTGCATAGTGTGATTACCTGATGCGCTTGTAGAGTGCTCGCCATTTATGTGGCTAATCACAAACTCCCCTTGCTGCAAACTAAAGGTAAAGTTTATTTGTTGCTGCGCTGCAAGTGCGGTTAAATCTATATCATCTGCAAAGGTAAAATCGAGCCTTGCAGGTTCGCGTCCCCATTTTTCTATTGCACCACGGCTAATATTTGCTATGCGCTGTGCTTTATCAATACTGTTAATTGTGCCCAAAACAGTTGCTGTATTTTTTTCGCTATTTGTTACTGTGCTTTTCATTATATGAATAGCCGTTAATACATAACTGCCATCAGCTTGCTTAGTCAGCTCAAAATGTAATGTTTGGCCATTTTCAAAAGCAGTAAAGTCAACATCATCAGCAACCGTAAAGTCCATTGTCATACTAGGCCAATCAAGTTCAGCTATCGGCTCATGGCTAATATTAACCATACGATGTTCCGCCATAATGCTATTAACAATGCCCTCGCTCCATACAGAGCTAACAGCTTGAGGGGCTTGCATACGTTTAAAGTCTGAGCTTTTACTTGATTCTGAATCTAATAAAAATTGCGCCGAAACCACCACGTCATCATCTGCCATTATTCCTGATAATATTGCGGTGTTTTTACTGTCACTTCTGCCCATTTCTACAGCCACAGATTTAAAACGCCCCTCGCCCAAGGCAACCACTACACGGTTTTGGTTACCGGTGCGGATCACCGCTTCTTTAGGGACTACTAATTGCGCTTTATTGGCTTGAGTATGAATATTTACTTGGGCAAACATATTAGGCTTAAGTTTATGGCCTTCGTTATTAAAGCGCAGGCGCACTCGCAAGGTCCGGTTTTTAGCATCGAGTGTTGGGTAAATATAATCCACTTTACCCTGCCAGCTTTGGCCACTTAAATAATCAAGCGTCATGCTTACTGGCTGGCCAATCTTAATTAGCTCAGCTTGGCGCTCAAACACTTGCGCTTCAACCCATACCTCATCAAGCTTACCAATACTCATCATAGTGGTGCCGGGGTTAACATAAAAACCTTCGCGCACATTTAGCTCTTCAACTACGCCACTTTGAATGGCATAAAAGGTAATGTTTTGCATTACTTGTTTACTTTTTTGCAGCCGCTCTACAAAATCATCCGATATATTAAGTGACTTTAAGCGTGCTTTAGCTGCGCGAATAAGCACCTGATTTTTACGATTGAGCGCTAATAGAAACTCTTCTTGGGCATTCACTAATTGCGGTGAGTACAAGGTATAAAGTGGCTCACCTTGCTCAACACTGTCACCCGCTGCTTTGATATAAAGCGTTTCTAACCAACCCTCTACACGAGGGTGAATATGAATAAGTTGATCTTGATTATATTGCACATAGCCAACCGTTTTAACTTCATTTTGTAACGCTTTGTACTGTACTTTGGCGATTCTTACCCCGAGATTATTAACCACCGCTGGCGAAATAGTCACAGCACCTGGGCCATCTAAATTGCTACTACTGCCTGGTGCTTCATCGTAAACAGGCACTAAATCCATGCCCATTGGCGAAAGCCCGGGTTCATCACGTCGATAATTACTATCCATGGGTGCTACCCAGTACAGTGGTTGTTTTTCTGTGCTTGCTTTAATATCAGTATTGCTCGCGGGCATAAGCGATAACACTAATGCCGTTACTCCACCACCCACTACAGCAGCTATTAATAGTTTTAAATTAGTATTCACGATTTTGCTCTCCTAATTGCTCAAGCATCACAGCAGCGTCTTGGCTACTGGCATAATAATTTAGACGAGCAATAATAATTTGTTGGTCTATTTGAATATTTAAGCCGTCAATTTTGGCATTAAGCTCACTAATACGAGCACGCATAACTTCTGAAAAATCACCGTCGTCCCGCGTGTATGCATTGAGTGTGGCTTGGGCTTGCTCTGCCATTTGCGGTAATAACTTAGTTTGATAAAGCGTATCGCGTTTTTGTAACTGCATTAATTGGCTAAACTCTTTGAAATACATCCCTTTTAACTTTTGTAGCGCTATTAACTTTTGAGTTTTAACTGCTTCAGCTGTCGCTATTGCAGCGTTAACTTGCTGATCTTGGCGGTTACTAGTAAATAACGGCAAATCAATACTTACCCCAACAGAGAGTAAATCGGCTCGTGAGTCTCCCATAGGCGTATCACCTCGATGGCTATAGCCCATATTTACTCCAAACTGCGGCTTATAACTTTGCTTTGCGAGCGCTATTTCTGTTTGCTTAGCTGTTACTGTTTGATCAATAGCAACAATCGCGGGATGCGCCATAAGTAACGACATTAGCGCCTCAAATTCCAGCGTGGTAAAACTAATTAACGGCTCAATAGCTGTGTTTTTAGTACTTACTGGTTGAGTTAGCATGCTCATTGGCAACCATTGCGACAGCCGTTTTTTAGCACTTTCAAGTTGCTGCGCTAGCATTACTAATTTATCTTCTAGGCGAGTGAGCTCTAACTGAGCGCGAATAATATCTTGCTGACGAGTTTTGCCTAGCGAGCTGGCATAACTTGATTCGGTTATATCAATCAGTTGAGAAAATAAGGCTTTATCTTGTTCGATAAGCGCAATGCTGCGCTGAGCTCTGTACGCATTAAGCCATGATTCAATAACAATTGTTTTTACTTGTGCAAGGCGATCGGCTCGCAACCAAGGATGTTGCTGCGCAGATTGTGCTAAGGCTTGCTGTTTTAATGCTAGGCTGTCGCCACGACTAAACATTTGGCTTACACCAATACTTAGCTGCGTCATACCTTCTTGATCTAAAGCAAAACCATCGGTTGGCACGCCCATTAAACCCAAAGTTAATACCGGATCAGGCAAACTACCTGCGGCTATACTTTGTGCTTGCTCTGAGGCTTGTTGGTACTGGCTTGCCTTTAGCCAAGGCTCATGGTTTAGCGCATACGAAAGCGCCTCATCTAGGCTAAGTTCATTGCTGTGTGCTGAGATTGCAGTTCCTAGCATTAGCGCTAAAAAACTGACTTTAAATACTGCAAAGTGATTCATCACTTACTCCACTAAAATTAAAAGATTAATTTAGAGGCAGAAAAGGTGAATTAAACGACTTGACCTAATTTTAGGTACACCTATCCTGCAATTAAGCAGACATAGGGGGGCGGTATAGCGAGCTGACTAAATGGTGTTGGTTTTGTGAGGGATAGAGCTGTATTTTTTCAGAAATAATCAGTGGGGTGCTAAATAAACCATCAACACTCAACATTGAGTACGCTGAACAAGCATTAATTGGGCAATTACATTCTTGCTCGGTTGCTGCATCATCGCAACAGTCCATATTCATCATACTGACTGACATTTGCTGATGTACTTTTTCAGTTGCAACATTAGTTGCAGCATGCTGTGTTTGGCTCATGTGCGGCATTTCACATAGCATAGCAACAGACGCAACAGCCTGACCCACAAGCGTGAGTAACATAGCGATGATCAGTAAACTAGAGTAAATGCGTTGCAAAAAGTTGCCTTATTGAGGTTCTAGGTTCTAGGTTCTAGGTTCTAGGTTCTAGGTTCTAGGTTCTAGGTTCTAGGTTCTAGGTTCTAGGTTCTAGCGAAGTTTATGATAACTGAATAGTTAATACAAACCTTTATATATTTTTTGCATCGGTTTTAATAAAACTACTCGCGGCAATGGCAAATAAGCAATAACCGGTAAAATACCAAAAGCCATTCCCCAGTTCGGCGTGCATTTTAATTAGCCCACCGGTTTCACCCTCGGCATTGCCTGCAAGGTAAGTAACAATAAGTGCAATAACAAACACATCTACCATACTCCATTTACTCAAAGCGCAAATAGTTACTCCCAGATTTAGCTTAAACTTACTCGCTGGCAATAAGCAAAAGACTAATTGCATTAGTAACTTAATAGTCGGTATTACAATTGAGAAAAAAGCCACCAACACCGCCACTAAATAATTTTTATTATGAGCCAGTTCGTTAACCGTTCCCCAAATGCTGCGTGTTTTTTGATAAGCACTTATCTCACCTTCAAGCTTATCTAACCCAAACATGCTTGATGCCATCATCAGCATGTTTCGAGTGTTGCGGTCGCCTTCATCGGCAATCATCTCAATGCCTGTTTGCGCTAATTTAGACTTATCTATTTTCCCCTCTAGGGATAATACAGGCTGGGTAACACCGGGAACCAATAAAACTAAAGCAATTAAAATACTAACTATAGGGAGAAGTAAGCGCATAACATATCAAAAAAATAAACCATCATGCGCTTATCATACGCAAACTTAAACGCTGCGTCTTGCTCAATGCTAAACCGAGTTTGCTGTATTTAATTATTGTAATTTGCAGTTACAAACAAGATATAACCATACTTTTTATATGGATATGCGCTAATCCTTAGTGCAAATGTACACAAAGAGCCCAGATGGAGGTATAATAACCACATAATATTTTTGTAAAAACAGCATAAGAGCCTCCTATATGAGCATTGAACAAGCCTTAGTAGAACGTAGTAATAACCAATGTGAATTATGTGCAGCAACAGATACTTTATCTGTGTACGAAGTTCCGCCAGTTAAAGAAGCCCACTCAGATAAATGCATTTACACTTGCCAAGTATGTAAAGATCAAATTGAAGACACCGCTGAGCTAACCCCTACCCATTGGCATTGTTTAAACGACAGCATGTGGAGCCAAACTCCTGCAGTTCAGGTAGTGGCTTATCGTATGTTGAGCCGCTTAGCTGCCGACAATGGCTGGGCACAAGACGCCCTAGATATGATTTATCTAGAAGAAGATGCTCTAACATGGGCTCAACAAGTACTTGCTGAAGATGACGACTTAAAACATCTTGATAGCAATGGCGTAGTACTTAAAGCCGGTGATACCGTAACGCTAATTAAAGATTTAGATGTAAAAGGCAGCAGCCTAACCGCTAAGCGCGGTACTGCGGTACGTAATATTGGCTTAACCAGCAATCCTGAACATATAGAAGGGCGTGTTGATGGTCAACGTATTGTAATTCTGACCAAGTTTGTTAAAAAGTAAAAATATTTATTTAGGGCGCATAAGCGCCCTTTTTTACGCGTTGTAACAATCACGAAGCCAAACTTTTACTCCTCAATTAAGCCTTGATTAAGTAACTAAGCACTATCATCATTTAAAATCATCTAATTTAGTATTAAAGGAACAACGATGTTTAAACGTAAGCCAAGTTCAATTTTAAAATCGGTAGCAGGGATCAGCTTCTTAGCCAGTGGCGCATTGGTATTATCTGGATGTGATGATGCTAAGAACACTGCACAGGCAACACAGGCAGAGTCAACAGCAACGCTAACAACTGAAGTTAGTTACCTTGATCGCAGCATGTTGGCGCCTAATTCACAGCTAACAGTAACACTTGCCGATGTATCTAAAATGGATATTAAAGCAACCGTTATTAGCCAGCAGGTTATTGATTTAAATGGTGGTCCTCCTTATACAGTAGAGCTTGCCTACGACACTAACAAAATTAATAAAGCACTTAGCTACAGCGTTAGTGCACGTATTGAAAATAATGGTGAGCTACTCTACACCAGCACAAGCAATAACAACCCATTCGCAGCAGATGCACAAACCAGCCCGTACAAAATTGTGGTTACAAAAGTAGATCAAAAACCAGATGTTGATTTAGCAAATACATATTGGAAAGCAATCACTTTAGCTGGCGATAATGTTACGGTTACAACAAAAGAACCTTTCATTCAATTTAGTAATGATGGCAAAGTGCATGGATTTTTAGGCTGCAATAACTTTAACGGTGGTTATGAAGTTAATGAGCAAACGGTGACTTTTGATCACATAGCGGCAACGCAAAAAATGTGTCATGAAAACATGGATCAAGAAGCTGCAATGTCTAGCATGCTAAGTAAAGCTGCGCAGTGGCAAGTTAATGGCGAATCGTTGAGCTTAAAAGATGAAAAAGGTGAGCAACTAGCTACCTTTAAAGCCGTTTACTTTAACTAAAATAACTGCAGTAATAATTAAAATGCCCAGTTTAACTGGGCATTTTGCTATGTGGGTTACTCTGCGACTAACTGCTCGCTGCGATAAAAACCACTTGATTCACTCAATATACTCACCAGCTCTGGCAACACCTCATCCATAACCTGTTTTAATTTCCACGGTGGATTAATTACTATCATCCCCGAGGCAGTCATGCCATGCACGTCGGTATCGGCTTTGGTAGCTAGCTCAAATAATTGAATATTACGCATGCCAGAGTCAATTAGGTCTTGCTCCATGTTTTCAATGCGGCTGCGGTCAACAACAGGATACCAAATCATGTATGTGCCGGTAGCAAAGCGCTGATACGCTTGCATCAACGTAGTAATAACAGTGTCGTAATCGTCTTTGACTTCATAAGGTGGGTCTATTAACACGCAGGCTCTGCGCGATGCAGGGGGTAATAAGCCAACCAAACCAGCAAAACCATTTTCGCCACGTACTCGAATCGAACGCTTCCCTTGCATGTTCTCCTCTAGTAATAACAAATCACGTGGGTGCAGCTCAAAAAACCAGCCTTTATCTTGGCGGCGTAAAAAGTGTTCCGCAATTTTTGGCGAACCCGGATAAAACTCTAAATCGGCTGTTTGGTTAAACGATTTGATCAGTGCAATGTAGTCGTTTAAAGCTGAGTGTTTACTAGTGTGTTGCCACAGTTTTTCAATGCCGTCTTGATACTCTTGTGTTTTTTGTGCATCGGCCGCTGCTAATTCGAAAAAGCCCGCACCCGAATGAGTGTCTATATAATCCAGTGGCTTATCTTTTAAAGTTTGGTAACCTAACACTTGTGCTAACACTAAATGTTTAAGTACATCGGCAGGGTTTCCGGCATGAAATGAGTGTCTGTAACTAAGCATTATTTATTTTCGCCATACGCTATTTAATAAAAACAGTGAACCATAAGCACTGTACTTTGACAACCTATCCCCTGATAAGCGGCCATTAAAATGAACCATTTCTGAATGAAAAAGCCAATACACTGAATTATCCCTTAACAGAGAATAAAAATCAGCTAAAACCAGCGTAAATGCTGGTAAATAAACAAACTTTGCTTTACATTTGCATTACCTTAATTACAGTTATATGAGCGCCTTTATGAATAACAACACTCTTCAACAACTCGAACAACTGATCGACCAATTAATTCAGCGTAATAATCAATTACAAGCTGATGTTTCTAATTTAAAAGAACAAAATAGTAAACTCGCTGACGACAACGAGCTTTTGCAATTAGAAGCCCTTGAAAACGAAGAAAAGCAAAAAGATGCCAGCACTACTTTATCTGGCCTGCTTGATAAGTTACAAAGCGCACAACAGGCTAGCTAATGTCTGAGCTGCAAAACCAGCGAGTCACTGTTGAATTGCTTGGTAAAGAGCAGCAATTTGCTTGCCCACCTGGGCAAGAAGAGGCACTTAAAGCGGCAGCTAAAAATCTCAATGATTTGGTTGAGCAAATGAAACAACGCTCTACTGTTAAAAATGAGCAAAATGCCCTACTTATGGCAGCCTTAAATTTAAGCCACGAATTGCTAGAAGCAAAGACTATAAAAGCCGTTGATCTGCAACACCAAGATCAACTCATTGATAAGTTGAGTCAGCACTTATCAAATGACTCTAAACATAATAAATAAAAGCGCCTAGAGCGCTTTTATTTATTACGCAGCTTTTAAACCATAATAGAGAGCGTTATATGAAGTCAGCCCTGCGTTTATTTAAATTAAGTAAGTACCTACTACTGCTTAACTCTTTTTATTTTGCAGCCAATGCTAACGCCGATGTTACGTGGGAGAAAATAAGTCCCAATATTCAATTTTTAAAACAACAGCATAAACTACGTTTTTACGACTCAAACCAAGTATTAATTGAAGGTAGTAAATGCGCACTGTTAGTAGATACCAGCGGCAACTTTGCTGCAGTAGAACAACTTGCTAGCGATTTAAAAAAGCACTTAACAACACCTTTGTGTTACTTAGTGGCCACTCATTTTCATGACGATCATTTGCTGGGGATGGCTGTAATGCAGCACTTTTACCCCGATGCGCAATTAATTACCCATCAGCAAGTAAAAACTGACTTTGCCCTTTATCAGCAAGCATTTAACGATAAGCTAGAGGGATTCGAAAAAAGCATTGAGCTTAGCTACCAACGCTTAGCAACACTCCCCGAAAATGAGCAAGCCCAGTGGCGCACAAAGTTAGAACGCGCTAAACAGCGCCTATTCCGCTGGCAAAAATATCAACTCAATGCACCTGAAATAAGCATAAACACCAATAAAACACTAGACTTAGGCAATTTTGAGATTACTTTAAACGCCCACCAAGCACATACCAATGGCGATTTAACCATTACAACTAACAGTGGCAGCACTTTGATTGGTGGAGATATTGTTGACTGGCTTCCCTACCCTGGCCACGGCGAGCTAAGCAGCTGGCGCGCACTGCTACAACAATATATTAATGACTCAGTGCTAAAAACTATAATTCCTGGTCATGGTGAACTAACTAATAAGTCGCAACTGCAGCAGTCGCACGCATTTTTAACCGCCATTACAGAGCATGTAGCTAATAATAGTGGGCAAACAATAGAGCAGTTAATGCTGTCATTTCCTGATGTCGCGATTAAACCCTACATGCAAGAGTCGCTTAATGCCAAGTCGAGTAATTTATTTTTACAAGCAGGATTAATTCGCGCGATAAACGCAAAATAACTCAACACAACGGACTGTGTTAAAATAGTAAAAGGATTTTAATAGAAGTGAATGTTATGCGCAGTTTGGTTTTAGCTTGTTTAGGTGTTTTTTTATTTGGCTGTGAAACCACCAAGCCAGAGCCTATAGAAGCACCGCAAATATTTACTCACTTTAAGCCAAGTTACAGCGCCCCTAGTGAATTAAAAACACCGCAAAGCACAAAAACTAACTTACGCATAACGCCGCCTAAAAATACAAAAAATAAGATAATAACGCCACCGGCCAAAACAACTGACTTATGGCAGCATATCGCTAATAATCTGCATTTTCCTATTGAGCAAAATAAAGCGCTGAAAAAGCGTATTAATTGGTATTTGCAGCAACCCGATTACCTGCAAGTTATGAGCAAACGAGCCGCTCCGTATTTATACCATATTGTAAAAAAGGTAGAACAACAGCAACTACCAATAGAGTTAGCACTGCTGCCTTTTGTAGAGAGCGGATTTAGACCCACTGCACACTCATCGCAGCAAGCTGTTGGCGTATGGCAACTGGTAGGAGCAACTGCACATCATTTTGGGGTTAAGTCTGATCAATGGTATGACGGCCGCCAAGATGTACTTGCCGCCACCGACGCAGCACTGGCGTATTTAAGTTACTTATATAAACGCTTTGATGGCAATTGGCTGCACGCTCTCGCCGCTTATAATAGCGGTGAAGGGCGAGTTAAACGCGCGATTAAACAAAATAAAAAGCACGGTAAAAGCACTGATTACTGGTCGCTAAAATTACCTCAAGAAACCGCCGATTATGTACCCAAGTTACTGGCACTAAGCTACTTAGTTAAACACCCGCAACAAGGTTTTAAACGCCCAAAGCTCGCTTACAAAGCATTGACCACCCATATGAATGTAGGCCAACAATTTGATTTTTCAATCATTGCCAAGCTCTCTGGAGTAGGCTCTAAGCAGCTACATGCACTTAATCAAGGGTATTTAAAAAATCAAAGTTCACCCAATGGTCCGCATACGTTATTACTGCCAATTGAGCAACAGGCACTATTAAACAGTTCGTTTTTTAAAACTAACTTTGCTGGAGAGTACATAGTTAAACAAAACGATACGCTTTACAGTATTGCTAGGCGCTTTGGCATGCCTTTAAGTACCTTAAAGCAACTTAATAATAAACAAAACAACTTAATTGGCATTGGTGAAAAATTACTTGTTGGCCAGCCCAAAACACTTCCGGAATCATTGACTATTGATTATAAAATTAGCCCCTACCTTGAGCATCAAGAAGTGGTAATTGCAACACTCGAAATAGACTATGAAGTGCAACCAGGCGATACCTTGTGGAGCATTAGTCAGCTTTACAATGTGCCGCACAGTGACCTAGCTAAATGGAATAAACTGTCGGCGTCGAGTATGCTCAAACCAGGTATTCAATTAGTGTTATTTATTCCTCAAGCCGAAAAGCCTCAAGTAACAACAATTAAAAAAGATTTATTGTTAGATCTACAAAAAACATTAAATCAGCCACGTTAAGTTTCTAAAAAAACATATTTCGCGTAAAATTACGCTCTAACTAATACAGTCAAAATTTAAAGAGATAAGCATGCAAATTAGTAAAAATTCAGCCGTTGAATTTCATTACACCCTTAGCGAAGCCGGTGAGCAAATAGAAACCAGCACTAACGAAGCGCCTCTTACTTATATTCATGGCAGCGAAGGCATGCTTCCTGGTTTAGAAAATGCGCTGGAAGGCAAAGCCGCTGGCGAAAAGTTTAGCGTTACATTAGCGCCAAGCGAGTCATACGGCGAACGTGTTGATAACTTAGTACAACGCATTCCGTTAAAGCATTTACAAACACAAAGCAAAGTTAAAGTATGGAAACCAGGCATGACCGCAATGGTAAGCTCGGATCAAGGTCGTCATCAGGTAACTATTATTAAAGTAGGCCGCTTTAATGCCGATTGTGATTTAAATCATCCATTTGCAGGTAAAACACTGACTTTTGATGTTGAAGTAGTGTCGGTACGTGAAGCCACCAGCGAAGAAGTATCGCATGGCCATGTGCATGCAGCAGGCGGATGTGGTCACTCTCACTAATTAAAAAGTAATAACAAATAAAGGAGCAAGTATGTCAAAAGTGGCTATTGTTACCGGCGGCACCAAAGGTATTGGTTTAGCGGTAGTACAGCGCTTACTAGCAAGCGGCTATGAAGTACATAACCTTGATATAACACCAAGTAACTTTGGTGAGTTTCATCATTGTGATGTAAGCGATGTCACTGTTGTACGTCGTTGTATTAATGCCATAGTTGAGCAAACGCAGCGCATTGATGTACTTGTTTCTAATGCAGGAAAACATTTAAGCGCCAACATAGAAAGTACCGATGAGCAAACTCTCGATGCACTATTTGCGCTTAATGTAAAAGGCGCGTATGCGGCAGTGCAAAGTGTATTACCAATAATGAAAACCCAAAACAACGGCGCTATTGTGCTTATAGCCTCAGATCAGGCAATTATAGGTAAAAAAAATTCATTTGCTTATAACCTGACTAAACACGCCCTTGCTTCTATGGCAAAAACCACCGCGCTTGATTACGCGAGTTTTAATATTAGGGCTAATGCCGTGTGCCCTGGCACTATAGAAACACCGTTATTTCATAACGCCATAGACGCTTACTGTAAAAACAGTGGTGCCAATAAAGCACAAACAGTAGCCGAAGAGGCGGCATTGCAGCCACTTAACCGTTTAGGCCAAGCTGATGAAGTAGCCGCTTTAGTGAATTTTTTAGTCAGCGATGATGCAAGCTTTATCACCGGTAGCTTGCAAAGTATTGACGGTGGTTATACAGCGCAATGAGTAGTGCTATTATTGACCCCCATGTGCATTTTTTTAATCTACTTGAGGGGCAATATACTTGGTTACAAGGCGCTAACCCGCCGCCATGGCCTAACTTAGACAAAATAAAGCAGCCGATCAGTGCTGCGCAATTAATGCAAGATTGCGACTTTAAACTTGCAGGCTTAGTGCATATTGAAGCGGGGTTTGATAACAGCGCACCTATAAACGAGCTTAACTGGCTCACCAAGCACTTGGCTGGTATTACTTACAAAGCCGTTAGTTTTTCCCAGATTGATCAAAGCAATCAGCTATTTAGCCATGCGCTCAGTAACCTTTCCCATCCAAGCTTAGCGGGCATTAGAGATATTACCCAAGGTGATGACGCCAAACGTTTGCTCAGCAGTAATTGCTACAATAACTTTGAAACGTTACAGCAGTTAAAATTACATTTTGAAGCCCAGTTTGAGCTTGAAAACCATATTATAGTTAAGCAAATTGCTCAATACGCCAAACAGTTTCCACAGTTACAAATTATACTTAATCACGCAGGTTTACCCCACAATATGCCAGCGTGGCAGCAAGGCATTAAATTACTCGCCAAGTACCATAACATTGCAATTAAGTTTTCGGGATTTGAGTTACTTAAGCTCAATAGCGGGCAGCAAGCACAGTGCTTTAATATTATTTTGCAACACTTTGGCGAGCAAAGAATAATGTTTGCGAGTAACTTCCCCGTTTGCCAAATCAATACCCAATATAACGACTTATGGCAGGCACACTTTAACTTATGTAGTAACCAAGCACTTTGGCAGCAATTAAGCTATAAAAACGCTAAACACTGCTATCAACTCTAAATAAAAGCCGCTATATTTAAATTAATCGTTTAAAAATAGAGCTTCTTATATGCACTCTAAAATTCGTGACAAAAAAACAACAACACTCGCTTCCTTAGCACTGCTTAGCGTTTTATCTGGGTGTGGCGGCGGTAGCGATAGCGAGGGCCTTACTCCTAATAGCAATACCAATAGCTGGAACGCAGGGGTATTTGCCAGTGCCAGCCAATTTAAAGGACAATGCCAAGCAAGTAATGAAAAAAACTGGCTGCGTTCGTGGAGTAACGAAACCTACCTTTGGTACGATGAGATAATAGATACCGATCCAGCGCTTACAAGCGGCGTAGTTGCTTATTTTGATACCTTAAAAACCAATGAACTGACCGATTCAGGCGCTAAAAAAGATAACTACCACTTTAACTTACCTACCGATGAGTGGCAGCGCCAAAGTCAATCAGGGGTAACCTATGGCTATGGCTTTAATATAAAAATACTTGCTAGCAGCGCGCCACGCCAAGCCGTTATTAGCTATACCGAGCCAAATACACCTGCGAGTAATCAAAACCTTGCTCGTGGCTTTGAACTTGTTGCAGTAGATGGCATTGATTTTGTAAATACGACTTCCAGCAGTGAAGTTGCTCTTATTAGTGCAAGTTTGTTTCCTGAGCAAACAGGTAAAACGACCGAGTTTGTATTTAAAGACATAAATACTAACCAAAACCGTACCGTAACACTCACCTCGCAAAATATTACCTCGCAACCGGTAGTCAATGTGCGTACCGACTTAGCCGATGGCGATGTGGGTTATTTTCAGTTTAATAGCCATAATGCGATTGCTGAAGATCAGCTCTACAATGCATTTAACCAATTTGCAGCAAGTAATATTAAAGACTTAGTGATTGACGTACGCTATAACGGCGGCGGCTTTTTACAAATGGCCAGCCAAGTAGCCTATATGATTGCGGGCCGCGCGAACACCCAAGGAAAAGTGTTTGAGCGTACTGTTTTTAACGATAAAAATCCAAATACCAACCCGGTAACTGGGCAAACACTTAGCCCAATGCCGTTTACTAATCAGTTTGTGGGATTTGCTGATAACCCTGCAACTGTGCCCGGTAGCGCACTGCCAACATTAAACCTAAACCGCGTATTTGTTCTCACGACTAGCAGCACCTGTTCAGCAAGCGAAGCCATTATTAATGGTCTGCGCGGCGCCGACATTGAAGTGATCCAGATAGGCTCTGGTACCTGTGGCAAGCCTTATGGCTTTTATCCTACCGATAACTGCGCAACCACCTATTTTACCATTCAGTTTAGCGGTATAAATAATAAAGGTTTTGGCGAGTATGCTGATGGCTTTGCGCCAAAAAACACTATTGATAACGCTTTTCAACCCGTATTATTAAATGGTTGTGCGCTTGCCGATGACTTTTCTCAGCCATTAGGTAATGCCAATGAAGCACTGCTTAAAACAGCGCTTAACTATCGAAATACCGGTAGCTGCCCTGCGCCAAGCTCCATAAACAGTAAACAAGGTTTTGCACCTGCTATTACAACTGATTCGCCTGAAGTAAAAGATACGCGAATTCAAACCTTGCTTGAGCAAAATACTATTCTTAGCGATAACATGAGATAAACCATGAAAGTACGCCGACTTACAGTAATCGCATTTATAACAACCGCACTCAGCGGCTGCTTAGCACAAAGCGCTGAGCCAACTCCTAAGCTGCAGCATGCGCTATTAGTAACACCTAATAGCATAGCAGTAGCTAATGCTATTGCTAGCTTGCTGCATAGCTCACAAGTGCAATTAGCCGATGATGTATTTACTACTAACAGTACTGTGACGCTCGATAAACTCAACCATAAAGACTCTATGGGTAATCCTATTATGGGTAAGCAGCTTAATATGCCCGACCAGTTTGAGTTAATGATTAAAGGCAAGCAATGCTTTGTTCGCCATCTTGATAGCAAAGCAACGCAGCAGTTAAAAGGCGTGCAGTGTAAAATTAATCAGCTATAACAATAACGCCAAATAGAAAAAGCCGCGTAGTGAGCTATCACTACGCGGCTTTTTAATCTGTATGCTAAAACTATTTAATTTCTACACGCTGCGAGCGCATTACAATCTCATCGTTTAATTCAATACCAATACCTGGCTCTTCCGACACTTGAAAAAAGCCATTTTTAGGTTGAGGATCTTGCAGACACAACTCACGGTTCCATTTTTTAATCGCATAAGTATGATGCTCATGAATTAAAAAGTTAGGAATGGCTGTTTCTAAATGCAGTGAAGCTGCAGTCGCTACTGGCCCGCCGCATACATGCGCTTGAATGCGCACATCAAAAATATCGGCGTAGTCACACACTTTTTTCGTTTCGGTAAAACCACCACATAAACCAATATCGGGTTGCAATACATTAATACTTTGATCTTCTAAGTATGGGCGTACACCCCAGCGGTTATACAAGCGTTCACCACCAGCAATTGGCACGGCCACTTTATCAGCCACTTTGGCATGCAATGAATGGTTTAAATAGTTAACGGGTTCTTCAAAAAACATGCAATCGAATTCTTTCGCTATTTCGCCCAATTGAATTGCCGAAGTCACCCCTGGTAAGCTATGGCATTCAAAAATAATATCAACTTCGTCGCCTACCGCTTCACGAATCGCTTGCATACGCGCACGGTACAACTTCATTTCAGCGCGGGAAATAATATTAGTGCGATCGTAGTAAGTATTGCCGTCTTTATCGTACTGAATTGGGTCTACTTTTACTGCATCGTAACCCTCGGCAACCGCTTTTAAAGCCGCTTCGGCGTATTCTTGTGGCTGCACTAATGCTTTAAACTCGCTATCCCAGTCAAACTGCAGTTGCGATGCATAAGTGCGTAATTTATCGTTAACCTTACCACCAAGCAGTTGATACACAGGTACACCCAGTGCTTTACCTTTAATATCCCACAGAGCAGTATCAATCGCACTCATTGCAGCATATACAACAGGCCCACCACCTAAACCCCAAAAGCTTTCACGTAACATACGCGACCAAAGCTTTTCGGTTTGAAATGGGTCGTGGCCAATTAAAAATGCATCGGCCATTTCTTTGATCATAGCGGCAGCAGCGCTGTGGCCTAAATCGTATGCAAGGCCCGCTTCACCCACACCACTAATGCCTTCATCAGTATGAATACGTACAAATACTGGAGTCCAAGCAGGACGATCTGGGCAATGAATATCAAACACTTCAACGCGATTTACTTTCATGAATATTCCTTATTAACCTTTAAATGGTTATTTTGCAAAACTAGGATCAAGTCGGTACGCTTTGCGCAGCATAGCTGGCCACGCTAACTGCCCGCCAGTACTACCACTGTGCACTACATTTGCTTGATTATAAATATTGTCGATTATAGGCTGCGGGACGCTAATAGCCTGCTGCGAACTGGCTTGAATAGCGAGCTGTATTTCACAGGCGCGCTGTAAATCATAAAAGCGCATAAAAGCATCGCCCACCGTTGGCCCCACTGTTAAGCCACCGTGGTTAACTAACAACATATGGTTAGTATTGCCTAAATCATCTTGTAAGCGTTTTCGTTCATCATCGTTAACCGCTAACCCTTCGTAACCATGATACGAAAGCGACGGCAAAGAGAACATGGAATACTGACTTAGTGGCAATAAGCCATTTTTTTGTGTAGCAACAGCTATGGTTTCTTTCGTGTGCAAATGAATCACACAATGCGCATCGTCGCGTACTTCGTGAATTGCGCTATGAATAGTAAAGCCAGCTGGATTAATATTAAATGGCGTGTCGTCAATAATATTGCCGCTTAAATCTACTTTAACTAAGTTAGAAGCGCTGATTTCATCAAAGGTTAAACCAAAGGCGTTCACTAAGTAATGATCACTGCCCGGTATCCGCGCCGATAAATGCGTGTAAATTAAATCGCCCCAACGAAAATGATCCACCAACCTATAACAGGCTGCTAGATCAACTCGTAGCTGCCATTCTTGTGCTGATACTTTATTTTTTAAATCGAGCTGGGGTAAATCAAACATAATAAGCCTTTAAATACACATAAGGTCAATTGCGCAATAGATGTTTAGAAGTCTAAATTAGTATTTAGGTTATAGCAATCAGGAAATAAAACAGCCACACTAGGTGTGGCTGTTTTTTAATAAAAATAATTAACTGCGTTTATTATTTTACGTTTGCAAGGTAATCAGCAATTGCAGCAAACTCTTCATCTGTTACGGTTGCTACCATAGCTTTCATAGCCATAGACATACCATTACTGCGCGCACCTGATTTAATGTCTTTCATTTGTGCAACTAAATAGTCTTTATTTTGACCATTTAATTTAGGGTACATGCCCATAATAGGTGCCTTACCTTCTGCGCCGTGACACGTTTGGCAGTTTTTAGCAGTGTAAAGTGCAGCACCATCTGCAGCAGCTGCATTAAATGACAAGCTTGCGGCTAAACTAATACCCGCGCCTAATAAAAGTGTTTTAATTTTGCTCATTGTATTTACTCTTCTTTTTTTGACGGTTAAAAAACTGTTCTGGTGATTGTAGTCAACAACACTATAAAAAGCATACGTAACTAATAGCGTTTGACGATCAATCAGAACAAATACATGTACAGCTCATTTAAGTTAACTTTAGCAAAAATTAAATGAGTCTACACTTAACTAAAATTTACCACGTTAAATCATCTGGTATTTCAAAATCGGCGTATGGATCGTCTTCATCTTTTACTTTGCTTTCTGGCTCAACATGAAAAACAATATAATGTTCATCTACTTCAGCTACTTTACGTGCCGGTTCGTCTTCTAATACGTAAAATCGGCCTTCGAGCACACAAATAGCTAAGCGACCACCCGATAACGCTTTTTGCGTTCTTTCGTTTACTTCAATGCTCTTTACTTTGTTTTCGTAAGTAAAGTTAAAAGTACGCTCACCACGTATTGCTTCTTGGTTATGGTGTTCTAAAATTTGTTTAACACGGGCACTTTGCTCGCGCTGCTTTAAACTACCTTGGCGTGCCTGGTTAAGCTCTTCTGCTTTTTGTTGCTGCTCAAGTTTTGTTTGTTGAATATGCTTTTGTAAATCGCTAGGGTTACTGGTTGCACCCTTTTTTTGCTTTTTTTGCTGCTTACGCTTTTCTGATTTAGCAACTTTAGCTTTATGCGATGTTGTTAATCCTGCTTGGAGCAATTGCTCTTGAAGTGACCCCATGGCTCTATTCCACTAAAAACTAATATTAAGACTATTTTAATCACCAATGCCGGCAAATAACAGCGCTATCATCATTAATCTAACAAACGACGATAAAAACACCATGATTTAGCGCAAAGATAGCGGCTCTTTTAGTAAACAATTACTTATTACTGTTTATGGGTATACCAAATAGTCGCTTAAAGTATTCGTTTTTAGATTATCAAACACAAGGGATTTTTAATATACTGCCACTTAACTATTAGTTACTCGCCAAGCTATATAATGCGCCTACCTCACTTGTTGCTTTGCTCTGTATTTATTTTTTTTGTACTTTACGCTCCACAACCACTGCTTGGCCTATTTGCAGTTGAGTTTGGTGTTGCCCCCGCCGTTGCTGGCAGCTTAATGACTGCGGCTATGCTACCACTGGCTATTGCGCCTTTAGTGTATGGGTTGTTTTTAACTAAACGTAATCCTTTATTTATATTACGCATTGCTATGTTGTTATTGGGAGGATGCTGTTTATTATTTGTTTACGCCCCCACCTTTGAGCTGCTGTTATTGGTACGCTTTTTACAAGGCCTAATATTACCAGCGGCATTAACAGCCATGACCAGTTATATTGGCATGAGTTTTAGTGCCGATACACTGCAAAAAAATATGACAATCTACATTGGCAGCACCATAGTAGGTGGCTATTTTGGGCGTGTTCTGGCAGCTATTTTTAGCGATATATGGCACTGGCAAAGTTTTTATTATTTTATTGCCACCATGCTCATTTTGCTTGCGTGGAGTATTCCCCATACCCGCTTTAAAAGTAATAACGTTAAATCAATACTTTCACCACTAGACTATATTAAACAACTACGTGAAGGGCCGCTGCTAAAAGTGTATGGTGCGGTATTTTGTATGTTTTTTTGCTTTGCCGCTTTACTTAATTATTTACCTTTTATTTTGCAAAATACTTTTTTAATCACTAATACTCGCGACATTGGCTTGGTTTACAGTGGTTATTTAATCGGCGCTTTAGCGTCTATTACAACACCTTGGTTACTTAAAAAAGTGCCCTCTGCATGGCATTTATTAACGGCTATATTTTTGTTTTACAGTATTAGCATTGTCATGTTAATGAGCCACCAGCTAATAGTGTTTTTAGCCGCATTTACATTATTTTGCGGGTCTATGTTTGTGATTCACTCAACTGCCGCTCCCTTAGTTAATAAAATAAGTAAAGCACCACCGAGTGTTACTAATGGCGGGTATGTATCGTTTTATTACAGCGGCGGTGCACTTGGGTCGTTATTACCAGGGGTGATATACCAGCATCATGGGCAAACCGCATTTATGGCAGCTTTATTGGCTGTTTGCCTATGCGGCTTGATGCTGGTTATATGGGCTTACCTTGAAGGTAAAAATACTACGCGAGGCTGATGCTCAGTAAAGTTAAAAAACTGCTCTAAGTCTGCTTTATTAAGTAACCAGGTTTGGGTGTTTTCAAACGGATGACAATGAAATAGCTCACCTTGCCAAATATCTTGATCTAGCCAAACGCTTACTTCGTTTTGCTTGTCGTTCATTAGGCTAAGCATAGATACACACCCAGGTGCTACTTTTAAATAGCGCGCTAAACGCTCGCTTGAGGCAAATCCTAACCGCGATAACCCTTGTTGTTTTGATAATACTTTTAAATCAAGTTGCTTGTCATGGGCGGTTATAACTAAAAAGTGCCGCTTACCTTCATTATCACGTAAAAATAAATTTTTAAGTCGTGTCCCTGGGCGCTCCACCATAAAGGCATCGGCATCTAAACTGCCATGTAATGGTGGGTGCTCTATCACCTCATAATTAATATTTAACTGCGCTAATAGCGCTGCTAACTTTGTTTTATCAGCTAACATACTACAAACAACGTCCTCTTAATTGCACACTTAAATCACGCCACAGTACCTCATTAATTTCATGCTTAGCGGGGCAATAGTTGCGTGTTTCAAGCTCTTTGTTTAACAATTCAACAGCTTGATCTTCTAACTGCAATTTTAAAATACTCGACTCTTCAAAATGCTCTTGCGCTGCAAAACGCTCAAAGTCACTGCGGGTAAACTTTTTATCTAAATTAATGTTCTGGCGGCTTTTAGCCTTTACCGATACTACGTAGGCAAATAGCTTATTTCCTTGTTCATCTTGTTTTTCATGAAACTGTTTATTATTTATTTCATAAGGTTGCTCGTCACTTGAGTTAGCACAGCCAACAAGCAAAACCATCAGTACTAAGGCATACTTTTTCATTTTTAATTGTCTTTTTACTGAATATTGTTGTTGAGTCTACCAAAATTTCATCTAAACGGTAAAATTAGTGAAAAAATACTTGACCTATTTTATAAAAAATCTTAAAGTTCGTCCCGCTTGAGAATCAGCAATCAAGCTTTTACGTAATATGTAAAATTTAGGAATGTGGGGCTATAGCTCAGCTGGGAGAGCGCCTGCCTTGCACGCAGGAGGTCAGCAGTTCGATCCTGCTTAGCTCCACCACTTTCCTACTCCCTCTTTAGTATTGTCTCAAAGCCATCAATTTATTCGCTATTTTATCTTAAGTTTCACTCTGTATTTAAACCCCAAAATATACGCCATATAGTTAAAACTAACGCTATTGCACGCTTTTTAATTTTACTGGCTAGCGAAGTAGAGCCTAAGTTAGTTTATTGCACAAAAAAGCCGAGCTGCAGCTCGGCTTTTGAAATTCATAATATGTTTTGTCCTGAAATAAACTAAGTTTATTCGCGGATCTGACCGTCGCCATTAACTAAATACTTTTCAGTAGTTAGTGACTCAAGGCCCATAGGTCCGTAGGCATGTAGCTTAGACGTTGCAATACCAATCTCGGCACCTAAGCCCAGTTGTGAACCGTCTGAAAAACGCGATGAAGCGTTAACAGTTACTACCGAAGCATCAACACTACGTTGGAATAACTCTGCCGTAGCAGCGTTTTTAGTACAAATTACTTCTGTATGATGCGAACCAAATTGCGCTATGTGCTCTACAGCTGCCGCAAAACTTGGAACCACGCGAATGGCTATTTCTAAATCTAAATACTCTTCACCAAATTCATCGTCGCCCAGTACTGTTGCATTGTCAAAATACGTAGCTGCTTGGCTATCGGCATTAATTTTAACGCCTTCTTGACGTAACACTACCGCACACAAGTTTAAAAACTCATCGGCAATATCTTGATGTACAACTAAGCCTTCTAAAGCATTACACACGCCGGTGCGTTGCGTTTTACCATTAAGCAGTAGGTTAATTGCCACTTCAAGGTCGGCGTCTTTATCAACATATAAATGACATACACCTTTAAAGTGTTGGATCACTGGAATTGTGCTGTTTTCGGTTACAAAGTTTATTAACCCTTCACCACCACGCGGTATAATTAAATCAATGCTGTCACGTTGCTGCATTAATTCCATTAATAAGCCACGATCGGGGTCAGGAATTACCGAAATAAGTGCTTCTGGTAAATTATGCTTTGCTAGCACGCTGTGCATTACGCTAGCAATTGCTTGTGAGCTTTTTAGTGCTTCTTTACCGCCGCGTAAAATAACGCTATTACCCGATTTAAAACACAATGCACCCGCATCTGCGGTTACATTTGGGCGCGCTTCGTAAATCATACAAACTACGCCTAGTGGTACGCGCATTTTACGAATTTTAATGCCATTTGGACGCTCGGTAATATCGCGTAGCTGACCAACCGGATCATCTAAGCTTACTATCACTTCGATGCCTTCAGCCATTGCTTCAACACGTTCATCGTTAAGCGTTAAACGGTCAACCATTGCTGCTGCTAAGTTATTGTCGCGTGCCGCGGCTAAATCGCTTTCGTTTTCTTTAATAATAAATGCTTTTTCTGCACGTAGTGCTGCAGCCATGTCCAATAGCACTTTATTTTTTGTCTCGGTATCGAGTAACGCTAACTGATGAGCAGCTTTTGCTGCCTGGCGTGAAATATCCGTAATTAAACTCATGACTTCTCCAATAATGCGATATGTTTTTCAGATATAACAGGTCCAATTGAGTCCTGCATTTTTTCGCTGAATTCACTCTGTTCGTTGTCAGCAATAAAGCTCAACAAACAGCTACTATAATTTGCGGTTGCTTTGGCTAAACGCGTACCATCTTCACTGCGTACTAAAATAGTGTCACCAATTGCGAACTCGCCATGCACGGCCATTATTTCATCGCCACGAATACAGCCTGTTTCGCCTTCGAGTGACTTATCAAACGAGCCATCTACAACAACTTCACCCTGCTCATTTGCAGTGTGCGTCATCCAATGTACAGAATCTTGCATTGGTTTTTCGTATGGTAAGAAAATAGTCCCAGGGTTTTCACCTGCAAGTAAACGCGTAAATGTCTCTTCTTTAAAGCCGTTAATAATATAAGTTGAAATCCCATGTGAGGTTGCTTTTTCAGCCGCTTCAATTTTGGTTTTCATACCGCCTGTACCAACTGCGCTAGTTGCACATCCTGCCATAGCATAAATAGAGTCATCAATTGATTTTATTTCAGGCAGTAAAATAGCATCGTCATGCAAGTTAGGGTTTTTATCATATAACCCATCCACATCTGAAAATATAAGCAATGCGTCTGCATCAGCTGCTGCTGCAACCATAGCAGATAAGTTATCGTTATCACCTACTTTTAGATCATCGGTTGTTACTGCATCATTTTCATTAATAATAGGTAACACGCCGTGCTCAAGTAAAGTAAATACAGTTTCGCGAATACTTTGATAGCGTTCATGATCACGTAAGTCACCGTGGGTTAATAATAATTGAGCTGATGGAAAGTCAAAAAACCTATCCCACATTGCTATCATTTCTGTTTGACCTGCGGCAGCCATTGCTTTTTTCATCACGACTGAACGTGCTGTATCTGATGGGAACAAATGTGCCCCCGCAGCAACTGAGCCTGACGAAACTAAAATAACTTCAATACCACGAGCACGACAGCGAACAATAAACTGTGCAATGGTTAATATGTAACGTGAACGGCAGCCATCTTGATCCGGTGCAATTAAAGCACTACCTACTTTAAGTACTATACGTCGCCAATTTAACTTATTCATAAATGTTCAACTTTCCATTTTATTTGCGCTCATACAATGTGATGAGCTAAAACTAGTTAGCTAGGTTTAAAACATAGCTTCGAATTTGGTTTATCATTTAAAAACACTTTTTTACACACGCAAAGCGACTCTATCTAAAACTGTTGTTATAGATTTAAGCGCAAGTACTAAATAGCAACAACTCAACGGTGTTGAATAGTACTAACAAAAAATTTAAAAAGTGTTGTTTATGTATCGCTGTAAAAGCTGTGTGTGGCTTTTTTATTAACAACATACATAGAGCCTCTTAAGTCAGATACACCAACAGATAGGGTGATGACTTAAGGACCGAGATTTAACCGCCACGATGGGGGCTAAATATTGAAAGGTAATAATTCAACTCAAACCTTTATTTATTTAAATAGTTAAATAAACTTGTTTAGCAAAATCATACCAAAGAGTTCGGTAAATGATATTTATACTGCTCAAACCCTTAAATCACTACAAAACAGTATTATACCGCTTTAATGTGACTCTAATATTAATAAGTTATTATTTTAAAATAACCACTTAATTAGACAACTAATTGTTTGAACACGAAGCATAATACGCTAAAACTGCAGGTAAAATCAAGGTTAAAATTCAAACTAAGTAAAATGCAGCTTGTTTTTCGAACTGTTTTTATATTAATTATCAAAAAGTTAAATCCTTTTTGTAGGGTATTTATTAAAATTACTGATAAAATAACAGACTTTAAAACCCGTAATATCTGATAAACAGCTAAAATTCTATTAGCAAAATTTAACTTATCCGTGTATACCCCTGTATTATAATTAACATAAGTTATACTTTTATCTATCATATTCACAAGGAATTCTTATTCTATGTCAGCAATTTATATAGCCGGTATCGCACTTTGCTCCGTGCTTGCCCAGTGGGTCGCATGGGCGTTTAGAGTCCCTGCTATTCTGTTTTTATTGCTTACAGGACTATTATTAGGGCCATTTACTGGCGTACTAGATCCTGACGCGCTTTTAGGCGATTTACTCTTTCCTGTTGTGTCACTCAGCGTTGCTATTATTTTATTTGAAGGCTCTCTCACCCTGCACTTCAGAGAATTAAAAGGCATCAGTAAAGTAGTCAGAAACCTGTGCTCTATTGGTATGCTCACTACGTGTATAATTATTAGCTTTAGTGCCTATTGGCTATTAGAGCTTAACTGGCGGGTAGCTGCTGTGCTCGGCGCTGTACTTGTTGTAACGGGTCCTACTGTTATTGCCCCTTTGCTAAACTCTATGCGACCAACTCAAGACATCGACCGAATACTACGCTGGGAAGGCATTGTTATAGACCCTATTGGTGCTCTTTTTGCCGTATTAGTTTTCGAAGCCGTGATGTTGGTTGGCGAAGGTCAAATATTTAGCCATACCATTATTGCGCTAGTTAAAACCTTAGGTGTAGGCTTAACAATTGGTGTTGTTGCAGGTTGGCTTACTACACAACTTATGCGCCGAGAGTGGCTACCATTTGAGTTGCATAAGTTTGGCATTTTAGCCCTAGTGCTTATAAGTTTTTCAGTGTCTAATCACTTAAGCCATGAATCAGGTTTATTAGCGGTGACTGTATTTGGTATTTGGCTTGCAAACCAAGATGATTTAGAAATTGATTCGGTGCTTGAGTTTAAAGAAGATCTATCGATGATTTTAATCTCAACACTGTTTATTTTACTTGCAGCAAGGTTAGAACTCTCTGATTTAATGATGCTAGATAGTGACGTTTTTATATTTTTAGCTATCGTGCTATTTATAGCTCGCCCTGTGTGTATTGCAATATCGACTTTTGGTACTGACCTACCAATGAAGTCACGCTTAGTACTCGCTTGGATTGCGCCACGCGGTATTGTTGCCGCAGCTGTTGGTTCTGTATTTGCGCTGAGCATGATGGAAGCTGGTGTTGCTGATGCAGAAAAAATGGTACCGCTCATATTTACCGTTATTATTATTACCGTGGTGCTGCAAAGCCTAACTGCCATCCCTTTAGCTAAACTGCTTGGTGTACGTCAACCATCACCAAGTACCATTTTAATTATTGGTGCAAACCATGTATCGCGTGCTATTGCGCGTGGCTTAAAAGATCAAAATATTCCTGTGCATTTATCTGACCCTGCATGGGAAAACTGTAAAATGGCCCGTATGGATGGCTTGCCTTGCTACTACGGTAATCCACAATCTGAACATGCTGAGCGTTACTTGCCTTTAACCACTATTCGTAGTGTGTTGGCACTGTCACCAAATCGCCATCACAATGCGCTAGGTGTACAGTATTTTTCTCACTTACTTAATGATAAAAATGTGTTTTCACTACGTTCATCTTCATCGCATGCTAAAGCGAATAAAGACAGTGCTACTTTCTTATCGCGCCAAATTTTATTTGGTGAAAATGGCTCTTATGCACGCTTAAGCAGTGTGATAGCGAAAGGCGGTAAAGTAAGTGCTACCCGTATTTCTGATGAGTTTAGCTGGGAGCAATATCAAGAAATGAACCCAGAAGCAATTCCACTGTTTATTCTCAAAGGGGATAAAGATGGCGATGACGATGCGCCAGTTAAACTTAGACCCTTTACCAGTGATATGGAAAAACCACCGCAAGAAGGTGAGCGCATTGTTGCTTTGCAACCGGCTAAAATATCACTACTAAAAGATTCACAAGCAAAAGCTAAAGAAGAAAGTTAACACTTTTATTAGTTTTTAATAAAAAGGCCTAACTCGCAAGAGTTAGGCCTTTTTAGTGTATTTTTGGTATATCAATATGCTTACATAGGTAGGCGAGCACGAGCCACAACGCTGGCTGGCATTTTTTCGGCTAACTGAGCTAATAAGCGCTCAATTTTTTTATGTGTATTGGCATCTGCAACCTTGGCATAAAATAACCAACGATACATATCTTCAAAGTCGCGTGGACTGCCGTAGCCTTGGTTAAATAACTTAACTAAGCGAAACTGCGCTTTTAAATTTCCCTGCGATGACGCTTCACGCAAATAAGTGATTGCCATTGCTTTATCTTGTTGTACCAAACGCCCAATGTCGTAGTAACGCCCTAACTGCTCTAAAGCCGCTGCTAAGCCCTGCTCAGCCGCTTTTTGCATATAGTACACACCTAACTCTACATCGCGATCAACACATACGTTATAGGCTAGCATATCGCCATATAAAAACTGATACGATGGTAATGCCATTTTATTGGCTCGCGCTTCTATATCTTGTACTAACTGGCAATCATCTGCCTTAACCCGGGCTAAATGGGTGTTTTTATTAATTAGCGAAATTAACTCAGTCTCAGTATACAGTGGCACTGCTGCTGCCGTTTCTTCTGCTAAGCTATTGCTGCTCATCAATAAAGAGAGTGTCATTAATGGTAATAACAAAACTGAATGACTAAAAAGTAACTGCATCTTTATCACTTATAAAAATAAACCTATTAAATACTATACAAAGATCGTTCCAAAATTAATATTTAACCTGAACTCTAGTTAAGAGGTTTACTAACGTATTGAATCATAGTTATATTTAATTTTATTTTCTCTAGCCAGAGGTTTTCAGTGAAAACAAGGCGAATTTATGCGTCAATAGCTGGCCTATTGCAAGTAAATTCAACGCAGTTAGCGCTGAAAATAGCTGCTTGAGATAAGTTTATTATCCGGATCTCAGGTTATTTATTATACTCTATTGTTATTTTTAGACATAAAAAAAGCTGCATTAAGCAGCTTTTTTCAAGTCTAGTTGATATTACGCAAACGGATTGCGAAGTATCATAGTTTCTACACGATCAGGACCAGTAGAAATAATATCAACAGGAACACCTGTGAGCTCTTCAATACGCTTAACGTAATCAATCGCTGCTTTTGGTAAACCATCAAGGCTAGTTACACCAACAGTATTTTCTGACCAACCAGGCATTTCTTCGTATATTGGCGTTACTTTTTCGTAACCTTCAGCTGCTAATGGCGTTACGTTAGTAACTGTGCCATCTTCAAGCTTATAACCAGTACAGATTTTAAGTGTTTCTAAGCCATCTAAAACATCAAGCTTAGTTAAACAAAAACCAGAAATACTATTGATTTGCACTGCACGACGCATTGCTACGGCATCTAACCAACCAGTACGACGAAGTCGACCAGTGGTTGCGCCAAACTCATGGCCTTTATCGCCTAAGTGCTTACCAACTGGGTCTTGCTTATCAAGGCCGTCGTAAAGCTCTGTAGGAAAAGGGCCTGAACCAACACGTGTAGTATATGCTTTAATAATACCAAGCACATAATCAAGGTGTAGTGGGCCAAAACCAGCACCAGTAGCAACGCCACCAGCTGTAGTGTTAGAAGACGTTACATAAGGGTAAGTACCATGATCGATATCAAGTAACGTACCTTGTGCGCCTTCAAACAAAATGTTGTCGCCAGCTAAACGCGTTTGATCTAAAAGCTCAGTAACATCAACAATCATCGCTTTTAAAATATCAGCAACGGCCATTGCGTCATCAAAGGTTTTCTGAAAATCAACAGCATCTACTTTATAGTAATTAACTAAAGTAAAGTTATGGTATTCAAGAACTTCTTCTAGTTTTGCTGCGAATAGTTCAGGATTAAATAAATCCCCTACGCGCAAACCACGACGTGCCACTTTATCTTCGTACGCAGGACCGATACCACGGCCAGTTGTACCAATTGGCTTATCACCACGTGCAGTCTCACGGGCTACATCTAATGCAACATGGAAAGGCAAAATTAATGGACATGCAGCACTGATTAAAAGACGCTCGCGTACAGGTACGCCACGTGCTTCTAACATGCCAATCTCTCTCATTAGCGCTTCTGGTGATAATACAACACCATTACCAATCACACATTTAACATTGTCACGTAATACACCCGATGGAATAAGGTGCAGAACTGTCTTTTCACCGTCGATCACTAAGGTATGGCCAGCATTGTGCCCACCTTGATAACGAACTACTAAAGATGCTTTATCTGTAAGGAGGTCAACTACCTTACCCTTACCTTCGTCACCCCATTGGGTGCCTAATACAACAACGTTTTTACCCATTGTAACTTCACTTAAAAAAATTAGGACAAGATTTTACCAGAAAACAAAGCCAAAGTTCACCCCGTTTAGCTTATATTTTCCGCTCGTATATTTATATGTATAAATATTAACTAATAACCACATAGATAACAGTGGTTTAATGCATTAAATCTGTTTCAATAAAAAGCCCCACTAACGCGAGGCTTTTAAGATTTAAATATATTGGTTAGCTTTATTGTGCAGTAGCACCTTTCATATATTTAAAGAAGTCGCTATCTGGTGAAAGAACCATTACGTCTTGCTTGTTTTTAAAGGTTTGTTTATACGCCTCTAACGAACGAACAAAACTAAAAAACTCAGGATCTTTATTGTACGCATTAGCATAAATAGCTGCTGCATCTGCATCACCTTGACCACGTACTGTACGTGAATTACGCTCAGCATCGGCAAGCATTACCGTTACACGACGATCAACGCCAGCACGAATTGTTTCGGCTTTTTCTTGACCCTCTGAACGATGCTCTTTAGCAACCGCAGTACGCTCAGCACGCATACGTTGATAAATCGAGCTGCTGACTTCTTGTGGTAAGTTTATTTGCTTAACACGCACGTCAAGTACTTCAATACCTAGCTCGCGGGCACTTTCAGAAGCTTGTACTAACGCCTCTTCCATTAACTCGCTACGCTCACCCGACACTATTTCACGAATAGTACGCGTACCAAAGTTAGTACGTAGACCGTTATTTACTTTTTGTTCTAGCAGCGTTTCAGCATATTGCTTATCGCCACGAGCACGCAAGTAAAAAGCACTAAAGTCGTTAACACGCCATTTTACAAACGAGTCAACAATTAAGTCTTTTTTCTCGCTCGTTACAAAGCGGTCTGGTGTACCATCAAGCGTTTGAATACGTGCATCAATACGACGTACTTGGCTAAAAAATGGTACTTTAAATTGTAAGCCTGGGCTGTACACTATGGCTTGATCATCACTGTCTTTTTGTACTTTACTGAATAACAAAACAATTGCTTTTTGCCCTTCAGGTACAACAAAAACTGACGAGAAAGACATTACAATGGCAGCTAATAGTATGACTAAACTAAAGTTTTTCATTATTGTTATCTCCCATCATTAAAACGATCGTTGTTAAAGCGGTCACTACCACTATTAACAGAGCTATTGCGTGACGTATTTACTTTGTTACGTAAATCTTGAATATCACTTGAGCTAGGAAGTGCAACACGGGTTGCTGTGCCTTGCTTTTCCATAATTTTATCAAGTGGTAAGTACATCATGTTGTTGCCACCTTTTACATCAACAAGTACTTTAGAGCTATTGCCTAATACTTCTTGCATTGCATCAATGTATAAACGTTCACGAGTTACTGTTTTAGCCGCTTGATATTCTGGTAATAGCTTTTCAAAACGAGCAACTTCACCTTGTGCCTCAAGTGTAATACGCTCTTGATAACCTTCGGCTTCTTGAGTCATACGTGTAACTTGACCACGAGCACGAGGTTCAATTTCACGCGCATATGCTTCAGCTTCACGGATAAAGCGCTCTTCATCTTCTTGTGCAGCAATTGCATCATCAAACGCATCTTTAACTTCAGCCGGTGGACGAGAATCTTTAAAGTTCACGTCAGTCACAATTAAACCTAAGTTATAAGGTTCAATAACCTTGTTCAGCTCATCCCATGTATTTTGGCGCACAACCTCACGGCCGTTTGTCAGTACTTGGTCCATTTTTGCATGGCCAACTACATAACGTAGTGCACTTTCTAGTGCTTCTTCTAAGCTACTATCAGCATTAGTTACACTAAATTTATACAAGTATGGGTCAATAACACGATATTGAACTTGGAACTCAACGCTTACTACGTTTTCGTCTTCAGTTAACATAAAACCAGACGTTGATAATGAACGAACAGCTTCAATATCTACTGGTATTATGGTTTCAATAAAGGTCATTTTCCAACGCAGACCAGGATCAGCAATACGATCATACTTACCAAATTGAAGAACCACACCACGCTCAGCTTCTTTCACGGTATAAATACCACTGAGTGCCCATACAATTACAGCAATTATAAGTATAAATGAAATACCGGCTCCACCAAGTCCACCGCCGCTACCATTGCCCGGTTTTTTGCCGCCAAATAAGCCACTAAACTTGTTACTGAATTTACGCAGCACCTCGTCTAAATCAGGTGGGCCTTGATCTCGTCCGCCTTTGTTATTCCACGGATCTTTATCATTGCCATTATTACCCGGTTCATTCCAGGCCATAGCTATACTCCATTGTTATCTAAATAAATAAGGAAATTGAGTTAAATCTAACAAATCTACTGCGTTTCTTATACAAAAACCGACATTAATTACATCAATTTTTAATCACAGACGATAAAACCAGCAATTTCAGGACCAAATTCTTTAATTAAACGATTCCACTCAACTACAGGTAACCTAACATCTAACAGCCAGTTACCTTGTTCATCAAAGCGCTCGTCGCTTACCGCACTTAAACTAAATAACGACGATCTTAACCGTCCATATTGTGGTGCGAGCAATAATGTTTCGCTAAGCATTTGTTTAGCAAGTAATTCGCTAATAGCTTCGCTAAGTAACTCGCAACCTTCGCCGGTTTGAGCAGAAAGCCATACCCTTATAGGTTGGCCTTCATCATCGCGATCAATACGCGCAGTAATATCATCCAGCGCATCAATTTTGTTATAAACCAATAATTGCGGTACTTCATCAGCTTCAATTTCTTTGAGTACTGATTGTACTTGTTCAATATTTTCTTTTAGTCGTGCATCTGCCACATCAATAACATGCAGCTGTAAGTCGGCTTCTCGCGTTTCTGTTAGCGTCGCTTTAAATGCCGCCACTAAGTCATGCGGCAAATGGCGAATAAAGCCAACAGTATCGGCTAAAATAACCGGACCAACATCGCCTAACTCAAGTTTTCGTAACGTTGGGTCAAGCGTCGCAAACAATTGATCTGCAGCATAAACATCTGAGTTTGTAATACGATTAAATAATGTTGATTTACCCGCGTTAGTATACCCTACTAACGATACAGTTGGTATTTCGTTACGGCTACGAGCTCGTCTACCTTGCTCGCGCTGTACAGCAACTTTATCTAGGCGTGCACGAATATTTTGCAGGCGGGCGCGCAATAAGCGTCTATCGGTTTCGAGCTGTGTTTCACCTGGCCCACGCAAACCCACGCCCCCTTTTTGACGCTCTAAATGCGTCCAACCACGAATTAGTCGCGTGGACATATGACGCAATTGCGCCAGTTCAACTTGCAACTTACCTTCGTGGGTACGTGCACGTTGCGCAAATATATCAAGAATAAGGGTGGTTCTATCAAGCACACGACATTGCAAAATGCGTTCTAAGTTACGCTCTTGGGACGGTCTGAGTTGATGATTAAAAATAACGACATCGGCATTGTGGATTTTAACAGTCTCAGCTATTTCTTCTGCTTTACCAGTTCCGACAAATAGTTTCGGATGTGGTGCTTGACGGCTGCCTTGCACAACCGCCAAACTACTAACACCAGCAGAAGATACCAACAATTCTAATTCGTGAAGATCTTCACGATCCCCCTCTTTAGGAAAGTCAATATGAACTAAAACTGCCTGTTCGCCAGATTTATAGCGGTCAAACAAGCATCACGCTCCTAATTTAAATGTTTCCAGCTTCAGGTTCTTCAGTGTCGTCATTTTCTTGAACACCTTGGAAATTAACTGCACGAGCAGGAACAACTGTTGAAATTGCATGTTTATACACCATTTGATTTACGGTGTTTTCTAGTAAAATAACAAATTGATCAAATGACTGAATTTTACCTTGTAATTTTATGCCATTAACCAAAAAGATTGATACTGGGATGCGCTCACGGCGTAGTGCATTCAAAAATGGGTCTTGTAACGATTGGCCTTTTGCCATGTTATTATTCCTTCGTTCTAGGTGTTATTATAATTAAGTGGCTGAACTTATTTAACAAAGCTAAATTTTATTCAACTACTACTAGCTTAGCGAACTTACTACACGATGCAAGTTTTCTTCATCACCCGTTGTTAACCATGTAACATCAGGCCAGCTTCTTAACCAAGTTAATTGGCGTTTAGCCAATTGACGTGTAGCCGCAATGCCGCGAAATACCATTTCATCATGGTCAATTTCACCCGCAAGGTAATCCCACATTTGTCTATAACCTACACAACGAATAGAAGGCATATTGGGGTGTAAATCCTTACGTAGATATAGGGTCGAAACTTCATTTTCAAACCCCTGTTCGAGCATTATTTTAAACCTTTTTTCAATTCGCTGATGTAATTCACTGCGCTGCGTTGGCGCAATAGCAAATTGATGAAAAGTATAAGGTAAAACCGGCTGTTTTTGCTTTTGCAGCTCGGTCATGGTTTTACCTGTTAATTTGTATACCTCTAAAGCACGATTAATTCTTTGTGAATCGTTTTCACTCATTTTTTGCGCTGCTTGCGGGTCTATTTTTACCAGTTCTTGATACAAATGTGGCCAGCCATATTGCGCAGCTTGCGCTTCAAGTTCGGCTCTTATTTCCACGTTAGCTTCTGGCAGTGGTGATAAACCATCAATCAGAGCCTTGAAGTACAACATGGTGCCGCCAACTAATACCGGCACCTTACCTTGCTGATGAAATTCATCTATTTTTATTATCGCATCACGTCTAAAATCAGCAACTGAATAAGTTTCACTTGGGTCAAGTAAATCAATTAAGTGATGCGGAGCACGTGCTAACTCTGATGCATCGGGTTTAGCCGTGCCAATATCCATACCCTTATATACTAACGCTGAATCAACACTAATTATTTCGGTATTTAAATGCTCACACAATGAAATTGCCAACGCCGTTTTACCCGCTGCAGTTGGACCCATTAAAAATATGACTGGTAAATTACTCAACACGAATACCTTAATCTAATTGCGTTAAATAGTGCTCTATATCTATTTTAACTGCTTTTACACGCAAACGTTCAATTGTTTGCGGATTATTTTGCATGCGGGCTTGCTGCGCTAAAAAGATATTGCTGGAATAAAAACGCGCTGGTGTGTGCTGCATCTGCCACGCCAACCAGCTTTCTATGTTTTCAAGTGGTGCTTTACACGCTTCCAGCAGGCTTTCAACCGCGCTAGTAACGTCTAATAAATATAAGCACGCAGGAAGTTTTTTAACCATCACAAACTGTTTTTCAATAATTAGCTCAAAACCTAATAGCGTAAACCACGACTGTTGCGCTGCTATTAGCTCACAGTCTTGCTTGGATAAATTAACCCGTACTGGCAACAACAGCGCTTTGCCCTCTAAGCTGCCCTGCTCTTTTATTTGCTCATGCCAATCATCAACTAATGCATATTTAAAATGTGAGCAATACAATTGCTGCTCGCTGCTAAACACACACACGCCTTCGTTGATGCTGATAATAGCAACCGTTTTTAAAGCCACTGCCTGCTCCACAGCGTGTGACTGGTTAACCCCAACAGATACGTGAGCGCCTTGGTCAAAATGCGCGGCATGCTGCTCACTCACGCCCTGATAAAAAGCATTAATATCATGATGATTAGTGCTAGGTGTAGCTCTGTAGGCGCCGCCACTCCCTCCCGCACTACGCGAACCTAGCGATGCGCCGCCAGAACTGACACTATGAGATGGTTGCAATTGCGATTTAGGATAATCAAATACCTCACCCGACTCAAAATTCCCAGTGGGAGAACGCGCAGTGTCTGTCTGACTAAATGCCGTATCGGCTAGGTTATTTAAAGGCTCATTAGTAAACTCACCTTGCAGTGGCACAACAACTTGTTTAATTGCTTGTAGTATAAAGTCGTGTACTAAACGCCCTTGATGAAAACGTACTTCGTGTTTTGCCGGATGAACATTTACATCAACTTGACGAGGGTCAATATCAATATAAATAACAAAACCGGGTAACTCTTGGGCACCACTTACTTCTTCAAATGCTTGGCGAATAGCGTGCAGTATAAGCTTGTCGCGCATCATGCGATTGTTTACATAGGTATACTGCACGGTGTTAGCAGAACCAACCGGCAATACCCAGCCATGGAGCTGCAAGCCCCCCTCGCCCGATTGAATATGCAAGCCTTGCTCAGCAAATACTTTACCCGCCACTTGCGCTACACGGGCAATTGCTTGGCTAGGATCAGTTTTAGCACGGTACTGCCTGACTACTTTTTCATTATGAGTAAGGGTAATAGATACATCAAATCGACTCAGCGCAATGCGCTTTATAAGCTCATCAATATGGCTAAACTCTGTTTTTTCGGTACGTAAAAATTTGCGCCGGGCTGGCGTATTAAAAAATAAATCTTTTACTTCTATGGTGGTGCCATCTGGGTGCGCTACTGGTTTTACTTGCACAGCCATATCGCGGCCTTGTGCAAATGCTTGCCAAGCGGCTTCTTGATGTTTAGTTTTTGAGCTTAGCGTTAAGCGCGAAACGGAACTAATTGACGCCAGTGCTTCACCTCTAAATCCCAGTGAGCAAATATTTTCTAAATCATCGAGGGATTTCAATTTACTGGTTGCATGGCGAGAAAGCGCCAATGTAAGCTCGTCTTGAGCAATACCCGCACCATTGTCACGAATACGAATTAGTTTGTGCCCACCTCGCTCAATATCTATTTGAATGCGTGTAGCACCAGCATCTAGGCTGTTTTCTACTAATTCTTTTACCACCGACGCGGGGCGCTCGACCACTTCACCTGCAGCAATTTGGTTCGCTAAACGTGCGGGTAGTATTTCAATACTCATTCAACTTCCTAACAAACATGGCTCTAATGATAAGCAATTAACTTTGCGGTATATCGAGTTCTTGGCCAATAAATAAGGTATTAGAGCTTAATTTATTCGCCTGCTTTAACTTGTTTATAGTTATGCCGTAGCGACTCGCTAACATGCTTAACGACTCCCCCGGGCGAACTTTATGCTTGGTTGGATATTGCGACTTTAACTTGGCAAATAAAGAATCGTCAGGTGGATTTTTTAAGTAATAATTTTTAATTGAGGTAAATATAGCTTTGGCTAAACGCTCTTGGTGATTAGCACTTTTTAGCAATTTTTCTTCACGGGGATTAGAAATAAACCCTGTTTCGATTAAAATAGAAGGAATGTCTGGTGACTTTAATACTGCAAGACTCGCATGTTGAGGGTCTTTTTTATGTAACTTTGCCACCTTACGCAGCTCTTTTACTACTTCATCAGCAACGCTCAAACCGGTTTTCATCGAATGATCCATCGACATATCAAGCAGTGCTTGCGCTAAGTACTTTTCATTGGCGGCATCTTTTATTACATCTGCCGCGCCACCTAAAAGCTCAGAGTGTTTTTCTTTATCTTCAATCCATTTACCTATTTCTGAGTTAGCACGGCGCAGTGATAACACCCACACTGAGGCACCATTTGGACCTGGGCTCGTAAATGCATCAGCATGAATAGAGACAAAAAAATCAGCTTTTTTCTCACGAGCACGATTGGTGCGGGTATTGAGCTTTACAAAGTAATCGCCGCTGCGCACCATACGCGAAATCATCCCGCGCTCAGAGTCAATCATCCTCTCTAAGCGTTTAGCTATTTGTAATGTAATCGTTTTTTCATAGGTACCCGATGGGCCAATTGAGCCAGGGTCTTCGCCACCGTGACCAGCGTCAATCGCAATAACAATATCGCGCTCTTGGCTTAATTGACGGTTTTTAGCCGCTGTTTGCGCTGGTGATACTGCTGTGGATGATTCACTTTTATCATATAGATCAACAACCAACCTGTTTTTATAGGGGCCCGTTGGTGCTAATGCAAAAACCACAGGCTTTACCGGGGCACTCAATTCAAATACAAAGCGCACGCTGTGTTTATTTTTTGGTTTAGAATAACGAAGCTTACTAACAATTTGATGCTCAGGCGGAATACCGGGTAACACTTTAAGCTCCCGTGTTTGCTCTAAATCAACCACTAAACGGCTAGGATTTTTAAGCATAAAATAACTAAAGTCAGGCTTTTCAGTTAAATCAAATACCACCCGAGTGCTATCGGGAGATGGCCAAACACGCACACTATTAATGGTATTTTGTGCCCATAGCGACGAACTCATAGTGATAGCTACAAGATAAATAAAGAGTTTAATTACACCGCGACTCATGTTGATAGTGACTGCCTTAACTATTTTATTATTTGTTATATAACCAATATTATTACTCTGAGGTTAAGTTATTTAGTTTTTCAATAATTACGCTACCACGCTCACTGGCACTATTAATAACGATATTTCGCTCATCGCCTACATAGCTTAAGGTAATATTTAAATCTGGCACAGGAATAAACTCTCCGCCTTTTTCTGGCCATTCAACCACACAAATTGCTTGCGCTGAAAAGTAATCGCGTATTCCCATATATTCAAGTTCTTCTGGATCGCCTAAACGATACAAATCAAAGTGGTAAACATTAGCGCGCTCCAGCTCATATGGCTCTACTAAGGTATACGTTGGACTTTTAACCTTACCTGTATGGCCAAAACCTTGCACTATGCCACGTGTAAAGGTGGTTTTACCCGCGCCTAAATCGCCATGTAAATAAATTACCGCACCTTGCTCTATAATAGCCGCAATTCGATTGCCCATTGTTACCGTGGCAATATCATCACTCAAGTGAGACTTAAAACTACGTGACATTATTACCTTTACCTCAAAAATTTATTAAAGCGCATATTTGTTAATCATACCAGATTATTTATTTAAGGTGATACAGCCAATTTTTAAAGATAAAAAAACCGGCTAAGCGCCGGTTTCTATTAACGAGGAATTATAGTCCCAATTTTTTCTCAAGATAGTGGATATTAGTCCCACCATTTTGGAAGTTTTCGTCTGCAAGAATTCTTTTATGCAGCGGAGTATTGGTTTTAATACCGTCGATTACTAATTCATTTAGTGCGTTACGTGCACGAGCAATTGCTACGTCACGGTTTTCACCGTAAGTAATTAGCTTACCAATCATTGAATCGTAATGTGGTGGAACCGTGTAGTCAGCATAAATATGGCTGTCCCAACGAATACCTAAACCACCCGCAGGATGAAAACGTGTAATTTTACCCGGTGACGGAATAAAGGTTTCTGGGTCTTCTGCGTTAATACGACATTCAATTGCATGGCCGCGAATAACAACATCGTCTTGAGTGAACGACAATGGCTGACCAGCAGCAATTTTTAGCTGTTCTTTAACTAAATCAATACCTGTAACCATTTCAGTAATTGTATGCTCAACCTGAATACGGGTATTCATTTCGATAAAATAAAACTCGCCGTTTTCGTATAAAAACTCAAACGTACCAGCTCCACGATAACCAATTTCAATACAGGCACGCGTACAGCGCTCACCAATAAATTTACGTGTTTCTGCTGTAATTCCTGGAGCGGGTGCTTCTTCTACTACTTTTTGGTGACGACGTTGCATAGAGCAATCACGTTCACCTAAATGCACTGCATTACCTTGGCCATCAGCTAAAATTTGTACTTCGATATGACGTGGGTTTTCAAGGTATTTCTCCATGTAAACCATGCCATTACCAAAGAACTGCTTCGCTTCTTGTTGGGTTAATGCAATTGAATCAATCAGTTCAGCTTCGCTGCGCACAACACGCATACCGCGACCACCACCGCCACCGGCGGCTTTAATGATTACCGGATAACCAATGCGCTTAGCAATTTGCATATTGCGCTCTTTGTCATCTGATACTGGACCATCTGAGCCTGGTACACACGGAACACCTGCTTTACGCATTGCTGCGATTGCAGATACTTTATCGCCCATAAGACGAATTGTATCGCCAGTAGGACCAATAAATACAAAACCACTTTGCTCAACTTGATCGGCAAAATCAGCATTTTCTGCAAGAAAACCATAACCAGGATGAATCGCTACAGCGTCAGTTATTTCAGCCGCGGCAATAATACGCGGAATATCTAAATAACTTTCTGTTGCTGCTGGTTTACCAATACAGATGGTTTCATCTGCAAGCAATACATGCTTAAGATCGCGATCTGCCGTTGAATGCACAGCAACCGTTTTGATCCCAAGCTCTTTGCAGGCGCGCAATATACGAAGTGCAATTTCACCTCGGTTTGCAATGACTACTTTATCTAACATTAGAGTTGGCCTTTTAGGTTGCGCTATTATTCAATGATGAATAAAGGTTGATCAAATTCTATTGGCTCGCCATTTTCAGCTAAAATAGCTTTTACTGTACCAGCTTTGTCTGACTCAATTTGGTTCATCATTTTCATTGCTTCGATGATACATAATGTATCGCCAACTTTAACTTGAGAACCAACTTCTACGTATGCTGGCGCTTCTGGTGAAGCTGCAGCGTAGAATGAGCCAACCATAGGTGATTTAACTTGATGACCTGTAGAGGCTGCTGGAGCAGCGGCTTCAACTGCTGCTGCAGGAGCTGCAGCAACTGGAGCGGCAACTGGTGCTGGTGCATATTGCTGTGGCGCAAACTGAGCATAGCCTGGGCCTGCACTCATGTTATTACGATTTATACGTACTGACTCTTCACCTTCAGTGATTTCTAGCTCAGCAATACCTGACTCTTCTACTAATTCAATAAGTTTTTTGATCTTGCGAATATCCATAAACGGCCCGCCTATTAGTTTGTGTGTTTAAAATTAATTTGAGTTTTGCAATAGGTTTACTGCAGCTTCAAGCGCTGCGTGATAACCCATTGCACCTAATCCACATATTACGCCTTGCGCCACATCAGAAAAATACGAATGATGGCGAAACGCTTCACGTGCGTGCACGTTGCTTAAATGCACTTCAAAAAACGGAATATCAACACTTAACAATGCATCACGTAATGCGACGCTCGTATGCGTAAATGCAGCAGGATTAATAATTATGTAATCAATCGCTTGCCAAGTATCGTGAATACGCTCTATCAATGCTTGCTCACTATTACTTTGGAAGTGCGTTAACTCAACATTTAAACTATCAGCGGCACATGTTAGTTCGCTCATAATTTCGCTTAGCGTACGTGAACCGTATTTATCTGGCTCACGTTTACCTAGCATATTTAAATTTGGGCCATTTATAACTAAAAGCTTGAATTTTGCAGCCATAATACGCGATATATCCTATAAGTAATGAGTTAAGCAGTCGTTAGCTAATTTTTTACAAAAATGTGAGTATAAAAAATAAGATAACAACAATTTCTCACGTTAACCAACTATTATAGTGATTTCGACGTAAATAACAGCAAAATACTGGTCTTATCTCTGTATTGGGTACAAGTGTTGAGGCAGTAGTAATAGCCCCACCTTTAAATTATGGGGGGCTATTATATTGCTACTTTACGCTGGCGCGTAGTGTAGATAGGTGCTGAGCAAAATCTTCAGCATTCAAAAAGCCGGTAACACGTTGTGCACTTAGCTCCTCTCCTTGGGTATTAAAAAACAAAATACTAGGTAAACCAAACACCGTATATTCTTCCATTAGTTCGATTGTTTTGTTATCGCTGTCGGTTAAATCGACTTGAATAAGCTCAAAGTGACTAAACTCATTTTGCACTTTTGCATCGGGAAAGGTGTAATGCTCAAATTCTTTACACGCAATACACCAATCAGCATATAAGTCGACCATAACCAGTCGGCCTTGCTCATTAGCGTGAGCAACGGCTGCTTTTAACTCAGTTAAATTGGCTACTTGCTTAAACTCATTACTTTGCGCACTTACTTGCATTGTTTGCATGTGTACTGGCCAAAAATAATTTTTAGTTAAGTTAAAGCCACTAACAACGAGTAACGTTGCAGCAAACCACAGTGCTGTTTTTAATTTTCCTTGTGTTTGGCTACTTTGCCAGTGATGCAAGTAAAGCGCGGTTGCCAAGGCCAATACTCCCGCCATTAATAAAATAACATCGGCATCTAAAAGGCGCTCAAGTAATATAAGTGGCACAACTAGCATAATAAAGCCAAATAGGGTTTTAACTTGTTCCATCCAGCCACCGGCTTTAGGCAATAATTTTCCGCCCGATGTACCGAGTAACAATAATGGCAGTCCCATCCCTAAACTCAGTACATAAAGCGTTAATCCCCCCACTAAATAGTCGCCACTTTGTGCTACAAACAATAGCGCCGCTGACAAAGGTGCGGTGGTGCAAGGCGAGGCAATCAAGCCCGATAATACGCCCATTAAAAACACACCAACGTAGTTGCCACCTTTTTGGTTATTACTTACTTGGGTTAACTTGTTCATCATGCCACTTGGTAGCTTTATTTCGTACCAACCAAACATCGACATTGCTAATAATACAAACAATAAACTAAAGCTAATAAGTACATAAGGGTGCTGCAAATAACCTTGAACTTGCCCGCCAAGTGCGGCCACAACCAAACCTAATGCCGCGTAGGTCACTGCCATACCTTGAATATATACAAATGATAACGCGAAGGCTTTTTTAGTTGAGAGATTTTTTTGCCCAGCAATTAAGCTCGACAAAATTGGAAACATTGGAAATACACACGGTGTAAAAGCCAGACCAACACCAACAACAAAAAATATCAGTAAATTAGTAATTAGCCCTTGGCTTGCTAACTGCTCGGTAAAGGTCAGATCTTTTTTAGGCGCATTGCTTGTCGGCGCATTAGCCTGACTTAATGCTGTAAATGCGTTTGCAGAGGTTGCACTGTGCGTAGCATCATCAGCATTTTGCAGCTGTTCACCGGCAATTTTGTTTAGCGGAATACTAATAACTTCAGGTGGGTAACATAACCCAGCTTCAGCACAACCTTGGTAACGCACTTTTACTACTGCTCCCTCAGTTACATTACTGAGCTTACTAACAATACTAAGTGCATTAAAAAAAACTTCTGTTTTACCAAAGAACTCATCTTCGATAACTTCTCCATTACCTAAGTCGCCTACTTCTATATTCGCGCCTTTGGCAATAATCTCTATTTTATTTTTATATAAGTAGTATTCAGGTGCAATATCCCAGCCTATAAATAAAGTATTATCTTGCTGATCAAAATCAAATACAAATGCTTGGTCTACTTGTAAAAAGGTTTGTTGTGGAGGTGCAAGTAAATCACCAAGTATATTATTAGCCTTAGCTGGAGCCGCTAATAATGCAACCAGTAACAAAAAGAAAAAACGCATTAATTAAGTACCTCATCCATCCAATTAAAATAAGCTAGGTTACCCGTTGCCACATCAACAACCTGGATCTCTGGCACTTCGTAGCTGTGTAATGCTTTAATAGTTAAAAATACATCGTTCATTTTATCTAACTTTGTTTTGATCAATAGTTTAGCTTCGGTTGCCTCAACTACTTCACCTTCCCATATATAAATAGAAGCTACCTTTGGTAGAATATTCACACATGCAGCCAGTTTTCTCTCAACTAATGCTTTTGCCAGCTCTCTTGCTTCATTTTCATCTTTGCAGGTAGTAAAAATAAGTTTAAATTGCGCCGCCATAATGAACCTTTATGTGTTTAATAATGTCTGTAAGCATAGTATCTGATAGCGTATGTAATGTGTAGGTGCTATAACTGCAAAAAAATAGTAATAGCGCTTACTGTATCCTTGAAATTAGACCGCTCCACCCTCACTTATATTTCATCAACTCTTTTGAGTTTCATTATTTAGAGAGCTTTATGTTTAGATTTTTATTTGTGTTGTTTATCATTATTCCTATTATTGAAATCGCCTTACTTATACAAGTAAGCGAGGTAATAGGTGGTTTTTCGACAATTGCGCTAGTAATTATTACCGCGATTTTAGGCGCAAAAATGGTAAAACAACAAGGTATGAGCGCGCTACAAAAAGCACAAACTCAAATGGCCGAAGGGCAAATGCCTGCGAAAGAATTATTTACTGGTATATGCGTTATTATAGCTGGCGTATTATTGTTAACGCCTGGCATTATGACCGACGTTTTTGGGCTACTATTATTAACGCCAGTAATTCGCAACAAACTGGCAGCCGGCCTTGCTAGCCAAGCTACTGTACGTATGAGTGCAGGTATGCAACAAGGTGGTTCACCATTTACCCAGCACAGTCAAACTGAGGCAGATCCTCATCAAGTGAACAAACCGACCATCATAGATGGTGAGTTTGAACGAAAAGATTAATTTTTTTAATTTTACGCTTGGATTTTGGCGTAACACCCCCATTATTGAATGCAACCAATATAAGCTTTTTTCTGCCCTTCGCAGAAACTGTTAGGAGAACTAAATAAATGAATATTCGTCCTTTACATGATCGCGTGATCGTTAAGCGTCTAGAAGAAGAAACAAAATCTGCTGGCGGTATTGTATTAACTGGCTCTGCAGCTGAAAAATCAACCCGCGGAGAAGTTGTAGCCGTAGGTAATGGTCGCATTTTAGAAAGCGGTGATGTTAGAGCATTAGAAGTTAAAGCCGGTGACACTGTGTTATTTGGCTCATATGTTGAGAAAGTTGAAAAGATCGAAGGTCAAGAGTACCTGATCATGCGTGAAGATAATATTTTAGGCATTGTAGGCTAAACCTACTTTTCGTTTATAAACATTTAAGAATTTAGAGGAATTTAAAACATGGCAGCAAAAGAAGTACTTTTTGCAGGTGACGCACGCGCTAAAATGCTAACTGGCGTAAACATCCTGGCAAACGCAGTAAAAGTTACATTAGGTCCTAAAGGCCGTAACGTTGTACTAGATAAATCATTTGGCTCTCCAGTTATCACTAAAGATGGTGTATCTGTAGCAAAAGAAATCGAACTTGAAGACAAGTTTGAAAACATGGGCGCACAAATGGTTAAAGAAGTTGCATCTAAAGCTAACGATGCAGCCGGCGATGGTACAACTACCGCTACAGTACTTGCACAGTCTATTGTAAACGAAGGCCTTAAAGCTGTTGCAGCAGGCATGAACCCAATGGACCTTAAGCGCGGCATCGACAAAGCAGTAATTGCTGCTGTTGCAGAGCTTAAAGCGTTATCTGTTCCATGCTCTGACACTAAAGCAATTGCACAAGTAGGTACTATTTCAGCTAACTCTGATAAAGAGATTGGCGACATCATTGCACAAGCAATGGAAAAAGTAGGCCGTAACAGTGGTGTTATTACTGTAGAAGAAGGTCAATCACTAGAAAATGAACTCGATGTTGTTGAAGGCATGCAGTTTGACCGTGGTTACCTATCTCCTTACTTTATTAACAGCCCAGAAAAAGGTACTGTTGAACTAGATAACCCATTTATTCTACTTGTAGATAAAAAAATATCTAACATTCGCGAATTATTACCAACATTAGAAGCAGTTGCTAAAGCAAGCAAGCCACTACTAATCATCGCAGAAGACCTTGAAGGCGAAGCATTAGCTACATTAGTAGTTAATAACATGCGCGGTATTGTTAAAGTATCAGCAGTGAAAGCTCCTGGTTTTGGCGACCGTCGTAAAGCAATGCTACAAGATATCGCTGTATTAACTGGCGGTACTGTGATTTCAGAAGAAATCGGCCTTGAGCTTGAAAAAGCAACAGTTGAAGACCTAGGTACAGCTAAGCGCGTAATTATCACTAAAGATGATACAACTATCATTGATGGTGCTGGCGAAGAAGCAGGTATTAACGGCCGTGTTTCACAAATTAAAGCACAAATCGAAGAAGCAACATCAGACTACGATAAAGAAAAACTACAAGAGCGCATGGCTAAACTAGCTGGCGGTGTTGCAGTAATCAAAGTTGGTGCTGCGACTGAAATGGAAATGAAAGAGAAAAAAGACCGCGTTGAAGATGCATTAAATGCAACTCGTGCAGCGGTTGAAGAAGGCGTAGTACCTGGCGGCGGCGTTGCACTAGTTCGTGCAGCAAGTAAGCTTGTAGATTTAGTTGGCGACAACGAAGATCAAAATCACGGCATTAAGGTTGCACTTCGTGCAATGGAAGCGCCACTTCGTCAAATCGTAACAAACGCAGGTGACGAAGCTTCAGTTGTAATTAACGCAGTTAAAGCAGGTTCAGGTAACTTTGGTTACAATGCTGCTACTGGCGAATACAATGACATGATTGAAATGGGTATCCTAGATCCAACTAAAGTAACACGCTCTGCACTACAATTTGCAGGGTCTATTGCGGGTCTAATGATCACTACCGAAGCTATGGTAGCTGAAATCCCTAAAGATGATAGCGCTCCTGATATGGGTGGCATGGGCGGTATGGGTGGAATGGGCGGTATGATGTAAACCCCACCTAAACCTCCCGGTTAAAAAAACCCAGCCTCGGCTGGGTTTTTAATGTTATAGAAAAAATAAAAAACTAACTATACTCTTAGTCACTTAAGTACTATTGCTTAAGATAGTTGATTATTGAGTTGCAAATAAAAATTACTTCAACGTATTCTAGTGCAATTAAGCTTATGCCGAATCATACTCAGAGTAAGTTTTATTTACATAAACATTATTAAGGATATTGAGTTGAATAAAAGACCTGAAATAATCATCTCATCATTAGATGCAGATAGACTATATGATTTAATCGAATCATTGCCAGCAAACAGTTTTGCGGGTGAAAAAGAACTTGAAGCAGAATTAGGACGAGCAACTATAGTTGATCCTAAAGACGTTCCAGCAACAATAGTTACCATGAATTCGACGGTAAATTTTGTTGTAGAATCTTCAAAAGAAGAATTTAATTTAACTCTTGTCTACCCGAAAGATCTTGACGCTAGCGGCCAAAAAATATCAATTTTAGCCCCTATAGGCGGCGCTTTACTTGGGCTATCACAAGGAGATGAAATTGAATGGCCTAAGCCTGGTGGAGGTTTAATAAAAGTAAAAATAAAAGAAGTAACCTACCAACCTGAAAGAGTCGGCGAACTACATAGATAATTTAACGAAGCTAATAAGTAGCTCCTAGCGCATTAAATTAATTAAAAACCCAGCTCATGTTGGGTTTTTAGTTTACGCTATCATTTTAGCTCAAATCATTTCACAATATCACTTCCATAAACTTACTAACTGTTAAGCGTGATAATAACCGGGAGTTAATTCCAACAACCCATTAAATATTCTAATTTATAATTAGTGCAGACCACTAAACTCGATAAATTGCTTGTCGTAGGTAAAACTGAGGCAATTATAGCTCCCACCTCACTAAGGATATAATACGGCAACACTTGCTAATTACCACAGATGCTATGCCATCCGGACAGCACCCAGTGGCCATTACTAGTCACCCATATTGATAGATATGTAAAACCTGCCAATGATACTCTTACCTCCATATTTGCCATAGCTTAATCCAGTTGAGCAAGTATGAGCATGGATAAATATACTCACTTAATAAATAGCATTTGCTATCGATGCACTACGCAGTAGAAAAGCAACAATCTAGCTATTTTTGATGCTCTTTATCGTCGGGTGTCGCTACGCTCGCCCAACCTACGCGGGAGACTTGTGTACATTATTC
>NZ_JBEONZ010000019.1:0-70406 GCF_040308705.1 Pseudoalteromonas sp. 19-MNA-CIBAN-0066
TTAACTCTCTAAGTAGTTGCTGCCTTGCTATGCTTCGGCGTTTCCCTTCTCAGTGGGGTCGCATTATAGGGAGATCCAAAAACAGATCAACTGTTTTTTAAAGAAAACTTGAAATAAACTGCTGTTCGCTGAGTATTTGAGCTAAACGCTTAAAAACACAACTAAACTACTATCGTTAAGAAATTTATAGCGCTATTTGAAATGAAAGTTATGACAACTACTAATGAATAAAGACATATTTGGATCATCTATGCTAAATAACTAACCAATATGAGAAGACTCGTATTACTTAAAATCATTTAAAGTAATCAAAAGGCGAAAATTGAATTGATCGAGCTATGTTTAATCATAATTTAATAATATTAAGAAATAAGTTTACTTAGGCCGTAATACTCAACCTTGATATGAGATTCTTAATATAGGTATATAGGTAAATGAGTACACGTTATGTCTTATAATCAGATTTATAAATATAAACTTCGTAGTGGGCCGCTCTACTGGATAATCTAAGTTTTGGAGTTGTATTATATAATAGCTCTAAACGAACAATATATAATGAAGATAATCCTTAACCATGATCTGATAGGCTATTTTGAATGAGTAATAAGTAAAGAGTAACTTGGTAGGGATATTAAAGCAGGTGTTAAAACAACTTATCAATTTAGAATCTATGAGTCAGTACTCGTAAACGATCATAATAGAAGGTAATCACTGATCCATATAGATTAACAAATTTTAGGCAAGAAAAAGCCGAGCATAGGCTCGGCTTTTAGGTTTCTTTAAGACTTACTCTGCAGACTGTGCGTCTTCTTGAACTGCTTCGCTAGTCGCTGGGCGACCAACTAGTTCAATATAAGCCATTGGTGCATTATCACCAGTACGGAAGCCACACTTAAGAATACGAGTGTAACCACCTGGACGATCCGCGTTACGTGGACCGATTTCACTGAATAACTTACCAACAACTTCATTATCACGCGTGCGAGCAAACGCTAAACGGCGATTTGCTACACTGTCAGTCTTAGCCAGTGTGATTAAAGGTTCAATTACACGACGTAACTCTTTCGCTTTAGGCAAAGTAGTTTTGATGATTTCATGTTTCACCAAAGAACCTGCCATATTGCTAAACATCGCTTTACGATGGCTACTGTTACGGTTTAATTGACGACCACTCTTACGATGGCGCATGACCCTATCCTTCTAACTAAACTAATATAGTGATTTAGATTATTCAGCTAAACTTGCAGGTGGCCAATTTTCTAGGCGCATGCCTAGAGAAAGTCCACGTGAAGCTAGCACGTCTTTAATTTCAGTTAGAGACTTCTTACCTAAATTAGGCGTTTTAAGAAGCTCAACTTCAGTGCGCTGAACTAAATCACCGATATATTGAATTTGCTCGGCTTTCAAACAATTTGCTGAGCGTACTGTTAGTTCAAGATCATCAACTGGACGAAGTAGAATAGGATCGAATTCTGGCTTCTCTTCTTTCTCTTCTGGCTCAGTTACATCACGTAAATCTACGAATGCATCTAATTGCTCAGCTAAGATAGTAGACGCACGGCGGATCGCTTCTTCTGGATCTAAAGTGCCGTTTGTTTCCATATCAATGATTAACTTGTCTAAATCTGTACGTTGCTCAACTCGAGCTGATTCAACCGAGTACGCAATACGTTCAACTGGGCTAAATGATGCATCAAGCAACAATCTACCAATTGGACGCTCATCGTCATCAGAGGATAAACGACTAGATGCCGGCACATAACCACGACCACGTTCAACACGAATACGCATGCTGATCTCGCTGTTATTTGTTGTTAAATTACAAATAACATGATCTGGGTTAGCAATTGTTACATCGCCATCGTGCTGAATATCTGACGCAGTCACAGGGCCTACACCAGATTTAGCCAGGGTCAGAAAAACTTCATCTTTGCCTTCTAACGTTACTGCTAAACCTTTTAGGTTTAATAGTATTTCAATGATGTCTTCTTGAACGCCTTCTTTCGCGCTGTACTCATGCAATACACCGTCGATTTCAACTTCAGTTACTGCACATCCAGGCATAGATGAAAGCAGTATACGGCGTAAGGCATTACCCAAAGTGTGACCGAAGCCACGCTCAAGTGGTTCTAAAACTATTTTAGAACGTGTTGGGTTGATAGCGTCGATATCGACTAACCTTGGTTTTAGAAATTCTGTAACAGAACCCTGCATTTTATCCTCTCTTAACTCTTAACTTTACTTAGAGTAAAGTTCGACGATTAGTTGTTCATTAATGTCCGCAGACAGATCTGAACGCTCAGGTAGACGCTTAAAGCTGCCTTCCAATTTCTTACCGTCAACTTCAACCCAAGTCGGCTTTTCACGTTGCTCAGCCAACTCTAGAGCAGCGATGATACGTGCTTGTGTTTTAGACTTCTCACGGATTACAACAGTATCTTCTGGAGCAATTACGTACGAAGGAACATTCACAACACGACCATTAACTAAAATCGCTTTATGGCTTACTAACTGACGTGCTTCTGCACGTGTGCTAGCAAAACCCATGCGATATACAACATTGTCTAAACGTTGCTCTAATAGCTGTAACAAGTTTTCACCTGTATTACCTTTAAGGCGAGCAGCTTCTTTGTAGTAGTTACGGAATTGCTTTTCTAATACACCGTAGATACGACGTACTTTTTGCTTTTCACGTAATTGTAAACCGTAATCAGATAAGCGACCTTTACGAGCGCCATGCTGACCAGGTGCAGTCTCAAGTTTACACTTAGAGTCGATAGCTCTTACGCCGCTCTTAAGGAACAGGTCAGTGCCTTCACGACGACTCAGCTTGAGCTTAGGGCCCAAATATCTTGCCATGTTATTTCTCCTAACCTATTGTTAAACGCGACGTTTCTTCGGTGGACGACAACCATTATGTGGTATTGGCGTCACGTCAGTAATGTTGGTAATACGGTAGCCAGCAGCATTCAAAGCACGTACAGCAGATTCACGACCTGGACCTGGACCTTTGATGAAAACTTCTAGATTTTTTAAACCGTATTCTTGAGCAGCAGTACCTGCACGCTCTGCAGCAACCTGAGCAGCAAATGGAGTAGATTTACGTGAACCACGGAAACCTGAACCACCGGCAGTAGCCCATGATAGTGCATTACCTTGACGATCGGTAATCGTTACAATAGTGTTGTTGAAAGAAGCATGAACATGAGCCATACCATCAGCAACTTGTTTTTTAACCTTTTTACGACGAATTGGTGTCTTAGCCATAATACTATCCCCTTATCGCTTAATAGGCTTACGAGGACCCTTACGGGTACGCGCGTTAGTCTTAGTTCTTTGACCACGTAGTGGTAAAGAGCGACGGTGACGTAGGCCACGATAACAACCAAGGTCCATTAGGCGCTTGATATTTAAAGTAACTTCACGACGAAGATCACCTTCAACGGTGTACTTGCCAACTGCATCACGCAATACGTCAAGAGTTTCGTCTGAAAGTTCACCGATTTTTGTGGTCTCGGCGATACCAGTCGCTGCTAAGATAGCCTTAGAGCGAGTCTTACCTATGCCATAAATAGCTGTTAAACCAATAACTGCATGTTTATGATCAGGGACGTTAATGCCAGCAATACGGGCCACTAACACATCTCCTATATTCGAATTTGGTAATCATCTGTTTGAAGAGCCCGTAAGGATACTCAAACGAAGACCAAATCACTACTAAAAACACAGGCCGAGAAAACTCAGCCTGCACGCTGTTTACTTAACCTTGCCTTTGCTTATGCTTAGGCTCACTGCAAATTACGCGTACTACACCAGCACGTTTAATAACTTTACAGTTACGGCATATTTTCTTAACGGAAGCACGTACTTTCATTGCTCAACTCCGTAAACTGACCTTATCGACCATAGCCTTTAAGGTTCGCTTTTTTCAGCACAGAATCATACTGATGAGACATCAGGTGAGTCTGTACTTGTGCCATAAAGTCCATGATAACAACTACGATAATCAAAATTGATGTACCGCCGAAGTAGAATGGCGTTTGCCATGCCATTGTCATGAATTCAGGCACCAGACAGATAAAGGTTATATACAAAGCACCTGCCAATGTCAGGCGTGTCATCACTTTATCAATGTATTTAGATGTCTGCTCACCTGGACGAATACCTGGGATAAATGCGCCAGATTTCTTCAGGTTATCTGCTGTTTCACGTGGGTTAAACACCAACGCTGTGTAGAAAAAGCAGAAGAAGATGATAGCTGCTGCTAAAACCATTGCATACAATGGCTGACCTGGGGTCAACGTTGTAGCTATAGCTTGTAACACATCAGCGACCGGACCTTCACCCTGGCCGAACCAGCTGGCAATTGTACCAGGGAACAGAATTATACTGCTAGCGAAAATTGGTGGAATAACACCCGCCATATTTACTTTTAGTGGTAAATGCGTGCTTTGGGCAGCAAATACTTGACGACCTTGTTGGCGTTTAGCGTAGTTAACAACAATACGTCGTTGGCCACGTTCAAAAAACACTACAAGATAAGTAACAGCGAATACGATTACCGCAACCATCAACAGTACAAAAACATTCAAATCACCTTGGCGCGCCATTTCAGCTGTCGAACCAATAGCAGACGGCAGGTTAGCTACAATACCAACAAATATTAAAACAGAGATACCGTTACCAATACCACGTTCTGTTATTTGTTCGCCCAACCACATAAGGAACATAGTACCAGTCACTAAACTCACCACTGCGGTGAAATAGAAACCCATACCAGGGTTAACAACTAACCCTTCCATCATGCCCGGTAAGCTTGTGGCAATACCGATTGATTGGATAGTAGCAAGCACAAGCGTGCCATAGCGTGTGTACTGGCTAATTTTTTTACGCCCTTGCTCACCTTCTTTCTTAAGCTCTATAAACGGAGGATACATATGCGTTAATAGTTGCGTAATAATCGAAGCCGAGATATACGGCATAATACCCAGTGCTAACACTGAAGCTCGCTCAAGCGCACCACCGCTAAACATGTTGAACATCTCAACAATGGTGCCCTTTTGTTGCTCGAAGAAATCGGCAAGTACAGCGGCGTCAATCCCAGGGATCGGCACAAATGAACCTAGACGGTATATAATGATAGCACCTAATACGAAGAGTAATCGGCGCTTCAATTCCGAAAGTCCACCTTGTGCACTTTGCATATCTTGACCTGGTTTAGCCATTAGTACTTCCTTAGTCTTCTACCTTGCCTCCGGCAGCTTCGATAGCTTCGCGTGCACCTTTAGTGGCTCTAAGGCCCTTAACGGTAACAGCGCGTGAAACTTCGCCAGATTTAACAACTTTAACGAACAAAACGTTCTTTTTAACTAGACCAGCTGCTTGTAACGCGCTTAGGTCTACCACATCGCCTTCTACTTTAGCGATTTCGTATAGGTTTATTTCTGCAGATACTAATGATTTGCGAGAAGTGAAACCGAACTTAGGTAGACGACGTTGCATAGGCATTTGACCGCCTTCGAAACCAACGCGTACTTTACCGCCAGAACGTGATTTTTGACCTTTGTGACCACGGCCACCAGTCTTACCAAGACCAGAACCGATACCACGACCAACACGTTTTGGAGCAGTTTTTGAACCTGCAGCAGGTGAAAGTGTATTCAAATGCATGAAATTAACCCTCTACCTTAACCATGTAAGAAACCTGGTTTATCATACCACGTACACATGCTGTGTCTTCTAACTCAACAGTGTGGTTGATACGACGTAAACCAAGACCGCGTAATGTAGCTTTATGTTTCGGTAAACGACCGATAGAGCTTTTTACTTGTGTTACTTTTACAGTTTGATTTGCCATGGTTACCCCAGTATCTCGTCTATGCGAAGACCACGTTTAGCAGCAATCGACTGAGGAGAATTCATATTCTCAAGAGCAGAGATTGTTGCACGCACTACGTTGATTGGGTTAGTAGAACCGTAACATTTAGAAAGTACGTTCTGCACACCAGTCACTTCTAGTACCGCACGCATTGCACCACCAGCGATGATACCAGTACCTTCAGAGGCTGGTTTCATAAACACTTGTGAGCCAGCATGACGTCCTTTAACAGGATGCTGTAATGTGTTGCCATTTAGGTCTACATTGATCATATTGCGACGTGCTTTTTCCATTGCTTTTTGAATAGCAGCTGGAACTTCACGTGCTTTACCATAACCAAAACCTACTTTACCTGCGCCATCACCAACTACTGTTAGTGCTGTAAAGCTAAAGATACGACCACCTTTAACTACTTTAGACACACGGTTCACCGCGATTAGCTTTTCAGCTAGATCAGGCTGTTGTTGCTTTGCTTCTACGTTAGCCATTGTCTACTCCTAGAATTGCAAACCGGCTTCACGCGCAGCATCAGCTAGCGCCTTCACACGGCCGTGATATTTAAAGCCACTACGATCAAAAGCAATCTTTTCGATGCCTTTGTCAGCCGCACGTTCAGCAACCGCTTTACCAACTGCTTGCGCAGCTGCAACGTTGCCGGTGCCTTTAACTGTTTCGCAAATAGCTTTTTCAACAGTAGAAGCAGCAGCCAGTACAGTACCCTCAGCAGTAACTACTTGAGCGTATATGTGACGTGGCGTGCGGTGGATAACAAGACGCGTTGTGCCTTGTTCAATATAATTTCTACGAGTGCGTTTAGCACGACGTAGACGAGCTGTTTTTTTATCCATCGTCTTACCTTACTTCTTCTTAGCCTCTTTACGGCGCACATTCTCATCTGAATAACGAACACCCTTGCCTTTATATGGCTCAGGTTTACGGTATGCACGAATGTTAGCAGCTGTTTGACCAACTAACTGCTTATCTACGCCCTTAACTAGAACTTCTGTTTGGCTTGGAGTTTCAATCGTAATTCCTTCAGGAACTGCGAAATGAACTGGGTGCGAGAAACCAAGAGTTAAATCTAATGTTTTACCCTTAGCTGCTGCACGGTAACCAACGCCTACTAACTGAAGTTTCTTCTCGTAACCTTCATGCGTACCAACAATCATATTGTTGATTAGAGCGCGAGCAGTACCTGCTTGAGCCCATGCATCTGTTACGCCTTCACGAGGTAAAGTTGTAATAACGTTTTCTTCAACTTTTACTTCAACAGCGTTGTTGATAGTACGAGTTAATTCACCGTTTTTGCCTTTAACTGTGATTTCCTGGCCTTTTAATGTAACTTCTACACCGGCAGGAACACTAATTGGTGCCTTTGCTATGCGAGACATAGTTCCCCTCCGATTAAGCTACAAAACCAATGATTTCACCACCAACGCCTGCACTACGTGCTGCGCGGTCTGTCATTAGGCCTTTAGAAGTTGATACGATAGCGATACCTAGACCACCCATTACCTTTGGTAATTCGTCACGTCTCTTATAGATACGTAAACCAGGGCGGCTAACACGCTGGATATTTTCAATAACAGCTTTGCCTTCGAAGTACTTCAATTCGATAGAAAGCTCAGGTTTTACGTCGCCATTGATTGCGAAATCAGCGATGTAACCTTCATTTTTTAATACTTTAGCTACTGCTACTTTCAGTTTTGAATTAGGCATCGTTACAGATACTTTCTTCGCTGACTGACCGTTACGGATTCGTGTAAACAAATCCGCGATAGGATCTTGCAAGCTCATAGTCTTACTCCCGTGATTCTTTTACCAGCTAGCTTTTTTAAGGCCAGGAATTTCACCGCGCATAGCTGCTTCGCGAACTTTAATACGGCTCATGCCGAATTTGCGAAGGAAACCATGTGGGCGGCCCGTAATGTTACAACGATTACGCTGACGTACAGGGCTAGAATCACGTGGTAAAGCTTGTAGCTTAAGTACCGCGTCCCAACGATCATCTTCAGATGTATTAACATCACTGATGATAGCTTTTAGTGCTGTGCGCTTTTCAGCGAACTGAGCAACTAGTTTTGTGCGCTTTGCTTCGCGCGCTTTCATAGAATTCTTTGCCATAACCCTACCCTTATTTCTTGAATGGGAAGTTAAACGCTTCTAACAACGCACGGCCTTCCTCATCAGATTTCGCAGAAGTAGTAATAGTAATATCCATACCGCGTACACGGTCTACTTTATCGTAATCGATTTCTGGGAAGATGATTTGTTCACGTACGCCCATGCTGTAGTTGCCACGTCCATCAAAAGACTTAGCACTTACGCCACGGAAGTCGCGAATACGTGGGATAGCGATTGATACCAAACGCTCAAAAAAGTCCCACATACGTTCGCCACGTAGGGTTACTTTACAACCTATCGGGTAACCTTCACGCACTTTGAAGCCAGCAACAGATTTGCGTGCTTTAGTGATTAGAGGTTTCTGACCAGAGATTGCAGCTAGATCCGCAACAGCGTTATCTAGAATTTTCTTGTCAGCTAGGGCTTCGCCCACGCCCATATTCAATGTGATCTTTTCGATCAGAGGGACTTGCATGACAGAGCTGAAACCAAACTTCTCTTGAAGTTCAGCTACTACTTTGTCTTTATATACTTCATGCAGTTTCGCCATCATTCTACTCCAACTATTAAATAGTTTTACCAGTAGATTTAAAGATACGTAATTTCTTACCATCTTCAATCTTGAAACCTACACGATCTGCTTTACTCGTTTCCGAGTTGTAGATCGCAACGTTTGATACGTCGATAGACGCTTCTTTCTCAACAATACCGCCAGGCTGGTTCAATTGTGGAACCGGCTTTTGGTGCTTTTTGATCAAGTTTATGCCTTCGACAAATAATCTTCCAGATTCAGTAACAACTGAAAGCACTTTTCCGCGCTTACCTTTGTCTTTACCTGCTAGAACGATTACTTCGTCATCACGACGGATTTTTGCTGCCATGATAGACTCCTTACAGTACTTCTGGGGCTAGTGAAACGATTTTCATGAACTTATCATTACGAAGTTCACGAGTCACAGGGCCGAAGATACGAGTACCAATAGGCTGCAAGTTATCATTTAAGATAACAGCTGCATTGCTATCGAAACGGATCAAAGAACCGTCTGGACGACGAACGCCTTTTTTGGTGCGCACAACTACCGCGTTTTTAACATCACCTTTCTTCACTTTACCGCGAGGAATAGCTTCTTTTACAGAAACTTTAATGATGTCGCCAATCGCTGCATAGCGACGGTGAGAACCACCAAGGACTTTTATACACTGCACTTTGCGAGCGCCGCTGTTATCAGCAACTTCCAGCTGAGTTTGCATTTGGATCATGTTAATGACCTCCGGTGTAGTAATTACAACTTGTCTTAAATTCGTTTAAAATCAAGACATTTCGATTGAAATCCACTCAAAAAACAAGCTAGTTGTCTCTTAAGGGCGGGCAATTGTACCAGCATTACGGGGGGAGCGGTAGGTTATTTTTTAATTAATTATGAGGGAAAGCTAATTAATATTGAGTAATTACGGCTATCTAGCTACTTTACATATGGTTACAAAACAAACAAGGCACTATCTTAGTGCCTTGTAGATTATTTATCAGGGTTTTAGCCAAACAAACCTTTCAATTTATCTTTAAGTTTGTCTTTTGCTTTTTCTTTGAGCTTTTCTTTTGCTTCTTCTTTAAGCGCATTACCAAAATCAAGCTTAATGCCTACATCATGGAATGGCCCTTTAATACGCAGTGGTATTTTAAAGCCGGTACTATCATCGGTTGTACCCTGCCCCTCAATAGAACCGACTATACCGGTTACTAGTCGGTAATTAATAATAGTATTAGGTAAATCCACATCACCTTCGCCTGAAATACGGATCAGTGGGCTGATTAACGACAGGTCGTTATTATGGCCCACCCCATTAGTAAACTTAAAGCTACCCGTTAATGCTGAGAAGTCGGTTTGCTGTGACTTATCAAAGCCAGTATCTAGTCCTTCTGATACAGCCCCTACATTACCTTTAAGCAACTCTTTACCTTTGCGAATCATTTCAGCTATATTTGCGCCTTGTACTGCGCCATTAGCAAACTCAAACCCTAACTCACCATTAAGTGCGTTAACAAACTCTTTTTGGCTTTGCCCATTTGTGGTTAAGTTCCAATTTAATGAGCCATTACCCATTAATTTATCAAATCCTGCGGCATCGGTTAATAACGGTTGTGCATCAATACCTGCCAAATCAAAATTAGTGGTTATTTTATAAGGTATTTGCTGGGCATTAATATTAATTGCCCCTTTCCCTGTTCCCTCATAGGCTGCAAAGTTATCTAAGCTTAATTTAGCGACACTATTTTTTAACGCTACTGTAAATTGGTTTGCACCGAGTTTAATATCGTTAGCTTTTAAACCGCTTGAGCGTATTACTACATTAGCATCAAGCGTATTTAAGGCACTTAAGTCTATTTTAGTGTCGTCCCATACAATAGGCTCTGCTGGTTTAGTTTCGTCTGTAGTTGGCTGCTCTTTTTTAGCTACGGCTTCTGGTAAGTATGGGTTTAAGTCAAGCATACCTAAGTCAATGTTTGCCATTACAGCAAGTCGTTTACCTAAATTAAGCTCACTTTTACCTTTTATTTGCAGTGCATCTAATGTGGCAATAAGCTCTTCAAGCTTAAATTGCTCACCCGCTAAATGCATTTTGCCATTTACACTAAAAGCATTAAAGGCGTTATCTTTGGCGTTTAACTCTACACCTTGCCATTTGGCTATATTTTTTACCGAGTCTCCACTTAGCGCTAACTGACCTTTTATATCTTGGCCTTGTTTAGCAATAGTTCCCTCAAAGGTTAAATCAACTAAACGTGAATCTAAACTCTGCTGAATATTAAAAGTAGTACCTTCGATCGCTTTTGCTGGCGTATCTAGTTTTACATCAAGCTCAAAGCGCTCTTGCATGTAAGTTATTGCGCCTTTTACTTCTAATGTTTTACGCAGTGATGGAAGTAAAATAGCCAGTTCTAAATCACTTATTTGCTGTTTAACCCCGGTTTTACCATCTAAATAAGTAAAGGTACCACCATAAATGGCAACTTCCCCTAGCTCAATGTCAAAGTTCTCAGGTAATTTTATAGCTTCCGCAGATCCTGTTTGCTCTTTAGGCTGCTCAGCTACCGCATCAAATAGCTGCCAGTTAGCTTTACCGTTTTTATCGGTCTCTAATAAAATATCAGGCTCGTTAATAACAAACTTATCGAGTTTAAATTCACCATCTAATAGCGATAGCCAAGGGATGTGTACTGCAAGCTGCTGCATACTTGCCATATCGGCGCGAGAGCCCGATTTCATGTTGGCAAAATGTACATCATTAAGTTCTAATTTTAATGCAGGAAATACACTCAGCGTTTTATCGCCTTTAATAGTTAATGTACGTCCTGTGGTTTGTTCTACCTGCTCAGAGACTTTATTAAAAATAGCATCAGTAGGAATTAAAAAGGGTGCTGCAACGATAAGTGCAATACATAACAGCAGTATTACACCTATAATTTTAAATAAGGTTTTCATGATCGTCCTTTCAAATGTGCAAATAATACTCATATCATAGCGAGAGTTATCACTAAAATCATTGTCAGTACTAAAAAAAATAACTTTCAACTAATTTATTTTTTAATGATGAATCTACGCGCTAATAATATCAACACTATTTAAATATTAACAAACAACACATGAACGCTTTATAAAAAACAACAAATCATTACTTTTCAACAAGTAAGACATGAAAAACACACTGTCGTATGATTTTCAAACAATCTAAACTAATTGAGTTTTCGTCACTGAAGTTAACTATTTTATTGTTTTAATAAATTAATAATTATGAGCACTTTAACTGTTGTATTCTTAAGGCTTGTATATGCCTCTGTTGTTATTGCAAGATTTGCGCTAAAATAGACCAGCTAAAAAATGCATCTAACTCGAGGTTCTACAAGGCATGAAAAAACTGCTAATTTCACCGTCACAAATGTCGCTAGGCGAGCAAGAAAACCAAATATACCAAAACATTCTGAAGCAATCCTCAGAACTCAGCCTAAATCTAATGGCCGTGAAAGTAGAAAACCACCCAGATGATTTTTTACTTTGGTGCTATGAACTGCTTAACGCAAGCAAAGATCGTATGAATTACGACTTGCTAGAGCCGCAACAGTTACCAGTACTAAAAAAACTGCACGACCAACTTATTTCTGCTATTAGCTTTTTACAAGTTAAAACGTTACGTGTAGCGCCTTGGCCTGTAGTAACTACATTTATTGAGCAGCACAAAGATCTTATTGCACTTGATGAGCAGCTTCGCTTAACAAGCTACATTGCAAGCATTCGCCCGCAATCACTTAAAGATATGATCCCAGAAGACTTACTTGCATTTAGTGGTAAGCACATGGCATCGCTTGATCCAAGCACTTACAACTTTGATGTTGAATGGTTTGCATCAACTAAAAGCGCTAAAGCGTTTCATCAACTACTGGCTGATATGCCTGATGCGTTTGATGATGCACTTAGCAATATTCCGTTGGAAGGTAATATTACTCATTATGAGTACCAGCAATTTGTTGCTGCTTACTTAAAAGCTTTTAGCGATGGTAACGAAAAGCCAACGCTCGCTCCAGCAACTCGCTTATTAGCGATGCGTCGTCCTGACGTATTTACTCCTATTAGCAATAATAGATTAGATGCTTTATGTGGCGCACTGGGTGTTAGCAAGCTAAAAAACACTGACTTTGAGCGTTACTGGCAAGACATAGTACAAAAAATTCAAACTCTGTCTTGGTTTAAAATGGCTAAAGCAGACAACGAATTAGAAGAGCAGCTGGTAAGCATTAAAGCGCTTATTCCGTGCTTTTTTTACTATGCAGACACCACAACAGCCGATAGCTCTAATTACATCAAGCTGCTAAGCAAGCCAAAGCGCAGTACTTCAGGTACAGGTAAAACTAAGCGTAGAGGTAAAGAATCTGCAGAAATTTTAGTAGACCGCGCACTTGCAGCTGACGATATTCCTGAGCATATTCGTAGCAAACGTGATTCTATTATTAATGAAGTACAAAAAGGTCGTGGAGTTAACGAAACAATTAGCTTAATGCGTACTATTTTTGGTTAATTATTAATAACTAACCTAGCAGCGCCGATTTGGTGCAGCTAGGTTAATTTATGCACCACAAATGTAAAACCCCTTAAAATCTTATCTCTGCACCTCTCCCTCTACTAATTATAAGCTATTGTTTTAAAACACCTAAAACCATATTCACTGCAATAAAGTGAAGCTGGCATACCCCGTGCAATCTTCTTTTCTGTTAAATAATAAAATGCTGCCAAGCTATAAGCCTTAAAGCTTTGGCATGCAATCATATAACAGGAACTAAAACATGCTAAAACTACAAAAAGTCATAACAATAACAGCACTCTCTTTAGTTAGTGTCGCATCAACAGCAGCCTATGCTGAAGTAACCGCTAATGCGGCAGCAACATCAAACTATTTATGGCGCGGACAAGAACAAACCAGTGGTGATGCTGCCATTTCAGGCGGCATTGACTACACCAACGAGTCTGGTTTTTATGCCGGTGCTTGGGCATCAAATGCCTCTTGGGCCGATGAGATGACCTATGAATTAGACTTGTATGCAGGCTTTGGTGGCGCTATTAATGAAAGCGTGAGCTACGATGTTGGTTACATTTATTATGCATACCCAGATGCAGCTTCCACGGCTGATGCTGACTTTTCTGAGATTTACGGCAGTATAAGTGTAAAAGGCTTCACCTTTGGTGCTGCTGTATTAGCAACCTCTGCAGCAAGTGGTGACGGTACAGACTTTGCTGACTCACTTTACCTAACGGCAGATTATGCTTTTGCTGTTGGCAATAACGGCACCGAAATAGCATTTCATTTAGGCCACTACTCTGGTGATTTTATAGGTGATGACAATATTATTGATTATGGCATAGCAGTATCTAAAGATGGTTTCACTTTTGGTTTATCTGATACCGATATAGATGGCTCTGACGTAAAAGCCTATGTTGCTTATTCAGTAGACTTTACACTTTAAAAATTACACTGTAATTGCTGCAACCCAAGAGCCGAAAGGCTCTTTTTTAGTTTTAGCAGCATAAATAACCTGGCCACTAAACAAACTACGTTAACAAACCGTTACAATAAAATAATCACCTTATCCTCATTTTGCCTTATGCTATAGCCAGTAATTCCCCCCAAATTAGGTTATTAAGGAATAATAATGAAGTCACCTAACGCGCTAAGCGCACTAATCGATATTTATATCAGCCCAAGTAAAGCGTTTAATGGTATAGAGCAAGCAAAAGGCTGGTCATGGTTGGCCCTTATTTGTATAGCAGTTGCCACCGCCGCGAGTATGTTTGTTTTTTATAATAGTGTTGATATACAGTTTTTAATTAATGAGCAAGTAGCCGTTTCAAGTGTTGATGCCACTATTGGCGAGCAAAAAATGATTCGTCAAGCGATTGAACAAAATGCCCCAAACCAAATGTGGTTTGGCATGATCGGCGGTATTATTGGCATAGTAATAATGAATGCTTTAGTTGCACTTTATTATATGCTGATAGCTAAACTCGATCCTAACTCACAACATAGTTACGGTGCTTGGTATGGCTTTTCATTATGGACAATGATGCCTACGGTTATTTCAAGCCTTGGCACTATCGCCTTAGTATTAATGGCCAACACAGATCAAATTTCGCAACAAGCGGTGTTTAGTTACGCTTCTATCAATCAGCTCATTGTTGGGCTTGATGCCACACATACTTTTTATACCTTACTAGAATCAATTAACCTGTTCACTATTTGGAGCATTGCGCTGGGCATGGTTGGGCTAAAATGCTGGACTAATTTCTCAACTAATAAAGCACTGCTGTTTGCAGCCTTACCAAGTATTATTATTTTTAGTGTTTGGGCGATTATAGCCGCACTTTAATTATTATGCAGAGGCAAGTTAGCCTCTGCACATTTTCACTCACGGACCGATAAAATGAAAAAAGCCATTATCATCACACTCGCTATTGCCGCTTTTATAGCGTTAATTGTATCAAAACAAATTTCTGGTGATAAAAAACAGCCCGAGGTAAATATCGCCCATGTTGAACTAGGCAATATTGCCGACTCAATAATGGCGTCTGGTAACTTAGTATTTAATACTCAAGTTCAGCTGCGCTCTGAAGTTACCGGCCGAGTAGATAAAGTATTTGTCGAAGAAGGCCAAAGTGTAAAACAAGGCGATATTTTAATGCGCCTTGATACCACTGCATTTGAATCTGAAGTAACCCGCAATAAAGCGCTACTACGTGCCACCGAAATAGAAATTAAACATAGCCAAATTCGCTTAGTTAACTTTGAGCGCCAACTAAAAAGACAAAAAGAGCTTTACGATGTCGGTTTGGGCAATGAAGAAGCCTATGAAAACCTAGCAAGTGCCCGCGACTTAGCTAAAATAGATATTGAATCTCGTAAAGAGTCGTTTAACCAAGCTCATGCGTCGTTGCAAATTGCCCAAGATCGGTTAAATAAAAGTGTTTTTAAAGCGCCTATGAGTGGCCTATTGGCTTCGGTTAATATTAAAGAAGGCGAAACGGTTATTGCCGGAACGACCAATATAATAGGCTCTGATTTAATGCTGGTTGCTGACCCCAGTGCTATTTTAGCTGAGTTGCGGGTTGATGAAACCGACATAGCCAGTATTAAACTCCACCAAAAAGCAAATATTTATGCCGCTGCTTATCCTAATAATCCTTTTACTGGCACAGTAATAAACATTGGTACCTCGGCTAAAAATCAGCCTGGCTCACAAGGGTTATCATTTAAGGTAAAAGTATTACTCGATGCTACCGATCGTCAACTATATGCCGGAATGAGCTGTAGAGCAGAAATTGCCACCAGCATTGCCGAAAATGGTTTAAAGTTACCAATAGAAGCAATTCAAAAACAAGACGACAGCACCTTTGTTTGGCGCCTAAATAACGACAACAGCGTTAGTAAAGTAACCGTAGCTGTTGGTATATCATCAGATATTGAACAAGCAATTACCGAGGGGCTCAATGAAGGTGACAAAATAGTTATTGGCCCGGCTCGCCCTATTAGTACTTTAAAAGAAGGCGACACAGTAAAAGTAAAAGCCGCTGCGAAGGAAAACAACTAATGACTGCGGTGATCAAGCTTGAGCATATTAATAAACAATACAAAATGGGCGCTGAGATATTTAAAGCACTTGATGATGTAAACATTAGCATTATGCCCAATGAATATGTGGCCATTATTGGCCCCTCAGGATCTGGCAAGTCTACCCTAATGAATTTGTTAGGCTGCTTAGATACCCCCACCAGCGGCGAGTATTATTTAAAAGATAAGTTAGTAAAAAGTATGACCGAAACCGAGCTTGCGCACCAACGCAACGAAAGCGTCGGATTTATATTTCAAAGCTTTAACTTATTACCACGCGCATCGGCGCTAGAAAATGTAATGCAGCCTTTAGTTTACCGCTTTACCCCTAGCAAACAACGCAAACAGCAAGCCCTTGAGGCGCTAAAGCGCGTGGGCTTAGCCGACAAAGTAAATCACTTATCAAGCCAGCTGTCGGGCGGGCAACGTCAACGAGTTGCTATTGCTCGTGCTTTAGTCACTAAACCGCATATATTATTAGGTGATGAGCCAACCGGTAACTTAGACAGTAAAACCACCCGCGAAATTATGGCCTTATTTGATGAGCTGCATAACGAAGGGCATACCATTATTTTGGTTACACATGAGCAAGAAATTGCCGACCACTGTCAGCGGGTAATTCGCTTAGTGGATGGTAAAGTAGTGAGTGACGTAACTAAAAACCAAGGAGCAAGGCAGCATGTTTAAACTTGCACTGGCCACTATGGAAGGCACTAAAGCCGCATTTTCGGCAATTAAAGCAAATGCTATGCGCTCTGCCCTCACCTGTTTAGGTATTATTATTGGCGTGGCCGCAGTAGTAACTGTGGTTGCTGTAATGCAAGGCTTTACCAAGCAAATAAACGATCAGTTCGCTGATATGTCGCCCGATGTAACTACTATTAAGGCGTATACCAGTATTGAGCTAGAAATGGTTGGTAAAAATGCAAAACTTAGCTACGACGATTTTTTAACCTTAAAAGCACGAGTAAAAGAAGCAGAAACACTCACCGCACTAATGTTTACTTGGCGTTTTTCAGGCGGAGCTGAGTATGGTAATAAAAGTCATTCATCGCGGGTTATGGGTACTGAGCAAGACTATCAAAAAGCATACCGTACCTACCCCGATCTAGGCCGTTTTATTCGCGCTGAAGACGACGAAAAACGCCGCCGCGTAGCTTTTATTGGGCCGTCAATTATCGAAAAATTAAACTTACCCAGCAATCCGGTAGGTGAATACATAAAGCTAGGTGGCGAATGGTTTAGAATTATTGGTGTAGCCGAAAAACAAGGTAGCTTTTTGGGCTTTGATCAAGACGATTATATTAATATTCCCATTAGCACTATGAGTGCGTTAGAGGGAGGCAATACGCAAAGTAATGTACAAATTATGTTTAGGCTTGAAGACAACGCTAACGAAGAGCAGGTACTAGCAAAAATTACTCGTATACTGCGCCAGTTACATAAACTTAAAGACGGCGACGACAATGACTTTGAATTTGAAACTGCTGAAAAAGCCCGCGCCCAAGTAGATAAATTTACCGGTAGTGCCACTGCCATAACCGCAGGTATTGTTGGTATTAGCTTATTAGTTGGTGGCATAGGTGTAATGAATATTATGTTAGTGTCGGTAACTGAGCGCACCCGCGTGATTGGCACCCTTAAAGCGCTAGGCGCTACACCCGGCTTTATAATGTTGCAGTTTTTAGTTGAGGCTGTGGTGTTATCGCTATTTGGCGGGTTGATTGGGCTTGCCATTGGTTATGGTGCAGCGGGGCTTATTTCGTTTATGGTTCCTAGCATGCCAGATGCGTATATTCCGGCATGGGCGGTAATGTTGTCGTTTGGTTTTACTTCATTAATTGGCATAGTGTTTGGTTTAGCCCCAGCCATTAAAGCCGCCAGGCTCAACCCTATAGATGCACTGCGTTACGAGTAACAATAGCATTGTAGTTGCTTACAAGGATGTAAGCCTAGTACATAATTAACACAGTGATTAAAACTCTCTTTAAACTTCAAGCACAAAGTATTACCCTACTTAAACACCACTTAAAAAATGAACTTTTAACGCTTAAACCACCCAAAGTACACACTATTGATATTGCTCACGGCTAATTTTAAATAAGGTATTAAATGCACAAAAAGCTAATACGTTGCATTATTGCTGCATGCTCTTTTTTAACTATAAACTCTAGCTTGGCGCTAGCACAACTAAACCCATCAGATGAAGCGCAAGGTATAACCGAAACCGCATATACTCCTCTGCGTTGTAATCAGCAACTACAGGCAAGTAGGCAAAAAACATACAGCCGTAAGTTTATTGTTCCTCAACAAGCTAGGTTACTCTCATGGAATATTTATAAGGCACAAAACCAAGGCCTATATAAAGATTTAACTCACCTTAATGAAACTGCTGATATTGTTTTATTACAAGAGGCTATTGTAGATACACGCCTTACTAGCCTTAAACCTTTTTGGCGTTTTTCGCCCGGTTATAAAAGTGGCAATGTACAATCTGGTGTAATGACGCTTAGCCGCTGGCCTGCAACTGTACATTGTACTTTTATTCATAAAGAGCCATGGTTACGAAGCCCAAAAGCAACTAACATTGTTGAATATGCAATGGCTAACCAACAACGCTTATTGAGCGTTAATTTGCACGGCATTAACTTTACGTTTGGTACTAAAGCCTACGCGCAACAGTTACAAGCCAGTATAAAAATAATGCAACAACACAAAGGGCCAATTCTTTTTGCGGGCGATTTAAACGCATGGAGCGATGCACGCCAAAAGCTAGTTAATGACGCGCTGACTAAACTGGGCCTTAAAGAAGCTATATACGTAGATGACAAGCGTACAAAAGCATTTGGTTTAGCCCTGGATCAAGTGTGGGCTCGTGGTGTTGTTATTTCTGATACTTTAGTAAGCGAATATACCAGTTCTGATCACAACCCTATTTTAGCCACTTTAAAAATTGATGATGTATAACATGAAAAAAACTCGTATTTATTCTGCTTGGCTACTGGCCATATTATTCACCTTTTTTAGCCAAATAAGCCTAGCTGCACCCCCAAAACAATTACCCAATCGAGAACCCGACCAAGAAGTGCAGCATTTAATTACCTTTATTAGCAACAGCAACGCCACTTTTATCCGCAATGGCGATGAACATACTAGCAAAGAAGCCGCCGAGCATTTAGCCATGAAATACCGTAAAGCTAAACGTTATGCAAAAACAGCCGACGACTTTATTAATAATCTAGCCAGTAAAAGTTCATGGAGTGGTAAAGCCTACACGGTAATTTTAAGCAGTGGTGCTAAGTTAACCGCAAATAGCTGGCTAACCAATGAGCTAATACGATTTAGAAACACAAAAAAGCCGTAGTAAATACGGCTCTCTAAAGCTATCAATAATAACAAGCTAAGCGTTACCTAGCTGTATGCGCTAAGTTAGGTACGTAATCTATCGCTAGAATATCGCCGGGGTTAAGCCCAGTAACTACATGCTGCTTTGCGCCAATTATTTCACCTAAGCGCACAAACCGGCGTTCTATTTGCTCATTGTCACTATTAATCACATACAGCATAGTTAATTGGCCAAACTCATGTATCCAGCTACTATCTAGCAATATTCCTTGTTCATCGGGTAATACTAACTCTAATTGCGCATACAAGCCGGGCATTACCCCTACAGAAGAGTCAAAGTCTAAGCGAATTAACAAACTACGTGAGGCGCTATCGGCAACCGGAACTATTTCGGCCACTGTGGCTGGCGAGGTTAAATTAAGCGCAGGCAGCTTTATGGTTAAACTTTGCCCTAACTGCAATTTAACCGCTTGCATTTCTCGCACACTAAACTCAACTTGTAGCTGCTGCGGGTTATATAATCCCAATAAAGCCTGCCCAGGCGTAGCTGTATCAGCAGGTTCGACTAACCGCTCTACTACAACCCCCGAAATAGGCGCTGTAATACGAGTGTAACTCAGCGCAACTTTGGCTTGTGTTTGCTGCTGCTTAGCGGCAATTAAATTGGCCGATAAACTATCAAAATTTGCCTTCGCATTATCTAACTCACTTAACGATACTAAGCCTTGCGCATACACACTTTCAATTCGCTTAAGTTGCTTTGTAGCTTGGGTTAATGCGGCTTGAATAGCATTAATTTGCGCCTCACTTTGTGCTAATTGCGCTTTAAAGTCATCTTGTTGTAAGGTAATGAGTAAATCACCTTTGGTTACTTTATCGCCCGCGCGTACACTTAAACGCTCAACTTGCGCCATAACTCGCGATGAAATTTGGGTATTTTGTTTCGCAATAATACTGCCTGGCACCCATTCACTACGGGATATTTTTTGTAGTAAAACCGTTTCCCGCTTACCGTGGTAATTGTTAGCGTTGGTCGTTTTCAAACCAGCAACTTGCTTATTTGAAAAGCTGCCCGCCATATACAATACGGCGCCTACTACCACTAATAAAGCGAGTAACGAGCCAACTAGTTTTGATTTACCTTGCATGCGTTTCTCCCGCAGTGGTTTCTGTGTTTGCAAATACTAAGTAATAAACAAGCGGCACTACAAATAACGAAAACAACGTTGATGCCACAATGCCAAAAATAATCGCAATTGCTAAGCCACTAAATACCGGATCTAGTGTAATCACTAAGTTACCTAATAATGTAGTGCCTGCGGTTAGTAGTACGGGGCGCATGCGCACTGTTCCTGCTGCAATTAACGCTGCTTTTATTGCCATACCTTGGGCGCGTGCTTGATTAATAAACTCAACTAAAATAAGTGAATTACGCACCACAATACCCGCCAAGGCAATCATGCCTATCATCGCAGTAGCGGTAAATAAAACCGGCTCGGGAGCTGATGCAATACTGCGCTCACCAAACTGATTAAGTAACCAAAAACCAGGCATAATACCAATAACAGTGAGTGGTATTGCCGACATAATAATAAGCGACAAGCTTACTGAGCGTGTTTGTAGCCGTAAAATAATAAAAATGGCGCTAAGTGCAAATGCAAAGGCAATCCCCATATCTCTAAATACATCTATGGTAATACGCCACTCTCCTTCACCGCTAAATGTTACTTGCGTACCTGGCGGTAATTGCCAAGGTGCGGTGCCACCATTATTAAAAAAGTGCCGCGCTAACCAAGGCGTTTTTACAAAATCGTCTGTTGATATATTTAAATCAGCAGTTACATCGGCAATTATTGCTGCGGGAGTTCTACCATTTAGCTCTGCCATAACATAAATAACTTCGCGCTGATCTTTGCGCATAATAGTTTGCGCTACATTTAATTGAGTAAACTCTCCAAGCTCAGAAAGCGCAACTAAAGGCCGCGGCGCACTGCTTAAGCCAAATTTACTCGCATTTTTAGCTATGTCTCTGTCGCCCCTTAGTTGTAATGCTAGCAATTGTGCAAATTGATTGCGTTCGCTATAAGATAGCTGCAGTTTTATTGGCACAGGCTGAGTTTCGTTGCTGACATAAAGCTGCCCAACCGTTTGCCCTTGTGACGCTATGCTAAGTGTTTGCGTGATATTTTCGGTAGATATAGCACTATGCGCCGCTTTCGTTTTATCAGTAATAAAACGCTGCAAAGGGGCTGCTGCAACCATTGAAGTATCAACCTCTACCACATGAGGTTCTTGTTTTAAGCGCGTTGCAACTTGCTCTGCGGCTAAATAATGCGTTTGCCTATCAATAAATGTATCTCGATAAACCTCTGCCACTAAAGTACTTAACACCGGCGGCCCTGGCGGCACTTCAACTACTTTAATCACTATGCCGTTATTTACTAATGGTGCTAACTGTTTACGCAAACGCATTGCCACCGCATGAGATTGATGCTCGCGCGCTGTTTTATCTAGTAGTAGCACTCTTAGTTCAGCTAAGTTCGGTGCTTCTCGTCGGTAATAACCGCGTACCATACCATTAAAGTCCATACTTGAAGGCTGGCCTACATAAGTGGCTATTTCACTTACTTCGTTTAATTGCCATGTGAGTGTTTGGATTTGTTTAGTAAATGCAGCTGTGCGCTCCAGATTAGTCCCCTCTGGCATATCTATCAGTACTTGCAGCTCATTTTTATTATCAAAAGGGAGTAGCTTTAAAGGCACCAAACGCATCACGGGTAACATGGCGCTGATAATAAATAATGCTAGGGTTAGCCACAAAACAAGTTTTGCTCGCCCCTTAGAAACCAATAATGGGCTTAATATTCTTTGATATGCACCAACTTTAGGAGCAAGCTCGGAGGGTTGTTCGTTATCAGGCTTGAGTAACTTCATCGCAAGCCAAGGGGTTACAAAAAATGCAACAATGGTAGAAACCATCACGCTAACCGGCACATTAAATGCCATAGGTGCCATATATGGCCCCATCATGCCGGTAATAAACGCCAGTGGAATAAACGCCACCATTATAGTGAGTGTCGACATAAGCAAGGCATTTCGAATTTCGCTCATTGCGCCAACAACATGTTGTTTTTTATCGCCTTTATTATTTATAAAGCGACTAATATTATCAATACCCGTGATAGGGTCGTCTACCAGTAAGCCTAATGATAAAATAAGCGCAAATAAGGTCACCCGATTAATGGTGTAACCAAATGCAAAATCTAATGAGAGTGTAATGCCATAACAAATAGGAACCGCCAGCCCAACTACCACAGCAGGGCGCCAACCTAAAAACACGCCAACAAATATCACCACAGTAAACACTGCAAACACTAAACTTGATGTGAGGTTATTTACTTTTTCATTCGCAGTTTGGCCATAATCTCTAAGTACTGTATAGCTAACTTCTGGTGGCAATAAGGTATTTGCAAGTTCATTAATCATAGTATGAACATCATTAGCAACAGCAACTGCATTAGTCCCTGTTTGCTTAGCTACGCTTAAAGTAACCATAGGCAACTGCTGCTGATCAGTTGATTGCGCTAACCATTGGTAATGCTCAGTTTCACTAGGGCCATCGCTGACTGTTGCAATGTCCATCAAGTAAACACTTTTACCATTAACCACATTAACAACTAATTGCTCTACCGCTGATTGTGTTCTTAGTACATCACCTGCCTGAATAGCAATTTGCTGCTGATTATCAACCACATTCCCTACTTGAGTGAGTTGGTTTGATACATTTAATGCGTAAAAAACATCGTTTACCGTGGTTTGATGGGCAGCCAGTGCGCTGGCATTTAAATTAATGGTAAGAGTGCGTGTACGCCCCGAAATTACTTTAACTTCACTGGTATGCTCAATGCGTTGTAAATTATTAGCAATTTCGTTAGCAAAACGGGTTAGTTCGTAATCACCATAGAGTTGCGGGGCTTTACTGTATAGCCCCAGCATAACAATAGGTACATCATCCACTTCAACGGGCCGTATTTGCCAACTTTTGATAACAGAAGCCATTGTATGCTGATAACTATTTAATTTTGCATAGGTATCTAAAATAGCTTGTTCGCGGTTGTGCCCTACTTCAAAACGCAGCGTAACCACTGTACTGTTAGTTTGTGTGGTTGAGTAAATATGCTCAACCCCCACCAGCTGAGCCAGTAACTTCTCGAGCGGTTGTGTTACTAACCTAGCGACTTCAGGCGCCTCAACGTTAGGTGCTGATACATAAATATCGAGCATGGGCACAGTAATTTGCGGCTCTTCTTCTCGAGGTGTTTGATTTAGTGCAAATACCCCAAGTAACAAAGACATCACAAAAATAATAATCGGAATGCGACCACTTAAACTACTTTTTACCGCATTGTCTATTAAGCTCATCGCACTTAGCCCTTACAGAATAACCCATACAAGGTACCAAGCAGAACGACTGCATTTTCATCAATGACACGATAATAAATTGTTTGGCTCTCGCGGCGCGTAGCCACAATGTTTGCTTTACGCAACGCTGCTAAGTGCTGAGATAACGCAGACTGCGCTAATGGCACGGCTTCATTGAGCTGAGATACGCTCATTTCTGAATCTTGCAAAGAACATAAAATCATCAAGCGATTTTTATTGGCTAAAATTTTTAATAGCTGCTCGGCTTGTTCTACATTGCCGGCCATGGCAGTAAAGTCAATATTCATACTATGCTCTTATTCTAAAATAGAGTCTAAGTATAAGACGTTAGATTAGAAAAGTCTAATATTAGATTTTACTAATATAGATAAACCTAATATAGTGACTGTACTGAACTAAATAACTGGCCTACTATAATGAAGCTAAATAACGCACTCAGACTAATCGCTGGCATAATGATTATTGTGTCGCTTTTATTGCAAACTTATCACGATCCTAAGTGGATTTACTTTACAGCTTTTATCGCAGTAAATTTAATTCAATCAGCTTTTACTAGCTGGTGCCCAATGATCACTCTATTACGCAAACTTGGCTTTAAGGAATAAACACCATGCTTACCCCTATTCCCGATTTACTAAAAATAATTACTCCTAATCAGCGCCGTATTGATGCCGAACAAGCAAAGAAAGAGCTTGAGCAAAATAAAGGATTGTTGATTGATGTACGAGAACCCGCTGAACATGCCACCAAAGCAGCTATAGGCGCTATAAACATTCCTCGCGGGCTACTTGAAATGAAGCTCATGGAAATAGAAAAAGACGCAGCCCGTCCTATTTATTTACATTGCGCTAGTGGTGCGCGTGCAACATTAAGTGCTGAAGCGCTGACCCGAGTAGGCTACGAAAACGTGACAGTTATTACTTGTAAAGCAGAAGCTGTTTGTCAGGCATTTTAAAGGCCAAAAATTAAATCACTCGGCGATCAACCGATCGCCGAGCTTAAATAACATAATCCAAATTTAAAGGAACACTATGTTCAATTAAAATCAAAGATTGAAATTAATAAACTTCAACGCTAATGTATGAAAAAGGAACACCCGTCTAAGGAAGACTTTATGAAAAAAGCTGCCGCTTTATTACTATTTTTACTCGGTATTGCTCACTCTGTAAATGCTGATGACAGCATTACCTTAATGGTATGTGAAGATTGTAATTATGGCAGAGCCTCTGAACTAGCAAAAAGCAATGTACCATTAGCTCAATGCCACACTACACCCTCTGATCAAAAAGCTGCTATTGCTGATCAAACATGTGATTCAAATCCGCATAAAGTTATTATGATGGATGTCTCTGGTAACAACCACTTTGCATTTTTTGTGGGAAATCATAGTAGAAATGAGTCAGATAAATATATAGAAGCTACGATATTAAATAAAAATGATCTTATTGCTATATCTAAACAAAAAGCAATTGATGAGCATTTCTCAACATTTAAACACACACTTCAAACTGAACTAAGCCTAATGCCACTTTATCAAATAAGTCAGTCTTCTCATCTAGATAGACAAAACAACTGCCCCTCCCATGTAAATAATGCAGTAAAGGCTGTATTTGAAGAATATACATCATCTCGAATTCAAAACTGGGTAAATCATAAAGTTGAAAATAATATTAAAAATCCTGATAGCTTTTTTACATCAAAACCGATCATAGTTGGTGAGACCTTGTATCAGAGTCTGTGGAGTGAGGTGAGTAAGAATTTAAATTTAGAAGTTAATCTTAACAATGGAAGCGACGGGCAATACCGTGTTATTTTTTTAGCGAAGTGGATAAAAGAGTTAGGTGCGTTCAGTTTATCGGTAAACCCTTATTTAACTTATTTAGACGGTATTGCATTAAATCACTATAAAATATCAGCGCCATCAGTCTCCCAATGCTTAAAAAATGCTTTAGATAGAAATCTGTCATCATCAATGTCCTCGTATATTTCGAGCACTAATAATGGAGATACTTAGGGTTAGCATGTTGTAGGCGTCATCGGATGGCGCCTACAAATAAACAAGCCAAAAGCAATCCTTACTTAACCATATTCCCTTTAGCTCCCTATATGACCTAATCATTTTTTCTCTTCCAGAAGTGTAACTAGCATTTGCTCGATGTTTTTTACGCTGTAGGTGAGAGCTCGGAGTAATTCGACTTGGCTTTGTGGCTCATCAGCTTTAGCCTTGCTTGGCTTTGTTTCGGCTAGATTGTCTTTTTGCGTTAAGATGGCCTCGCGAAACTCACTGGCATCAACTACCCCTAGTAACGATACTAATGCGCCATGACCAGACTGACCTGCGGTTTCAAAGCTTAGTCGATATAAACCAAATAAACGCATCAACGGGCCTTGGCTTAACCCGACGTCAGTTATTTTTTCAAGTGGGATGGACTTTTCTTCTTTAAAAAACACACCGCGTTTTACTACTAGCTTACGCTCTAATAAGTTAGCTGACATAGCCGCAAGCATACGCCCAGCCACGATCCAAATTATTAACGCTACAATTGGGATTAATGGGATCCCAACCAAACACACTAAACAAGTAATTACTCCTAGCGTGATCCAGTAAGATTTTACTTTAGGGTTAAAACTGGCGGTTTTCAGGGCTAACTCAGACATTCATTACCTCCTTGATATTTATTCTATTAACCTAGGGAATATTGTGGCTGAATGCAACTATAATAAAAAAGCCGAGTATAAAACTCGGCTTCGGCTATCTTAGTGAAAGCTTATTGTAAGTTAACAATAATAAAAGGCGCTTCGAGATCATTTGCATTAACCACAAAGCGATACTCTCCTTCGGTTTCAATTAACAAGCTCAAGTTATTATTAGAAGCCGCTAAAGGTGTTTCACTCCCTAATATTACTTCTGAGCTATCTCCACCAGCTCCTAAATTGACAGTGCTCCAATCACTGGTAGCAACTTTAAACTCATATGCATCACTTTGTGCACTTAGCTGTTTAGAAAAAGTATATAAACCATCACCTGTGTATGTGAATTGATCGCCTGTCCCCCACAAACTATCTGCCTCATTTAAACTGCCACGTAAATACAACGACACATTTCCAAATGGCCCTATTTTTACCACTGTTAATGTTGGGTTTTCTTTATCTGAAGCATTAAACGAGAACAAATAGTTATCTGCGGTGTCTGCCGTAAAGCTAATATTAGCTCCATTAAAACTAAGTTGTTTTTCTACTCCCAATTGAACAACAGCCTCTTGCTCTGAATTAGCACCAAAATTCACGAGTTCCCAACTCTCTGAAGCAACTTTGAAACCAAAGCTTTCCCCAGCTGTTAGCGCCTTCATAATTTGATACTCGCCACTGCCAACATATTCAAATTGGTCAGAGAGCCCCCACTCATTTAAATCACCACGAAGATACACCTCAGTGCTGCCATAAGGGACGATATCTGGCGCACCAACAGTTGCATCAGCACTCAAGCCAGCGCCTTGGCTCTCGCCTTGTGGTTTAACAAACACAGCCATGGTGTAAGCAGGCACAGTGAACGTGCCGTCGGTTTCACTGGCCGTAAAACTCACTTCCGTCATGCTACTATCTACACTGTTTTTAAGAGTTGGGTGTAATTCAAACCCAGTAGCCGTGAGTACCGTGTGTGAAAGTGCTTGCTGCGTCGCATTAATAACAACAACAACAGCATCTACTGCGGTATCTAAATCAACGAGACCTTCACCATCGTCAATACTCATTACTATCAAACCATGCTGCTGGTTTTCACCCACATTATGAAAGCCCACACGATCAATTACATCTTGCTCAGTGGTTAATCTAAATAACGGGCTTGCGCTACGGATAGCTAAGAACTCTTGGAATACATCACCTGCATAGGCAATGTCTTGTGGCATCGCCTGTGCATCTGCATTAGCTGAAATAGGCATTATTTCAGACCATTTTTCTTGGTTCTTCTCTGCGTTAGGTAGACCAATGTTCCAGTTATTATTCTCTTTGGTTAAATCAACAGCATTAAACCAATCACCGGCATTATAACTATCACGATCCATTGACTTAGAACGCAGTAAATCAGCACCCAGTTGCATAAACGGAATGCCTTGGCTCATAAGTGGAATAGACAACGCCATGTTGTGCGCACGCACACGTTGCTCAATACTCATGCTTGATGCATGCTTATATTGCAACTGATCCCACAGTGTTTCGTTATCATGCTTTGATACGTAGTTAATGGTGTCTGCTGGGTCTAAAGCATAAGCCGTCGGCTGCGTATTCCAGCTAAAGCTATTACCTTTTGCCGAATTACCTTTAAAGTCTTTCAGGATATAGTTTTGTAAATTACCCGCCAGTGATAAACGCAGAGTATCTTGGTCTGCTAAATTAGCATCTGTAGGTTCATTTGCAAATAACGCCCCACCGCGCACAGCTTCACGGATGCGGTCATTGAAAGTCCCCACTTCGGAGCCTGCCATATCAGCTTGCTTAGCTTGAATAAACAAGCGGTTATTAGCCACTTCCTCAAAGTTCCAGCCTTCGCCATAAAAGTAGTTATCTGAGTCAACCGCTTGCACCGCTTCGCGCGCTGCTAAAATTGATGATTTAGGCATGTGCCCCATAACATCAAAGCGAAAGCTGTCGTAACCAAAATCACGGGCAAGAATGACCAATGAATCGCTAACAAACTTGTCCATCATCACATGTTCAGTCGCGGTGTTTTCACAACATGTTGAGCGCTCTATCGTGCCTGATACTTCATTGTATCTGTGGTAATAACCAGGCACGAGTTTATCAAACACTGACTTTTCCCAAATGCCTGATGAGGTTGTGTGGTTGTATACCACATCAAGAACCACACGAAGACCGACTTCTTGCAGTGATTGCACCATGGCGCGTGTCTCTTTAACCCGAGCAATGCCCTCGCTGCTTGATGCATACGAGCCTTCAGGAGCAATAAAGTGATGCGGGTCGTAACCCCAGTTAAAGCCGTCTAAATCACGCATCGCGCTGGCAAGTGCTTGAGCATCATCAGAACCCGGGAAGTAGCTTTGCATTAAATCAGCAATGATGCTGTTTTTATCTTCGATTTTACAAGCATCGGCGGTATCGTCTATTCGCTCACATAACTTACCTAGGGTGTCAGTGATTTCAACGCGCTTATCCGCATCTTCCTCAATGGTGCCAATGTCTGTTACAGGGAGTAAATGAAAGTGCGTTAAACCTTTGTCAGCTAGTTGCTTAAGGTGCTGCATAGGGATGCTTTCAAGCTCAGTAAATGCTAAATATTTACCTCTGTTTGCTTCACTCACTGACTCATCACGTATACTAAAATCACGCACATGACCTTCGTAAATTATTGCATCCTCAGGGTTAGTAATTGTTGGCACAATGCGCTCGTCCCAGCCCTCTGGTTTAGTGTCGTCATCATTTAAATTGATCAACTGCGAATACAGGCCATTACTAGATACATTCAGTGAGTAAGGGTCAGTGCTCCATAAACTTTCAATCGCTTGAGTAGTAGGGTGGTAAACATCAAACGCAAAGCGGTAATAATGACGGTCGTATTTACTATCTAAGCTCACCGACCAAATACCGGTATTGTTGTCTAACGTCATGGCGGTGCTATGCACTTGTGCTTTATCGGCGTCAAATACATTGATCATCATATTGCTAGCGGTTGGTGCCCATACTGAAACATCAATTACATTGTTATTATAATGCACGCCTAACATGGCTTCGTTCGCGTCACTTTCACCTTGGGTGTACAGCGCATCCAACGCTTTGGCGGTTTGCACAAAACTTGCTTCAAGTAGCTTGCCATCAGCATCGTAGCCTGCAACGGCTAACTGCTGCTTAATGAGTTGCTTGGCGGTTTCGCCATCCCAATTACCTTGATAGGCAGTCCAATCTGTTAAGTGCGGTACTTTCGCTGCCTGTGCATCGGTTAAACTCGTTGTCGTTAATTCAACGGTTTTACCATTTAAGCCTGTATCAACATCAACAACCAATTCGGCGGCAGCAGATGAATGCAGCTTAATGATTTGTGTAAGCTTATTACTTGGCTTATACAGTACAGTATTTAAATCAATCCAGTGAGCTGATGCACCGTCAATTGCAACTGGGCGCTCACCAAGGCTTGCAACTGGGTATTCAAATACAGATGGCTCACCGTCAAAGGTGAAATTCATACGCACAAAACGCTCGTCGTCTTGCATCAGTGGCATGGTTAAATCCGCATCACCATGTGCTTTGCCTGAGCCTTCTGTGCCAATATGAATAATAAAATTAGCACACTCGGTGTAACCGTCTTTTAGTGCCACAATCCAGTAAGCACCATAGTTAGGATCAATACCGTCGTATTCGTGACCATCGGACCACTCTGTAGCATCAAACGGTGGCGCGTAAGCATCACAGCCGTCGGTATTCCATGAGTGTAATCGATAACCTTCGTACCCTTCATTTTCAGGGCGCTTATAAAATAAAATAGCCTCGCCTTCGCCTGCAAATACCACAGGGTCTGGTAAGTCGGGGTTATAGCCACTGGTACAGCTTTCATTATTTGCATCTGGAAATAACGGTACGTCGCAAGAGATAGGCTCTGGGTCAACGCATTGAGTGCCTGCTGAGTTAGGCACTTGTGGTACATCGCAAGTCAACAAGGCTTGACCTGCTTTGACATCGCTACTGCCTGAGCCACCACAGCCAAACAGTAGTGTTAAGCTCACCGCTAATAGCAAATGAGTCAATTTAGTTATTTTATTCATTATTTATGCTCCAATTTGCTATTAGTGGCTATAGGTAAAACCTAAATAAACCTGACGACCAAAGTACTGGGTAGTACCGGTGATATTTTCATTGCCAAAGTAACTTTGGGTTGGTTCATCGGTAAGGTTATTAACCTGCAGCAACATGCCAAATGAGTCAGTAAATTGATAAGAGGTTTGAAAGTCAACCACGGTCTCAGCATCAAAATTGACCACCTGCTCATTGATCGCCACTTGCTCTGAGACAAAGTCTGAGCGGTAACGCACATTAAGGCGGGTTTCAAAATTATCTAAGCTGTAAAATATAGTGCCGTTTAACACGTTTTTAGACAAACCAGGTAAGCCTTGTGTAACCGTTTCACCACCTAAGCTAGTAATCGATTCAACTTCGCTTTCGGTGTATGAGTAGCTCCCGTTAAAACCGAGGCCATCAAACGGCGCGGGCAAAAACGAAAGTACTTGCGTGTAGGCAAGTTCAATACCGCGAATATAACCACCATTGGCGTTATTTACCGCCGTTGTGTAAGTGCCGTTAGTTGTGGCAACTTGCTCGCCGCTGACGGGGTTTTCTATATAGTCTGGAACGTTAAAACCGTTACCTTTAAAGTCAAACCCTTCAATGGCGATGGTATCGATAAACGAATCAATGTTTTTATAAAAACCTGCGATCACTAGCGCACCATCTGACTCATCAAAATAATGCTCGTAAGAGATATCGTATTGGTCGGCATAAAATGGTTTTAAGAATGGGTTATTGGTACTTGATCCGTTAATTTTTCCAGTAGTTTCATCAGCTTGTGCACTGGCATCTCCCGCTAGGCGATTAATCGGTGGACGCGACATCACTTTAGCCGCCGCAAAGCGTAATTGCGTGTTATCCGTTAGCTGAAAGTTTAAATTAAGGGATGGCAGATAATCGGTATACGTTGTGCCAAGTACATTAGGTAAATAATTTTGATTTATGATGCCGATGCTGTCGGTAATGTTTTGCGCACCCAGTGCCAAATCACCATTAACGTTTTCTAAAATAGTGGCCGATTGGTCGGTATCTACACGGCGAATACCAATATTACCCAGCACTGGCATAGTGCCAATTTCAGTATTAATATTGAGCATGGCGTAAGCTGAAAGCACTTCCTCGTATACCGAACCACTTTGTAACATAGTCCACGAGTAGTTAGTGGTGTAACCTTGTGGATCTACTACACCATCTGCGTTACCCCAGGTGGTCACCGGTGTAGGCGCACCTTCTGGGAACCACGCATTGAGCGCTTTATCTACATCAATCGCTAAATAGGATGGAAAGTAGCTAAACTTACCTTCCCAATCAACAACATTTACCATGTCATTGGTTAAACGCAGTGGCGGCTCAGTTGCTGAGAAATCACCGTCATTGCCGTATTCAAACACCGAACGATTGTTGCTGTATTCGCGATCTGAATAACGCGCACCAAATTCCACAGAGCTAAACCAGCTGTTATCCAACTCATATTTAAAATCAAGGCGATAAGCTTTTACTTCATCTTCATTTTGATAAGGGTAAATACCGTACTTACTGACCATTACCCGGTCGATATCACTAAATGCAGCGGCTTGATTAAAGCCTACATCTGGTAAATTAAGCCCATTAAGTTGGTAGTTTATAGATACGTTTTTATCTAACACCGGTTCTTGCGCTGTCGCATCTTCGGCAACCAACGCCCACAATAAACCATTGCGGAAATTACTTTTAGCCCGTGACAACGACACATCAACGTTAACATTTAAGCGCTCTGTCACTTGCCAATCAGCGTTAATGCCATAGCTATCTACTTCGTCAAAGTCTTGGTTATCATCATTGACAATTTCAACACGAGTGTAGCCTTTTGAAGTACGATTAACAGAGGCGCCAACCACTGAATTACCCTCTAGCTGAGCGTTTGTATAAGTGGCCGTTGGGCCGCCTAACTTTACTCGTAAACCACGGGCAAATGACTCAGTATCAAAGCGTGATAAAAACACGTCTCCTTTTAATTTAAAATTATCCACCGGCACCCACTCAATCGCCGCCATATAACCGTTACGGGTTTCTTCACCCCCTAAATGCTGGAGCTCAAAGCCTTCGCTGATATATTCGTTTTCTGGTTTTACTTCAGGGCCATTAGTATCATTAGCAACACCGTCGACATCTTTATGATCGTTATAGGCCTGGCCAATAAATTGTGTTGCTACGCTTGGTTGAAATAACCGTGCATAGCCAAGGGCGACACCTAAAGTATCGTCAAGATACTTACCTTGATAGGAAAAGCTGATGCGATCGCCAAACTCAGTGGCATCGTTCACCTCTGACGCTCGGTCGTTGTACATACCTCTGGCGTTAACCACAAACTTGTGTTGCTGATCATTATTAAGCGGGCTGGCTGTTTGCAGCTCTACCGTACCTGCCACGCCGCCTTCAATTAATGACGCCTTTGGTGATTTATACACCGCAGCTGAGCTGATCAACTCAGACGGGTATTGATCAAACTCAATACTGCGACTGCCGCTAGTTGATACTTGCTCGCGACCATTCAAAGTTGAAAATACAAAGCCACCGGACATACCGCGAATATTGATTTCTGCCGCTTGGCCGCCGGTTCGTACCGCAGAGATCCCCGGCAGTCGTGTCAGCGCATCAGCCATAGATACATCAGGCAAAGCGCCTAAATCATCCGCCGACAACTGCTCTGATACCGTATCGGTAAAGCGCTTTTGATTAAGTGATTGGATTAAACTACGACTAAAGCCACGCACTTCAATGACTTCAAGGTCTTCTTCTAGTTGTGGTTTTTTTACGGTGTTTGGTGCGTCACTTTCAGCCGCAGCCAATGCATTGCAGGTTGCAAACATCGCGAGCATTAACGCACTCAGTTTGAATTTCCCCATGAGTTTCCTACCCTATTGATTTTATAATTGTGTGCTGTTTATTTTTAATTTGTGGATAAAATAAAACCAATAAAGTGTAACCAAAAAGTAAATTAAGTGTGATGAATACGTATGCACCAGCAAGGGCAATAGCTAGCAAGGAAAGGAACTTAGTCATGAAGTGCTGCGATCATGTGGATAACGTAAAATATATCGACCAACTAAAAGGAAAAGTCAGCCACACGTCGTTATTTCACAGGAGCATTAAAAATTACTAAAACAGTTTTTAAGGTAAGCGGTAAGGATTGCTAAAATTGAATAAACTACACCATAAGCACCACTCTTATTGCCAACCCTATAAAAACCACCGCTAATATTTTATCAAGCCAAGGGGATGATTTAGTAAAAGCAAAACGCTTTTTTGAAAGCTCTGTCAAGGCTGCAACAAGCAAATACCAGCCGGTATCAATCAACAACACGGTTAAACACATGATCATACCAACCTGAAAAGTTAAGTTTACAGGGTCAATAAACTGTGAGAACAAGGCTAAAAAGAATACAGCGAGTTTAGGGTTCAAAAATGCGATAGCAAAGCCATCTTGCAAAGCCTGTTGAGCGCTACCACTTTGCTGAGCCACTTGGAGCTCTTCAGCGCTTGGCTTTGCAAGTAGTATTTTAATCCCTAAATAAGCTAAATACGCGGCGCCTAAATACACCAGTGCTTGATACACAGTGGGAAATTGCATCATTAATGCGCCGAGGCCAAGTAACGACGCCGCGGCATAAAAACCGACCCCCACACCATGACTCAGCGCCGCCAACATGCCGTTCTTCATACTGCCATGAATACTGTGTTTTAACACCACAGCCAAACTAGGCCCAGGTGACATTGCGCCCATCATACAAATGGCGACTAAACTAAACCACAGTGAGAGGGTCATCTAAATCTCAAATTCATTATTTTCGATCAGTAATACATAACCATAAACTTGGCCGAAAAAACCAGTAATAGTACTCACATTAACTAGTTTCCAACCATCTTGGTTTAACTGATAAATTTTTTCATTAAGGGCCTCAAGGTTAATTCCACCAAAAAAGCGCGCCTTTTTAAATTCTATTATTTTTTGCACTGCAATAACCTTTTAAAGTTGATACTCAAAATCATAAAAGTGCACCCCATCTTCAATGCGAATCGCCATTTTTCCGCTAAGCCCTGTAAGTTCATTATTACCAGAATCTGGCACGACTTCTAAAATTAGACGATCTTGGCCTTTGTCCATAGTGCCAAAATGCTGCAGTACAAAACTGCCCTGTTTGCCTGCAAGTGTACCAACCACTTGTTCAATTGCTACATAACCGGCACTACCTTGAGTTGCGGTCATGGCACTGAGCATTTCGCCGGTGCTGGTCGCCTCAAGCTCCCCAGTAAAGGTTTTATCAATCGACATACGACCTAAATTTACGCCATCAATGCCTTTTGCATAGCCTTCAATGGGGTTGAGTTTAACGTTAAATTCACCGGTTACTTTATGAGTTGCCATGTTAGTCCCTTAGTTGTTATGAAGTTAGTTATTGAAATTATGATTTAAGTAACCATATCTATACCCTATTGCACAAAAAGAATCCAGCATGAGCACCAATAAAGCCGAGCCAAAAGACAAAGCAGCTTTTAGTAGTTTAATTCCGATTTTTCAGTTTATTAAGCCTTATAAATGGGTGGTATTTTCGGCGCTTGTAGCGCTACTTGTAACCGCTGGGGTTAATTTATCACTGGGCCAAGGGGTTAAATTTGTAATCGATCATGGCTTTATTGCAGGCTCCCAAGAACAGTTAAAACAAGCCATCATAGTGCTGATTGGCTTAATTAGCTTACTCGCAGTGGGAACATTCAGTCGCTTTTATTTAATGTCGTGGATTGGTGAACGCGTGAGTAACGATATTCGTAAAGCGGTATTTGATCGCATAGTTACTTTGCATCCAAGCTATTTTGAAGAGAACCGCAGCGGCGAATTAATGTCGCGCTTAACAACCGACACCACTTTATTGCAGTCAATCATTGGCTCGTCATTTTCCATGGCACTGCGCAGCGCACTGATGTTGGTAGGTGGTTTAGCCATGTTGCTATTTACTAATTTAAAGCTCACTTTAGTGGTAGTTGCCTGTGTGCCGCTGGTGTTAGTGCCAATGATGGTATTTGGCCGTAAAGTGCGCAAACTTGCCAGCTCTAGCCAAGATGCCATTGCCGATATCAGCACCTATGCAGGTGAGATCATTCAAAATATTAAAGTAGTGCAAAGTTATAGTCATGAACAACGTGAGCAAGCCGCATTTGCCGCTGAAACCGAAAAAGCCTTTAAGGTTGCGAAAAGCCGTATTAAACAACGTTCATTTTTAATTGCAGCGGTGATATTTTTAACCTTTAGCGCCATTAGTGTGATGCTGTGGGTCGGTGGTAGTGATGTACTGGCAGGGACTATGAGTGGTGGTGAGCTAGGTGCATTTGTGTTTTATGCCATTATGGTAGCAATGTCGGTAGCAACGGTGGCCGAGGTCTATGGCGAGCTGCAACGCGCGGCGGGTGCCGCAGCAAGACTACTTGAATTACTCGCGGTAAAAAGCGAAATAGTTAACCCAGTACAACATCTTGATGACCAGTTACACAACAATACTGATTTAGCCGCCATAGAGCTCAGTAATATTACCTTTAACTACCCGTCCCGCCCTGATGTTAGTGCACTTAAAAATGTATCACTCAGTATTGAGCAAGGGCAAACGGTGGCGATTGTAGGCCCTTCTGGTGCTGGTAAAACCACGTTATTTGAATTACTACAACGTTTTTACGACCCTGCCACTGGCGCTATAAAATTCCATGGCATTGATATAAAAGATCTCTCACTGAATACGCTACGAAACAGCATGGGCATGGTGGCACAAAACCCGATATTGTTTAGCTCTGATGTAATGCATAACATTCGTTATGGCAACCCAGATGCAACCGACGAACAAGTATATTCCGCAGCCAAACACGCCCATGCCGATGAGTTTATTGCGCAACTACCTAATGGTTACGAAAGCTTTTTAGGCGAGCAAGGGGTGCGTTTATCTGGCGGGCAAAAGCAACGTATTGTGCTTGCGCGAGCAATCTTAAAGGATCCTGAAATATTACTGCTTGATGAAGCAACCAGCGCCCTTGATGCACAAAGTGAGCATCATGTGCAAGCCGCGCTGGAACACTTAATGCAAAACAGAACCACCTTGATCATTGCGCATCGTCTGGCAACGGTAAAACATGCAGATATGATTGTGGTAATGGAACACGGAGAAATAATAGCAACAGGGAGCCATCAGCAATTACTGCAAAGCTCCCCGTTGTACCAGCGCTTATGTGAACTACAGTTCAATAAAGACTAGATTTTTATGTGCTTATTGCGTGTTAGGCACTATTTGAATTTCTACACGACGATTTTGTGCACGGCCATTTGCGCTATCGTTTGATGAAATTGGACGTGTTTCACCATAACCTGTAGTGCTAATTCGTTCAGCCATAATTTGCTGATTAACTAAATAGTTTTTAACACTTTGAGCGCGTTGCTGTGAAAGGCTCATATTATAGCTATCTTTACCTGTGCTATCGGTATGACCTTCTACGCTTAAATAAGTTTTTTCGTATTTGTTCATCACTTTAGCAATCGCACTTAGCGTATTGTGAAAGCCCGACGAAATATACGACTGATCGGTTGCAAAGGTAATATTTGACGGCATAACTAAACGTAAGTTATCGCCTTCACGTACCACTTCAACACCAGAACCCGCTAACTCGTCACGAAAAGCGGTTTCTTGTTTGTCCATGTAATCGCCTACTGCAGCACCAGCTAATGCACCAATTGCAGCACCAATAAAGATACGCTTATCTTTATGATTACCAGTAGCCTTACCTAATACACCACCAGCTGCAGCACCAATTGCCGCTCCTTTACCTGTGTTATTCATTTCACAACCGCTAAGTAATACAGCCACTACCGTTACGCTTAAAAGTGATTTAGTTAAAGTCATGCTATGTCCTATCTATTTAGTATTTTGCGCTATTATGCAAACATATGAATGAACAAGCCATGAAGAATCAATTAAAATTAGCATTTTATGCTGTATAACAACAAAAATACTATCGATAGCTGAGTTCATAAATATGTCATACTACTGGATGATAATTTTATAATTTATAACGAGGATTGGGGCGTAATGTTAATTGCTATTTTTAGACAGTTTTTTTTACTTGGCTGCATGAGTTTTGGTGGCCCTGCTGCTCACTTAGGCTATTTTAAGCGCCATTTTGTCGATACCCTAAATTGGCTCACTAACACCCGTTATGCACAGCTTATAAGCTTAAGCCAAGCCTTGCCTGGGCCTGGCTCTAGTCAAGTTAGTTTTGCCATTGGGGTAGAGCGCGCGGGTGTACTTGGTGGCATTGCTGCCTTTATTGGTTTTACCCTACCATCATTTTTAATTATGTTGCTATTGGCTATAAGTGCGCATCAGTTTGATGCTGTTTATTTTGCCATTATTGCTGGGTTAAAACTGTTTGCTGTGGTTATTGTCGCCGATGCCACATTAAGTATGGCAAAGAGCTTTTGCACTAGCGCAGCCCTAAAGCTATTAGCCGTACTAAGCACGTTAGCCTTAATACTTTTTCCTCTGCTGGGCACACAAATAGCTATTTTAATTACCGCGGCTGCTGTGGGTGCAATATGGCCATTATTAAAATTAAATCCGGAACCCGCACAGCAAAGTAAGTCAAAAAGTAATATAAATTGGCTCGCTTTAGGGTTATTTACACTGCTGCTAGTGCTCAGTTTCATTCCTTTGACTACTGAATTAGCTTTGTTTGCCCCCTTTTATCAAGCAGGTGCCATGGTGTTTGGTGGTGGCCATGTAGTATTACCTGTATTGCAAGCAAGCGTACCTACACTAAGCAGCGATCAGTTTTTGAGCGCCTATGCAAGCGCGCAAGCTGTGCCTGGACCCATGTTTACCATTGCTACTTACTTAGGTGCACAACTAAGTACCGAACAACCTTTATTTGGCGCTATCGTAGCCACTGTACTTATATTTATGCCCGGGTTTTTACTCATACTTGCGTTTCAAAAAAGTTGGTTAAACTTAGCCAACAAGCCTCGCTTTGCCAGTGTTATTGCCGCACTTAATGCCTCTGTAGTGGGTTTTTTAGCTGCGGCGCTGTATTCACCTATTTGGACATCGGCGGTGCACAATTTTTGGCACATTGCGCTAGTTATTGCAGCATTCGCTTGGCTAAGATTAAAAAAGCCACCTATTTGGTGGCTGTTAATACTCTTTATTACTACGGGGTTGGCTCAGTATTATTGGGCACTTTAATTTTAGGTTTTTCGCTTGTAGGCACGGCTGTGGGTGGGCTAAATTGGCCACTCACACTTTGATACGGACGCAGGCCAAAAATAGGTAACACAGCCAATAAATGATCCATTATTTCGGCTTGTAAATGCTCATACGATATCCAACGTTTATCGCTACTAAAGCAATAAAACTCAATCGGTAAGCCGTGGTTTGTCGGCTGTAACTCACGTACTAGCAAGGTCAGTGAAGTATTGATTTTTTTATGTTGCTTTAGGTAACCTTCGGCATAACGGCGAAACAAACCTAAATTAGACACAGGATCAGGCAGTGAAGACGTACGAATGTAGTCGGCCAAAGGTATAGCCGCTTCTATTTGCTGGCGAAAATCATCTTCAACTAAAAAAATACTATTCATATCAATATTAAGCGAGCGCTTCATGCGCCTCCCGGCAGACTCTTGCATACTACGCCAGTTTTTAAATGAACCTGCTACTAACATGTAAGTAGGAATAGTCGTTACAGTATTATCCCAGTTACGCACTCTTACTGTGTTTAACCCTAAATCAATTACTTCTCCGTCGGCCCCATAATTATCTACCTGGATCCAGTCGCCATACGTAACGAGTCTATTGGCTGCAATTTGAATGCTTGCGACAAACCCCAATATGGTGTCTTTAAATACTAATAAAGTGACGGCGGCAATAGCACCAAAACCCGAGAGAATATAAGTAGGTGATTTTTCTAGCACTATACTAACAATTAAAATAACACTGACAATAAAGGTAATTAATTTAACAACCTGAATTAATCCCTGAATGGGTACTTCGCGGGCAAAATCTAATTGATTATAAATAGCGCCCGCAATACTCACTATGCTACTAAAAATAAAGCCCGCATAAATAATGAGCAGCGCTTGGCCTAAGGTTTTTAAAATTTCCTCTGCAATCTCATTCACCGGGTACACACTATCAAATGTGGCTAGAAACAATGCACAGCAAAGTAAGCAAGCTATGCGCTTATTGAGCTTGTTTAGCATAGGTGCAAGTAAGCCAATGCGTTCAGGTGAGATTTTAGTAACAATTTTTTGGATCGCAGGAAACATTAAGCGACGAGTAAATAAGTACACAAATAATAATGAAAATATACCAATGGCGACGGCAGTAATAGTGCTTAGAAAAAAAGCGTCGGGCACTTTTTCAAACCAAGGCGCTATTAACTTCTGTAAGTGGGTATCGGTCATGGTATTTTTATTTCCTTGCGGGAGTTAGGTTTAAAATTACAGTGCTAGCTAGAGTAAAAAGCGCCATTGCAGCATAACCAATTATAGTAACTACAGCGGGTAATACCCGCTGTAAAATTAACAGAGCCAAGCAAAGTGACATTAAAAAACACTACCTAAGTTAATCTGTATTGACCGTGAATAGCTAAGTGTTTTTAGCGTAACTGTAGGCTCATATTTTTATGCATTTATTTTTGTTCAAGGTTTATTAATGTTTGGTTTTTTTCTTTCCATAACCGATTAAGCTCACTTTGAAAGCGCACTCTAAAGTCGGGATCGTTAGTGTAGTCACCAATTAGCTCGTCACTGACCGGTCTTACTTCAACATGTACGTTTATATTTTTTACTTTACCGCTGGCAAAATCCATAAAGGTCGGAATGCCCTCAGGATAATGAATAGTCACATTAACTACTTTAGTAATTTGCTCTCCCATAGCTTGCATTACAAAGGCAACGCCTCCTGCTTTGGGTTTTAACAAATGTGGAAAAGGGCTGTTTTGGCGAGCGTGCTTTTGCTTCGTATAGCGCGTACCTTCTACAAAATTAACCACACTTACTGGCATTTCTTTAAATTTTTCGCAGGCCTTACGCGTGGTTTCTAAATCTTTACCGCGTAATTTAGGGTTCTTTTTAAGCTGACTTTTACTCGTACGAGTCATGAACGGAAAATCAAGCGCCCACCAGCACAAACCTAATATAGGCACGTAAATAAGCTCTTTTTTCAAAAAGAAATTTAAAAAGGGTATTTTGCGATTTAATACGCGTTGCAATACTAAAATATCAACCCAGCTTTGATGATTAGCTATAACTAAATACCAATCTTTTAGCTTTATATCTTCAAGCCCAGTAACGTTAATTTTAGTTGGCGTAAATAATTTTTGATTTAAGCTGTTAAAGGTAACCCAAATAGTGGCAAATTGTTTGGCGGCCCAACTCATTAACTTTTGTAGCGGCTTAATTGGTATAAGCTTAATAACACCACAAATAAAAATTGGCACAAACCAAATAAGAGTATTTATAAAGTACAACAAAATACTAAATACACTGCGGATAACTGACATTGTTTCTATTCCTTTAAATAGCGCGCAGCAGCTAATTACTGCGCTTTTTATACTTAATTAATAATGGCTGAGGTTAGTCCTCAAAATAGGTATAGCCTTCTAGTCCCGCATTAAGCTCTGCTAAATAGCCTGCTTTACATGGCTCAGACACATCGAGCTTATTAATTTGCTCTGCAAAGTTGTCTGCTAAAATGGCGCTATCATAGTCAACACACTTTAATACATCCTTAACGCTGTCACCTTTAATGGCGTTAGTAAGTACATAACCATCATCGTTTAACTCCACATGCACTGAGTCGGTGTCGCCAAATAGGTTGTGTAAGTCACCTAAAATTTCTTGATAAGCGCCAACCATAAACATTGCAATATGATACTGCTGCCCTTGTGTATATTCAGGTATAGGTAAGCTTGTTTCTATACCTGCACCTTCTACATATTCGCGAATTTGCCCATCAGAATCACACGTTATATCTTGAATAATAGCGCGCTGGGTAAGCGGTTGAGTGAGGTTTTCAATAGGCATTACTGGGAACAATTGGCCAATTCCCCATATATCTGGCAACGATTGAAATAGTGAAAAATTAACAAATAATTTATCAGCTAATTTTTCGTTTAAATCATCGAGTACTTCGCGATGCGCACGCACATTATTGCTCAAAGATGAGCGCACCCGATGTAAAATAGTAAAGTAAAGTTGCTCTATTTTCGCCCACTCTAGCATGCTCACTAAACCGTGTACGTACTGATCGTGTGCTTCGCTAAATAAGTGCATTGCGTCGTGATAAATTTCCAGCGCCATACGCGGGCTTAAACGCTGTAAACATTGCCACATTTCATCTAATACCAGTGTACTGTTTTGCGCAGGCGCCTCTGGGTTTAAGTGATTAGGCGCTTTTTCAACGTCAATTACATCGGTAATTAATACCGCGTGGTGCGCGGTTAACGCACGCCCTGATTCAGTAATAATGGCCGGATGAGTTAATTGATGTTGGTCACACACCTCAGAAAACGCATTTACTACGTTACGGGCATATTCTGCAACGGTATAGTTCATTGAACACGCACTACGTGAACCCGAACCTTCGTAATCAACCCCTAACCCACCGCCTACATCAACGGTATTAAGTGGTACACCTAACTGAGTAAGTTCAGCAAAATGGCGTGCACATTCACGCAAAGCGCGGTGAATATCGCGAATATTGGCTATTTGAGAGCCAATATGAAAATGCACCATTTGCATTAAGTGCAATTTATTATGTTTTTTTAACACTTCAACAGCGCTAAGCACTTGCCCTGCCGTTAAACCAAATTTACCTTTTTCGCCACCGGTGTTTTGCCATTTACCTTTGCCCACTGAGTTTAGGCGAATACGAATACCAATAGCCGGTTCAATGCCTAAATTATCAATTTCTTCCAGTAAGGTGGTTAACTCCGAGAGCTTCTCTACCACTATTTTAACTTTGTGACCCATAGCCTGACCAATACAGGCTAAGCGTAAAAACTCACTGTCTTTATAGCCATTACACACAATAGTAATGGGCTCTTTTGCCACCCCTAAAATAGCCATTAGCTCTGGTTTAGAGCCAGCTTCAAGGCCAACCAGCCCGCTAGGGTGAGCTAAAAGTTTACTCACTACAGAGCGCTGCTGATTTACTTTGATTGGATAAACGCAGGTATATTCGCCTTGATACTCACGATTTGCTCGTGCTTGAGTAAAGGCATTGGTAAGCGTATCTACCCGGTTTTGTAATATATCGGTAAAGCGCACCAATACTGGTAAGGTTAAACCCTGTTGTTTAAATTGTTCGGTTAATTGCGTTAAAGAAATTGCGGCCTTTGCTTGGTCGCCATCTGGGTAGGCCACCAACTCGCCTTGTGCGTTAATATCAAAATAGCCTTCACTCCAATGTGCAACATTATAAGTGGCACGTGCTGTTTCTAAACCCCAAGTCATGGCAACTCTTCTTTAATCAATTAAATACAATGACGCATTTTAATACGTCGCTATCCTCTAGGCTAACAAAAATTGAACTTTCCCTCATTCCTAACTAACTTTATTGGTTAAATCAGTTAAAATGTCATTGAGCAAAACGTCAAGCACTGGCAAAATTGCCCCCTTTTTCATCCTCAACTTAAAAAAGTGTAATAGTAACTATGGCAAATTTAGATCAAAGTAAGTGGTTTACTGAAATTAGCGACCGCGATGGCAGCGCATTTTCATTACGTATTAACAAAAAGTTAGATGAAAAACAGTCTCCTTTTCAAAAAGTAGACATGTTCGAAACCACCGACTTTGGTAATTTAATGATCATCGACGGTTGCACTATGGTAAGTAGCCGCGAAAACTTTTTTTATCATGAGATGATCAGCCACCCTGCACTTTTAGCGCACCCAGCACCTAAAAATGTAGTTATTATTGGCGGCGGCGACTGCGGTACCTTACGCGAAGTGTTAAAGCACCCTGGTGTAGAGAGCGTTACGCAAATAGATATAGACGAAGTAGTAACGCAAATGTCGTTAAAATACTTCCCAGAGCTGTGTGAATCTAACAACGATCCTCGTGCAACAGTTATGTTTGACGACGGCATTAAATACATGCGCGAAGCCGCAAGCGAATCAATCGATGTTGTTATTGTTGATGGCACCGACCCAGTAGGCCCAGGTGAAGGTTTATTTAATCATGCATTTTACACTAGCTGCTTAAACGCCCTTCGCCCAGGTGGCATTTTAGTACAACAAAGCGAATCACCGCTTATGCATATGCCGTTATTAGTTGAAATGCGCGAAGCTATGCTAACGGTAGGTTTTAACGACTTACAAACACTGCCATTCCCGCAACCTATATACCCAAGTGGTTTATGGTCAGTAACTTTAGCGCGTAAATCTGCAGCCTTTAATGGCTTTAGAGAAGATGCAGCAGCCGATATTGCAAAGAACAGCGAATACTACAACAACGGCATTCATCACGGTGCATTAGCTACGCCAAACTTTATGCAACGCGCTTTTGATAAAAAATAATCTCGCAATCTAAGCAATACTAAATTAAGGGCTCAACAGAGCCCTTTTTTATTGCTTAGCGTACAAGCAACCTCACTGCTCACTTTTTATCACCCTGAATACGTATGCAACCTGTCGTATTCACCACCCTCTCGCTTTATGCTTGATAGCCAAACACGTCGCTAACCCAAGGAACTATTATGCGCACATTGGCACTGCTACTCATGGCTTTTTCAAGTATCACGGTTGCTCAAACAGCTACCGTACAATCGCCTGACGGTAATATAAAAATAATCATCTCAGACGAGCAGAGTACACCTAGTTATTCTATTAGTTTTAAAAATAAAACAGTCATTAATAATTCTGCTCTCGGGTTTGAATTTAAACAACATGCACCGTTTAGTAACAGCTTTAAAATAACCAAAGTTCAACAACAAAGTACCAACACTCAGTGGCAACAACCTTGGGGCGAGCGACAAACGGTTGTAGATCAGCATAACGAGGTAACTGTAACCTTTGCTAAGCCACAACCTCAAGGCGGTACTTATAGCGTGCGCTTTAAAGCGTTTGATAGTGGCGTGGGTTTTAGATACGAAGTACCAAAACAAGCAGGCCTTAACAATATTGAAATAACCAAAGAGCTTACCGAGTTTGCTGTTAATAACAGCCACACAGCTACAGCTTGGTGGATCCCTGCCCGCGGCTGGAATCGCTACGAATATGTATATAATACCACCCCATTAAACGATGCCGCATTGGTACATACGCCATTTACCTTTAAAAACCAAGATGGTGTGCATATTAGTATTCATGAAGCCGCCCTTGTTGATTACGCCGCCATGGTACTTAATCAACGCCGCCCTGGGGTTTTTCAAGCCGATTTAACGCCATGGTCGAGCGGTGTTGCCGTTAAAAAACAGGGCGCGTTTAATACCCCATGGCGCACTATTCAAATTGGCGAAAAAGCCGTTGATTTAGTTAACTCAGATATCATTTTAAATCTAAATGAGCCAAATAAACTCGGTGACGTGTCGTGGGTAAAACCTGGTAAATACATAGGTATTTGGTGGGGTATGCATATAAATACACACACTTGGGGCAGCGGCGACAAACACGGCGCTACTACAAAAAATACCAAATACTACATGGACTTTGCCGCCAAATATGGTTTTGATGGCGTATTAGTTGAAGGCTGGAACACAGGCTGGGATGGCGACTGGTTTTTTAATGGTGATGTGTTTAGCTTTACTCAGCCCTACGATGATTTTGATATAGCAGCGCTAACAAAATATTCTAAGCAAACAGGCGTGCAACTCATTGGCCATCACGAAACATCCGGCAACGTCAGTAACTATCGCAAGCAAATGGCAGATGCCTTTGCATTGTATGAAAAATCTAACGTTAGCCAAGTTAAAACCGGTTACGTAGCCGATGGCGGAAACATTAAGCGCATTGACAAAAACGGTATAGCTCGCCATGAGTGGCACGACGGCCAATTTATGGTTAACGAGTACTTACATAACGTTAAGCTAGCTGCTAAACATAAAATAAGTATTAACACCCACGAGCCGATTAAAGATACCGGACTGCGCCGTACTTATCCAAACTGGATCACTCGAGAAGGCGCACGCGGACAAGAGTTTAACGCATGGGGTACTCCTCCTAATCCACCCGAGCACATTGCTATGCTGGCATTTACCCGCATGCTTGCTGGGCCTATGGATTTTACTCCTGGTATTTTCGATTTAAGTTTTAACGGTTTAGGCGCTAATACTAATCGCCCGCAAACTACGCTGGCTAAACAACTAGCATTGTATGTTGTATTGTATAGTCCGATTCAAATGGCGGCCGACCTACCTAAAAATTATTTAGCTAAACCCGATGCATTTCAATTTATTCAAGACGTACCGACCGACTGGCAACAAAGCATTGCCCTTGATGGTGCAGTAGGTGACTTTATTGTATTTGCGCGAAAAGAGCGAAAGCGCGACAAATATACCGGCAACGACTGGTATTTAGGCGCAGTGACTGACGAGCAAGCGCGTACTATTGAGATTAGTTTAGACTTTTTAGATAACGGCAAACAGTTTGAGGCACATATTTATAAAGATGGTAAGAATGCCGAGTGGGAAAATAATCCGTACGATTTAACTATTGAAAAACGCCTTGTTACTGCAAGCGATAAATTAACGCTTAAGCTGGCCACCAGTGGCGGTACGGCTATTCGTTTTAAAGCACTTTAATCGCTTACTGCGTGTTTATAATTTTGGCCAGCACAACTTAATAGCAACCCGCTGCAGTAAAGTGGGTTGGTATTATACTTTAATTGGTAAGTAAATTTGTGCACTTAACCCGCCCTCAGGCCGGTTAGATAATTTAACTTTACCGTTATGTATATCTATAATGCGTTTAATAATAGCCAGCCCTAAACCGCTGCCCTCGCTACCACGTGCTGTATCGCCTTGCTTAAACGGCTCAAATACCGACTCCAGTTCGCCCTCTGGTATACCCGGGCCACTATCGTTTACCGCAATAACAACATACTTTTTATTGCTATTAAAATAGCAGAGCACTTCAATATCACCTTCTGAGTAACGCAGCGCATTTTCAATCATATTGGTTATTACACGCTTAATTGCCACTGCACTAATAGGTATATTGCCAATACTAGGATTACCTTTAAAGGTAATTACTCGCTGGTGTTTAAGCTCAGTGTGCACTACCTCTGCCACTAACGCGTTAATGTCCTCACAGCTTAGCTCTTCACGTTTGTGATGGCGTAAATATTCAATGAACTGGTCGATAATGCCGTTCATGTCTTCAATATCGTAAATAATGCCTTCACGCAAATAGTCATCTTCATCTGCCATCATTTCGGTGGCTAAACGAATGCGGGTTAGTGGAGTGCGTAAATCATGAGACACCCCTGCCATTAACAGCCGACGATCATTTTCAAGCGCAGCAATACCCCGCGACATTTGATTAAATGCCCGTGTTACAGCAATAACTTCACTCGATCCTTGTTCGGCTAACTTAGTACTAAAATCGCCTTTACCTACCTTAACCGCCGCTTGTTGCAATGCTTTTAGCGGCCTATTTAAGTGCCTAGCAAATAACCAGCCACCTAATACACTTAAAAAACCAATACTTGATAAGTAAAAGGTTAAAAACTCGAGGTTATTTTCTTTAAACCCACTAAGCGGCACTTTTACCCAATAACCTAATGCTTGCGGGGCTTCTACCCAGTATATGAGTGGATCGGTTTGGCTAATACGCACCCGCGCAGAACCATTTAGCTGCTCAGACATACTACGCGATAATACCGAATATTCGCGACTTTGCCCCAAACCACTGCGCATTGCTTCATGCTGAGTCATGACTTCAATACCGGTAATTTCAAAAAACTTATCCGATACTTCATTAGTTACTTCAACACCATCTTCCCAGTCAATAAATACGGTTTTAATTTGCTTAGCCAGCATTAAATTAACTTGCTCAATGGTAGGTTTTACTACGTATAAGCTCACCGTTACGTAAGATACTATTTGATTTATTAACAGCAAAGCCGCCACTAAAAAAACGGTTTGCCCAAATGCACTACGCGGAAATAGTCCCATATAAATTACTTTTCACCATCGGGAACAAATACATATCCTAAGCCCCAAACAGTTTGAATATAACGTGGGCTGGCGGCATCTAACTCAATCATGCGGCGAAGTCGCGACACTTGCACATCAATACTGCGCTCCAGTGCGCTGTAATCTCGCCCGCGCGCTAGGTTCATCAATTTATCACGGCTCAGCGGCTCACGTGGATGCAAGACCAGCGCTTTAAGCACTGCAAATTCGCCACTGGTTAAGGAAATTGTTTTTTCGCCTTCGCTCATTTCGCGAGTGGCTAAATTAAGCGAAAATCGCCCAAATTCAATCAAATTTTCTTCTGCAGCAGGTGCGCCCGGCACTTCTTTGGCACGGCGTCGTAAAATAGCTTTTATTCGCGCTAACAGCTCTCGTGGATTAAATGGTTTTGGAATGTAGTCGTCTGCTCCCAATTCAAGGCCAATAATACGGTCAACCTCATCACCTTTAGCGGTAAGCATAACAATTGGAATGTCGTTTTCTTTTTGGCGTAAACGACGACAAATAGACAAACCATCTTCACCCGGCAGCATTAAATCGAGCACCATTAAATGAAAGTTTTCACGTTCGATAAGCCGATCCATTTGCTCTGAATTACCCGCTGTTCTTACAATAAAGCCTTGCTCTACTAAATAGCGCTCCAGTAAGCTGCGTAAACGCATGTCATCATCTACAACCAATACTTTTGTCGTTTCGTGTCCCATTGTGTTTCTTATTTTTATAATCTATTACCCATTAATATAAATGAAAAAACCTGTAAGCAACAATTTATTAGCCGCTTAGATTGTTACTGAACATTTCAAACTCATTTGTGCGCGTGTTTTATTAATAATACACTCGACAAGTTTGGGTTATTTTAATACCTTGCTCTGTATGAGTATTAAAAAAGAACATGGCGTGAAAACAAACTTAATTACCCGCGAAGGCTACTTACAATTACAACAAGAACATACCCATTTATGGAATGTAAAACGCCCTGAAATCACCAAAATAGTAAGCTGGGCGGCCAGCCTAGGAGATAGATCTGAAAATGCAGATTATGCCATTAGAACCATTACAAACATACTAAATACTATAAGAGCTAAGCTTTTAAAGCTTCAAAAACTAGTATGCGTACTATTTTTCATACTATTCAAAACTATAACTTTTCAAACTAGCCGAGATTAAATAGTAAAAAATTGAGCGTAATTTTTTCTTCTTAAGACGCACAGCTAGCATCACTTAAATTGCATTAGGGTAGAAACCTCCACTGTTATTTTTAGTTACTTATATATGATTGTTACTCGTGTAAAAATCCTGTTGATAACTCTCAGGATATAGAATGCGCGGCATGTAATTGGATTGTCTGTAGTTATTGTGGGGCGTGTGGGTGTGGGTATACTGGTTATAAGCACGCCTAGCAGTAAGAAGAGCAAAAGTAATTTTTGCTCTTCTTACCTTTTTTTAAATTAATAATTATATCAGCCTCTTAAGAGTATAGTCGCTCACTTACCCCTCAGAGGCATCAAGTAAGCTTTTTCAATTGCTTACTGATAGCTATAGATAATTTAACTACCTTGCATACAAATACTTCTGAAAACCTATAAATGTGTCGCGTATCGCGGCTGGTGAGCCAAATTCAATGGCGGCGTCGTTAATGGTGTTGTATTTAAGCTCTACTAAGCTGCGCATTTTTTTTGGTGCCAGTTCTTGAACGCCGTCTTCAATGTATTTACTTAATATAAAGTTGATAAACTCTTGTTGTTTATAATCGCTAAACGCTGAGTTTATTTTAGGTTTAGCTTGTTGAGCTCGCTCGGTGCGTGTTTGCGCTTCTGCGGCATAGGCTACGTACGATAAAACATCGTATACATCGCTGTCTTGAGCATCAATTACTGCCTTCATGCTATCGAGTTTTTCGCTATCGTAACCCGCTTCGGTTAAATCTTCTAATAGCTTTTCGCGAGTGGTTGGGTCGCTCCAGATTTCTCGTAGTTGGTCTTCGTTTTCAAAAAAGCGCGGTAGGTCATCGAACATACGTTCAACAAACTCTTTAGCTGTAATGGGCTTGCCTTCAGCACTCCAGTACATTGCTGAGGATATATGCTTTATTTGTCGTGTACGGCCGTCTGAGAGCTTTATTTCGAGCTTTTCGCATACACATGGTCTTTCGCCACATTTTTCACAGCCTTCAGGCTCTGGCTTTTCACAAACACATGGTTTTTGTTCACACACTTTACACGGTTTCTTTTCACCGGCACCATCGCCGCCAGTGTCTTCACATTGGCACGGGGTTGTGCCGCACTCTGGGCATACTTCGCTGGGTATTGGTTCACCATCCCAAGCAGGATCAGCAAAGTTATGGTGCGCTTTTACAAAGTCGTAAATGGTAAAATAGTCTTTGCCATCGTAAGTGCGGGTGCCTCGGCCTATGATCTGCTTAAACTCAATCATATTATTACAAGGACGCATGAGCACAATGTTACGGACGTTACGCGCATCTACGCCTGTAGAAAGCTTGCGTGATGTGGTTAAAATTGTTGGAATGGTTTTTTCGTTATCACAAAAGGTTTTTAAATCGTTTTCACCCGCTACACCATCGTTAGCGGTAACACGAACACAATAGTTAGTGTTGGTGGTCCAGCCTTTTTTTACTGCGTACTGATTAATAAAATCGCGCACCATACCGGCATGAACTTGTGTTGCACAAAACACGATGGTTTTTTCATTGGGTTTAAAGCGATCCATCCAGTAATGAACGCGGCGTTCTTCACGTTGTGGAATGGTGATAATACGGTTGAAATCGCCTTCTTTATAAAGCTTGCCGGGTTCTGGGTCGCCTTTTACAACAACGCCATCACCTTCTGTATAAATATACTCATCCATCGTGCCAACAATCGGTAACACTTTAAATGGCGTTAAAAAGCCATCGTTAATGCCTTCTTTTAGAGTATAGCTGTAAACAGGCTCGCCAAAGTAACCATAGGTGTCGGCATTATCGGTGCGTTTGGGTGTTGCGGTTAAACCCAGTTGTACAGCAGGGGCAAAGTAATTAAGAATATCACGCCAAGCACTTTCATCATTTGCGCCACCACGGTGACACTCATCAATAATAATTAAATCAAAAAAATCAGTCGGATATTGCTCGTAATACGGGTTTTCTGCCTTTTTAATTGGCGCATTTTCATCATCTTCTGTTGTGGCTTCTTTTAATTCGGTTTTAGGACCACACATAAGCGTATGAAAAATAGTAAAAAATACGCTAGCATTTTTAGGAACGCCACCTCGTTTACGAATATCGTCAGGGGTGATACGTACAATGGCGTCTTCACCAAATGAGCCAAAATCGTTAAACGCTTGGTTGGCTAAAATATTACGATCGGCCAAAAACAAAATACGTGGGCGCTTTTTAGCAAGGTTTATATCTTTCTGCGCGGTTAAACTCCAACGGGTTTGAAACAACTTCCATGCGGTTTGAAAGCCAATACACGTTTTACCTGTACCGGTAGCCAATGTAAGCAGTATGCGATTTTTACCTTGGGCAATGGCTTCAAGCGCATTGTGAATGGCGTTTTCTTGATAATAACGGGGTGCCCAATCGCCTTTGGCTTCAAAGGGAATGCTGGAAAACGCATCACGCCAAGCGGTAGTGAAAGCGGCTTCAGGGGTATCACCTTTTTGCTCAAAAGTTAAATCCCAAAGCGCTTGCGGTGATAAGTATTCATCTACCAGCGTCTCAACACCGGTGAGCATATCAATTTGGTAAATATCATGGCCGTTGGTGGCATACGCAATCCGGCATTGCAGGCGTTGTGCGTAGTCTTTGGCTTGGCGCACACCTTCGCTATAAGTCAGGCTTTCTTTTTTGGCTTCTGCAGCGGCAAGCTTGCGGCCTTTGTATACCAGCACATAATCGCAAGGCACTTTATTAGCGCGTTTACCGCCGGCCATAATTTGGCCAGGGCAAATAAGCTCCCGGCGAATAAAGCTGTTATCAACTTCACCCCAACCCGCAGCAACTAACTTAGGATCAATTAAATCCGCTCTGGTGTCGGCTTCGTTACGCGTCCTTGCTTGTGACATTAGGCCACCGCTCCTTCTTTTTCTTTGGTCAACTCGCCGGAAAAGGCTTTTTGTAAGATGGATTTTTTGAGTTCGTCTATCGAGTTCAATTTATTATGATATACATGTTCCAAGCTTATTACGTGATTAAATAACTCATCAAAATTGCGCACAAACTTCTCGGTTAATTCAACCGGTGGAATCGGCAAGGCTAATTGCTTTAGAGACTTCCCTGTAAAATGTTGGATACCAGCCCCAGTAAAACTGTTTTTTAGAGTGCCATTACAATCGCTCAGATATAAATAGTATAAAACCCAGCGATTATAGAGTGGATTATGACAACGTATTCTATGCAAGGCTTTTTGGAAAAAGATATCTTCATCTTGCTCCCAAATAGCTCCACGCCCTGGATAACCACCCTCACAAATTACCAAGTCTCCTTTTTTAATAGCATATCTTTCATACTCACTATCCTCAAAACGCATTTCAAGAAGATCATCTGTATTTATATTAAACCACTGAACATTTTGATTTCTTAAATATGGCTTTGGATTGCCTTTATTTTTCTTTTTATCAAGCATTTTTCCCAAACATGTTTCAGCGATTTCAGCAATCTTCTTAACTCCCCAATCATCACCATGCTGGCTAAATACTTGCTGCAAGTAGCTTTCAAACAGCTCGCGAGCGTTTTTGAGGTTTTGCTCGGTCTTGGCGCGGGCTTGCTCTATATCGGCGAAGGCTTGGTCGAGAATGGCGACGATGCGTTTTTGTTCGGGGATAGGTGGAACGCTAACTTCAAAGGGCGATATATCCGCTTTACTAAATCCAGCTTGAGCGGATCGTTCTGCAACCGACATTAGTCGTTTTTGAAAACTTTCTGAGTGAAGATATAAATATAAAAAGTCTTTATCGATTATATCTGTATTTGGAATTGTTTTAATCAGAGCCACATTATATGCGCCTGATTTACCTCGATGAACTTGACCAACAGATGCACCATATCGCGCTAGCATTACATCATCATTTTTACATATACGGTTTTTCTTAGCCTCTGGTATATAAATAGCCTTATCATCGCTTTTAAAATCTCGTATTTGGAGAAGCCTAATATATCCATCTTTTTCTTCTTGAATAAATACAGACTTTGGAGGCTGCGAACCTCCTTGAAAATCACAAATATCGCCTAGTTTATAAGTTAGCCACCCCATCACAACAACTCCTGAATCTTACCCAGAATCGCTTCACTCTCTTTATCCAGCGCGATGATTTCTTCGATAATGGCTTGAGGTTCACGCAGTGGGGCTTCTTCCGCTTGATTCGGGTTTTTAACCGATAAGTCCCATGTTGCATCATCTAGTTCAGTCGTCGCCAATGACCAAGACTTAGCACTGTCCTCAAAGCCCTTTTGTAGTTCAATAAACTCTTTTAAGTCGTTATCGTTGAGAGGGTTGGTTTTACCCAAGCTGCGGCCAGGATCAAGCTGATAGAACCATGTTTTCTGTGTCGGTTCGCCTTTGGTGAAAAACAACACCACGGTTTTTACCCCAGCGCCTAAGAAGGTTTTTGCTGGGCAATCTAGCACGGTGTGTAAGTTGCAGTTTTCTAATAGCTCTTTGCGCAAGGCAATGGCGGCGTTATCGGTATTGGATAAGAAGGTGTTTTTAATCACAATAGCAGCACGGCCACCAGGCTTGAGCATTTTGATAAAGTGCTGCAAAAACAAGAAGGCCGTTTCACCGGTTTTAATCGGGAAGTTTTGCTGAACTTCTTTACGCTCTTTGCCGCCAAACGGCGGGTTAGCTAATACAATATCGTGCTGGTTGCTTGGGGTAATGTCTTGTAGGTTTTCGCCTAATGTATTGGTGTGGATCACGTTAGGGGCTTCGATGCCATGCAAGATCATGTTCATAATGGCGATAACGTAGGCTAAAGACTTTTTCTCTTTGGCGTAGAAGGTGTTTTCTTGCAGGATTTTTAAGTCGCTGGTTGATAGCTGCTTACGGCTTGCTCCCCCTTGGCGTAAATAATCATAAGCTTCACATAAGAAACCTGCCGACCCTGCGGCACCGTCGTATATGGTTTCGCCTATTTGTGGCTGTAATACGTCGATCATCGCGCGAATTAATGGGCGAGGGGTGTAGTATTCGCCCCCGTTACGGCCAGCGTTGCCCATGTTTTTAATTTTTACTTCGTACAGGTGTGAAAGCTCGTGCTTTTCTTCTTGTGAGCGAAAACGCAGCTCATCCACTTTCTCTAGGGCGTCACGCAGTGAATAACCACTTTGAATTTTGTTTTTGATCTCGCTAAAGATCTCACCGATTTTATATTCAATGGTATCTGGTCGCTCGGCGCGTTGCTTAAAGCCTTTAAGGTAGGGAAATAACTCACCGTCAACAAAGTCCATTAAATCATCGCCCGTTAAGGCGTTATCGTGATCAAACTCACCAGCAGCCGTTTTAGGCGCAGCCCAAGAACTCCAGCGGTATTTCTCATCGATAATGTATTGGTAGTCTTCTGCCATCAATTCGGCTTCTTGAGACTTGGTGAATTCTAGGTCATCAAGGTATTTAAGGAACAGCATCCACGATGATTGCTCGGTGTAATCTAGCTCACTAGAGCAACCGGCATCTTTGTGAAAAATGTCGTCAATGTTTTTAAAAGTTTGTTCGAACATGTAAATTAAGTCCTTGTTAGCCAGTGAGCTTGAGGTGATTTTTACTAAAAGCAACTCACTCGCTTATTTATATTCCTGAGGTAATAGTGATTAATATACCCTAATTAATTAAAAACTTAATAATATATTAGTACCAAGTAGTTTTGGTTAGTCTAGGTCAATTTTATACTTTTGCCTTGCCGGTAGTATCTCTTCAAACTCGCAATTTAATGCGTTTACTAATTTATATAAGGTTTCGAGCTTAATATTAACATTACCTCTTTCCATTTTTCCGTAATTACCGCGCTCTATACCGACATAGGCGGCAAACCCTTCTTGCGAATAGCCTGCTTCTTTGCGTTTTTCTCGTAGCTTTTCACCAAAATGTTTAACTAAATCACTCACCTGATTTTCCTCAAGGCAAAATGATTAGATTTTCATGTTGAGGGCTTAACTACCACGCCCTATAATACCCATTATTATAAGAAGTTTATTAGGATTTACTTTGAAATTTGACCCTCTCGTAGCTCAAATTATTGTTGCACCAAATTTTGATAACTTTACAACAAGCGATGTACGCTCGGCGTACTTAGCATTAAAAAGTGATTCTTCTTTAGTACCTACAGCAGTTAGGCGAAGTATATATGCCGAATTGGTCAAGCTTGTTAAAAAAGGCTGGCTGAAAAAGGTGGTATCAAATAAAAAAGGATTTACGCGATTCAATAAAACTGAGAGCTTTAACGTTGAGACAATTACTCACTTAGCTAGTGCCATACCTATTGCAACTACAGAGAAGGCGGATGATAAATACGCGCTGTTACTTAGTAAGTTAAATCATTACAAAGCCGAGCTATTATTGAATATGGGTGAATCTGAGGCATATAAAGAGCTTTATTTGGAGTCACCCGAATTAGTAGATGAACTTCAGCCACAATATAACAAAGCCAGAGACAACAACACCAGAATACTTGGCAAAATTAGAGCAATTGAAGGCTTACTGAAGCAAAACGAAGCATTAGAGAAAATATGAAACTAAGACTATGGCAAGACGAGTGTATTAATTTAGCGTTTAAACAATACCAGACCGGCAATAGCCACTTTTTAGCCTTGGCAACTCCTGGGGCGGGTAAAACCTTGATGGCCTCAGAATTAGCCGATCAATTATTAAAAAATAATATGGTCGATGTGATTATTTGTTTTTCACCGTCGTCTATTGTTTCTCAAGACTTTAAGGAAAGCTTACAGCTAAAAACGAATGAACGATTTGATGGGCTTATTGGCGCTAAAGGTAGAGCTTTAACCTATCAAAGCTTGCAGTATTTAGATGTGAACTTTTGGCGGCTATTTGAACGATATCGTGTTTTTGTAATATTTGACGAAATTCATCATTGTGCTGGCTCTAATATTGCCAATGCAAATGCATGGGGTGAGCAGATAATACTTAACATTCAAAATAAAGCACAGTATACATTAGCCTTAACAGGCACCCCTTGGCGTTCTGACGCTGCTCCTATTGTTCTTTCATCGTATCAGCAACCTAACAATAAAATAGCGTGTGACTACGTTTACGGGCTTTCTGAGGCTATTGGAGATAATGTTTGTCGGGTTCCACAAATAGTAGCTGTTGATAATAGCCGCATTACAGTTGTAGATGACGCTGAAACCAAAACATTTAACTGCTTTAAAGCGTTATTAAACGACTCTGGCGTTTCTTATCAAGAAGTTATTGAAAATGAAGCCGTAATAAAATACATGATTTCTTCAGCTCAAAAAAAGCTGACTTCTATAAGATTGAAAAACCTCGATGCAGCGGGGTTGATTGTTGCATCTTCTGTTGAGCATGCCCATCAAATCTCTATGTTAATGCGAACTCACTTTGACGAGGATAGCACTGTTGTAACCTACCGAGAAAATGAACCTACAAGTATTATTCAGCAGTTTAGGTATGCACAAACTAAGTGGATTATTTCTGTTGGTATGATTAGCGAAGGTACAAACATCCCTCGTTTGCAGGTTTGCTGCCACCTTACAAACATAAAAACAGAAATGCATTTTAGGCAAATATTGGGCCGTATTCTGAGGGTAACAAACTCTAAAAACCAAGAAGCTATTATGTACATGCCCGCCGAAACTAAGCTTTTAGAGTATGCGTATAGAGTTAAACAAGATGTTCCATTTGAAGCTGATGTAGTTAAATTTGAAAAGATTGAAACTCCTGCTGGAGAAAACACCGCAGATACAGACTCAAGCGATATTACTTTTAATAAACAAAGTAAAAAACCTTCCAAAGCTCAGTTTGATTTTGATAACTTTGCTGACTTTTTTGATCAGCCAGTTATGAGCAATAGGCCTGAAGCGACAGAGGAGCATTTTTTAACCGGTGCTTATGAACGAATAATTAATATATCAGGCCGCTTTCAGCAAGAGGCTATTGCTTTAGGGTTAAGTGAATTGCGGTAAATACGCTAGAATTTACCTCAAGTAGATCTCTACAGACAACATCGATTTCAGTTACACGAGGAAATATAACTAAATTTAAGGTGTTGCTATGTATAGCTTCTCTGAAATTCATAAAAAAATAGACTTTATAGAGATTTTAACCAATAGAAAGATCAGTGAAAAATCAAGTTACCTAGAGCAAATTAACTTTATACATCAAAGTGTAAATATAAAAAATGCTGAGCGTTTAAGGATAGAGTTAGGTTGGGGTATACGAGCATTTTCTTCAGCTATTAGAACCAGCAATAGCTCATATGTACGCTATAAAAAAGAATTAAAGCCTTTAAATACCACTTTAAGTGAAAATGCATTTGAACTTGCAAAAGCCTGGAGCCTGTAACGGATTCTGTGTAACTGCCCGTTTTTACATTTTAAATATGCTTGCTGAGTCGTTCCTCAAATTCGACTCTAAAAAACCTTTAACATTTATAGGCATTATAGCTGGCCGTGAATTAATTAAAAATACTGTAAACAGACTCAAGTATGGCTATAACGCCTAAAAATAAAGTGCCTTAGGGCGTAAGCTGGTTGCAATATCTGAAGCCAAGATCTGTACCTTTGGTTAATTTACCAAGAGATTATCACTTTAGAGATTAATAAGTTGATTTGAGGTTATTAATGGCTCAATTTTCTCTGATAGTCGCATTTGTGCCATGAGCAGTCATTCATGATCAACTCGTTTCTGCCCCTTTATGAGTTAACGCAAATACCCTATAGGTCGGCTTTGAGCGATAAGCGGTCGGTCGGGTAAACTCGTTTTTGGACAGAAATGAGTTAGACCCAACGGACGGCTCTGTGCCATTTTCGGTCTTTCGACTGCAATATTACATCTTAAAACTAATTGCGACTACAGATGTTCACCATCTCATTTTTGATTAAACTTATCGTTGAGTATTATTTTCCCTGCTGAGAATACCAATAGTTTTTATACGCCAAACTTCCCCACAATACATGGGCCAATGCAATTTCTGAAGTATCATGATTAACATCTATTGGTGATAGTGTGTTGAGTTCATAATTATATTGAAAGTTCAAAGGTGCTTTACTTGGCTGAAGGATGGTTACTTCATCATTAACCATATAAGCAAAATTCTCTGCATACTGCATCATAGCTCTATTAGAAGCCGTTGGATCTGTTAGGTCTTGACCTAACATTGGTGAAATATTCTCTATACCCATTAATGACAAAAGTGTTGGTGCTAAATCGATTTGACTGACTATTCGTTGATCTAAAGTGGGTCCTTTACCTGAGTTTAGAATCACACCCGGAATGTGGAAATTGTTAATGGGAACAAGATCTTTGCCCATTGCTCTCGCATCATGGTCGGCAACAACGAGGAATATAGTATTTTCCCAATAGTCTTGCGCTTTTGCTTTTGCAATAAATTGTCCTAAGGCATAGTCTGCATATTGTATGGCTTTATGGCGCAGTAATTCTTTGTCATCATATTGTTGTAATTGTTCAGCAGTGTATTGAATTGGTGAAACAATACCGTCAGGTATTTCAAATGGATCATGGTTACTTGACGTAAATATGAAACTAAAAAATGGTTTTCCTTCGTTATGAAGCTTAGTTAATTCAATATCAGCTTGATTAAACAAATCACCATCGCTTGCCCCCCAAGACGCTACAAATTGTGGGTTTTCAATATCATTAAAGTCAACAATGTCAGTAAAGCCGTTTCCTAGAAAGAAGCTTTTCATGTTGTCGAAATGACTTTCTCCACCATAAATGAATTGAGCCTCATAACCATTTTCTTTGAGCAGAGATGCAATAGTAAAGAAGTCCTTTTGCGATTTATCTAACTTAACAACTGCCCTAGAGGGCGTTGGAGTAAAGCCAGTTATAACTGCTTCAATACCTCTAACGGAGCGAGTGCCTGTTGCGTACAATCGTTTAAATGCCCAGCCTTTTTGATTTAATTTATCAATTTCAGGTGTTAGCGGGATTCCACCAAGAGATGATACATATTGGGCACCTAAGCTTTCTTCTAAGATTATTACCAAGTTTTTTGGTTGTCCCTTAAAGCTCGGAGAGCGTTTACTTAAAGTGGGTAAGTTATCGTTTTTGAAGCTGTCTAAAGGTTGTTTTGACTCCTGACGAACTAGCTCAATAACTCGATCATCTTCCATCTTGCCATACAACTTAGCTGCATTTTTTTCATCACCGAATTGATTAAGCGCATAAGCAACACTGTAGGTCGAATTTAATGTAAGTGAATTAACTAGTGGGTCAGTGGAAAAGTACACTAAGGCAGGATTGATTGGTCTGTGGCCTAATGTCCCTCGTGCAGATAAAGCAATTATTACAAAAAGCATCAAACAAGAAACCAGCCTACTTCCGATTGCTGCGTTATCTTCTTTTACTTTGTTAGAGACTACGTGATCAGTAAACTGCCATATTTTTTTAACAGGAAATAGCAATAGAGCAAACACTATCAATATTGTTATCAAATGACCATTCACCAGCATTTTAGACACTTCATCAGGATAAGCTAGATATTCAATAAATAGCCTGTTTGGTCTAAAGCCGTATTCATTGATAAATGCGGGAGTTGCTAATTCAAAAAACAATATGCCCATAAAGCAGATCAGAAACCAAATTCGCAAAACTAATGACCAATATTTTTGAAATCTAGTTTTTGACACCCAAGGGTGCAATAACGCCGGGATGGCGCATAAGTAACCTACGCTACTTAAGTCTATACGAAAGCCATTTGTGATTAGGCTCCATATACTATTTAAGTCATTAAATCTATCTAATTGCCAGATAGCCAACCCTGTTCGTACTAAGGTTAGGAATAGCATGACAGAAACAGAGAATAGTAGGAATGGTCTGATAAAGCTGTAGATAGAAGTAAACATCGCAATTCTTTTTAGTGAATAACACGATGTTTACTGTATTAGGTTAAACTTAAGAATTGCTTAATTAAAACTGATAATTAGACATTAATGTTGTTTTAAAGCAGGTCGTTGAGGTAGAAGTATGATCAAAACTACTATTACAAACAGTAGTGTCGCGGTAGCTGAATATCTACTCAATTCCAAACCACCGTGCGCAACAGGCTTGTCTAAAAAGTCACCAACAACCGCGCCTAAGGGACGAGTCAAAACAAATGCAAGCCAAAATAACATTGTTCTAGATACTTTAGTGAACATATATAGGGTTAATACAATTCCTAAGCCTGTACTGAAAATATATGCAGCTCCAATATAACCCAATCCAGCAGTATCAGCAGTCCAGTCTCCCAGTGCAGTCCCAAGTGTTTGAGAAAACATAATGGTTAACCAGTAAAACGATTCAGCTTTAGGGTTGTCAATAGAAGAAACACTGATACTTCCAATTGTTCTATACCAAATAGCCAATGTAATAATTAAGAGAGTAGCTAATAGAGTTGAACCTCCTAAATACCCAATTCCCAACGATCTATCGGCAAAATCAGCAAGTGTTGTCCCCACTGTCGTTGATGCAATAATAGTGATCCAATAAATAAACGGGCTAAATTTTGTAGATTTTACTTGCATAATAACAGCAGCAATAAAAAAGGACATAAAGATTACAGTTCCAACTAAATAGCCCAAATTCATTGACATTGAAACAGCATCACCACCTGTTTCACCTAACGTAGTCGCGAGTATTTTTATTATCCAAAACCCTATTGTTAATTGAGGTACTTTTATCAGAGCATCGTTAAATTGTTTGTTCATATAAAATTCCTCTATGTGAGTATGTCATTAAAAAAGAACTACCAACCAAATGCATATAGCAATCACTATACTCACTAATACTGCGGCAGACCCTAAATCTTTCGCTAAACCTGACAGTGGGTGTATTTCGAAACCAATACGGTCAACGACTGCCTCTATTGCAGTATTTACTATCTCGGTAAACATAATGAACAGTACCGCAATGATAAGTATGAGTTGCTCTTTCAGTGTAATATTGAACAAGAAAGTTACGGGGATCGACAATATGAGCAACAGTAACTCTTGTCTGAATGCGGCTTCATTCCTTAGGAGCCATTTGAACGCTCTAGTTGAATTTAATGTTGCGAGATAAACTCGATTAAAACCTTTAGGCTTGTTTTCACTATCAAACACGGATTAGTTTACTCCTTGAGAAATTGTTGGTGACTTTGCATTTGCTACGGAAACACCATTAGTACAATGATTAAAAGGGTTGTTTTTAGGTTGATAAACTTTTGACTTTACTTGCATTTCAGCAAGTAAAATATCGAATACGTTGTCATGAGATATAGGCTGTTCACTAATTTTATTTAAACAATCTAACTTGGCTTTGTGATGTAATTTATCCCCCCAATAAATCAATGGCACTTTTGTTTGTTCTTCTGGTGCAAATGCGTAAGGTAAACCATGTAAATACACGCCACTTTCGCCCAAAGATTCACCGTGATCAGAAACATAAATCATTGATGTTTTGATATTGTTCTCATTGCTCAATGCTGCAAGTTCTGTGATGATTTCTGACAAGACTAAATCAGTATAAGCAATAGTGTTGTTGTAGGTATTAACCAGTTCCTCTTGACTACAATTTTGGATATCACTACGTTGACAGTCAGGAGAAAATACTCGTTTATCTTTGGGGTAGCGTCGGTAGTAAGTTGGTCCATGAGAGCCGATCATATGAAGTACTATTAGTGTATTGTCGCTTTTCAATGAATGAAGTTTCTTTCTTAATTCGTCAACCAGAACTTCATCGAAACAGTACTCATCATCACATAATGGATTTTTACTATTAGTAGAAATCTGCTCCGTTTTTACCCTTGAGCAAACGCCTTTGCAGCTACCATTATTATTGCTGATCCAATACACTTCAGCTCCTGCCAAGTGAATTAAATCAACGGCATTTTGTTGTGCTACCGCCACTCTTTTCTCGTAGTTGTTTTTGTTTAACCTTGAAAACATACAAGGTACAGATACCGCGGTTGCTGTTCCACAGGAGGTAACATCTTTAAATGAAACAACGCCTAAGTCTTTAGTTAGGCTATTGGTCTGCTTTTCATAACCATTTAAAGAAAAATTTTGGGATCTTGCTGTTTCACCTAGCACTAAAACAGTAATACTTTTGTTACTATCATCATTTTTAATGGTTGGAGACGTGTCTAACAGGCTGAATTTTAACGGAGGATACAAATAGTTTTTTCGAACATATTTTACTGTTGAATCAATCAAGGCATATGGCGTTAGATAGCCCACTAAATCGCGATTATTTCGGCCAACAGATGCATAGTTTGAATAAAATACTATTGCAATTAGAAATATTACACCGACACTGCCGCTAAGTAATTTTATCCGTGCGAGCAATTCCCCGACAAAAGAACTATAGGTCAATTGAACGTTGGCAATAAGAAGTGAAGGTATTACTCCAAAAAATAGAAAGAACAATATTGCGGAGAAGTTAAAATAAGAAAATGCTTCAGCCGTATCCGTTTCAACTGTATTTTGGATCATGCCATAATCAAAAACTATACCGTATGTCACAGTGCTATAAAAAAGAACAGACGACAATAAAACCAATAAGATGAGTAGTGGTTTTGTTATCCATCGAAAGGATAAAAAGCATTGAACGAAAATAGACAATGCCAATAAAAAAACAGGGACAGACAGTAAGAAAAAAAGATTGTAAGATTCAAGGGCTGTAACCACTGTCGTTATTTTACTTAAAAATGGGAAATTCAAAACTAAAGTGATGTATACGCAGGTATAAATCACTAATTGATTAGTTGTGAGCTTAATTTGGTTTAAAAAATTGATAATTTTGTACACTTAACTTACCTTAGAAAGAATGTAATGCTTTTTCATAAAGACACCTCTTATGAGTATGGCTTTATGGTAATTTTGTTAACTTAAGATTTGCTTAGTTCAAACTGATAAATGGCAAAGTGTTGCTATTTTTTGCTTAGAAAGGCTTTGCTATTATTGAATTACGGTAGTTAGTTTTAGAAGTTAATTAGAAATGTAGTTTTTATCTTTTATTTGTAGGAAGGTTATGCCGATATTGCTTCTTAATGTTTCTCAATAGAACTTATAAGTAGTGTTGCGACTTCTTCTTCCTTGTGTTCTTGTAAAAGCATAATAGGAATATAGTCGTAATCAATTGCCAGCCAAATATGCGTCTTTCTAGTACTATTTTTTCTAATCCTGCTTAACTTGATGCAATTAAGTTCCCCAAGAGGTGTGTCAATAGTAACTCGTCCACCATTCAGGAAGTTAAATTCTTTGAAGCCACTTGTATCATAAACGGTGTAATGCAATTGTTTTACATTAGAAAACCCATCGTTTTTCAGTGCGTCAAGCCTTAACATTTCAAACACAAATAGTGGGTCTAACACGTCATCTTTTAAGGTTTGCTCACTAATATCGCCATTCATTTTAGCTATTAAAGTTTGGTTATTATGATCAAAATTTAACTGTAAATGTTTATCTTTTTTAAAAGTTCTCGAATCTTTTCCTTTATAGCTCAGTAACGCTACTTTATTGTCCTGCCATAGAAAATTACTTATCTCACTCGTATCTATGCTATAGAAAAAAATTGATGCGCTAGTATTGAATGATAACGAATAAGAAGTATTATTTTTACTTAGTTTTCTTGTGGCTCGACCATATTTTTTCTTGCCCCGTAATACACTATATTTCGCGGTATATAAATTCAATTCAGATGTTTCTTCAGAACCACTTTTAATAAGAGGGGCAGCAGTTATTGGTAAGGCAAAATAAAGCATTACCAATATAATAATTTTAATAACGCTGTTGTAGTTCAACATAATTTCTAATGTTCACCAGAGTTATGCAATACATCAAGCGTACTATCATATATTGATGACTCAAGGCTAAGCGCTCCTAAAACGGTATGAAAGACATTAAACTGATTATGGCTATTAGCTTGATTTAAGTTTTTAAGCTCTACCTTTGTTAGCGTTTGTGGAACAACTTGGTAATTAACTGTGTTTCTCTTCGCGCTTTGCCAACCTGAATCATTCAGAGAGCCATCAACGACAACTTCAGTTGCAAAGGCAATACTTGAAGCAAACAGATAAAGAAGTTGTAAAGAAGCGTTAAAAGACTTGTTCATTACAGCGATACAGTAAATGTTATTTTCTTCTCAACTAGCGATATTGAAACAGTTGCTCCAATTTTTTCACAGTAGGATTTTACTATTGCTAAACCTAATCCAAATCGTTCTGTTGATGTTCTTGATTCGTCTTTTTGCCATAAAGGATCAAAAAACAATTTAAGCTCATTTTCTTGATAATTTTCGTAGCAGATATTTGAAATTTTGATTAAAGCATTTCTATTATCAATTTTTGATGTTGTTATCTCTATTGCTGAATTAGTTGGACTATAAAAGATTGCATTGTTAATTAAATTTGATAACACAGTTTCTAAAGCAAATTTGTTGGTATTTACTATTAATGAAGGTATATCAAAAAGAAGTGTAATATCTCTATCGTCTGAATTTTCTCTTGAGATAATGTTACTAATTAGATCCGTTAGGTTAATTTTGCTAGTTTCTAACTCATGGCTACTACTACTTTTTTGTAATAGCATGATGCTACTAACGATATTTTTTAAGCGATAGGATATTCCATGGACATCGCTTGCAAGGTTATCTGATATTTCCTTTTCATGAGGAAACCTTAAGGCAACTTCGCTCAAACTTATAAGCTCTGCAATTGGTGTTTTTAATTCGTGAGCAATGTCAGAAGCCATTCTCTGCTCTCGAATGTACAGAATATGATTTTCTTTAATAAACTGATTAACGCCTTCAACTATCGGAACGAGTTCTTGCGGTAAAAATTCTACTGAAACTTCCGGGTTTTTAGAGTTTAAACTTATTTTTCTTAGCTGCTGACTGAGTTCACTAATTGGTTTTAAACTCCTAGAAACAACAAGTTTGACAATTATTCTTATAATAAATACGGAAAATATAGATGTGAAAATAAAAATAATATCAACAAACCAGTGGATATAGTCTAACTCTTCTCTACTTAGCGCATAGGCAAGTTCCATTGGTTGTTGATTCTTTGCAAATTCTTCTCTGCTTATACCGAGTATTTCACGAATGTCAGAGTCAACCTGAGGAAAAAACTTTGTATACAGCATCCTGCCATTTCTACCGTCTGGTAATACGGTATCTTGAATAATAAATTCATGTAGTTTTACATCTAATCTAGAGAGAGCTTTTATTTCAAAAAGCTCTAGAGTGTCAGATCTCTCAAATACTTCGCTTTTGTACCAAAGTTGGTAATATTCAGGGTTTTCTTTGCCTTCAAATTCCGGCATAAACTCCCCAGCAAAATCAAATTCTATTCCGTTTTCATCTACTTCAACTAATGTTTCAAGTAGTCCAACTTTGTTGATCATGGCTCGGTCAAACTCATCACTAATCCATGTATCAACACTGATATCAGTTGCTAATAAGATACAAATTAAGAGTAATGAGATTGAAATTGATAGATAGCGACTTAGCTTTTTATGAATTGAATTCATTAATGACTCTCAACGAAGTAGCCAAAGCCACGCTTGGTTTTAATTGGAAGCTCGTAACCAATAGCTCTTACTTTTTTCCGAGCAGAAGAAAGGTGAGCCTCTATAGAATTTTTTGCAATTGCATCATATTGTCCGGCTAGGTATTCGCTGAGCTTTTCAGAAGAAATGACTTTTCCTTGACTGGAAAATAAGCATTCAACCACTTTGTATTCATTAGGGGTTAGCTGAGCATCTTTACCACCACATCTTAATTGTTTTAAATGTAAATCTAGTGATACGGCACCAATATTAATACTGTTAGCGTTCACATTCAAAGTACCGCGCCGCATTAAACAGAGTAAACGGACATGCAGTTCGTCAAAAGAAAAAGGTTTAGTAAGGTAGTCATCTGCACCGTTGAGAAGCCCTTCAACTTTATCTTCTGTAAGGTCTTTCGCAGACAAAATTAATACACGGATATCTTTTCCTGCCTGACGAATTGCCTTTAATATTGAAGTACCATCGACAGAGGGCAACATTAAATCAAGAATTAACAGAGAATAATCACCAGACAGAGCCATACTTAGTCCCTCAGAACCATCTCCAGTATCATCTACGGTGAAACCTAGGTTGGTTAACCCTACTCTTAAACTTCGTCTAAGTGATATTGAATCTTCGATAACTAAAACTTTCAATGATGCATGCCTTTGAGTAAATATTATTCAGAATATCGCTTTAAACTTAAGAGTAGCTGAATTTACACTTAATTTATTTAAAAGCTATTTCGTTAAAGCTCTAGCTTTCCCTCTAAGTTTTCAGATTCTTTTTGTGAAAAATCAATTTTAAATCACAAATTAGAGTATTTAAGTTAACTGAACATGGGGAAATAAGAGGCTTAATGTCCGTTTTGTAGATATATTGATACAACTCAAACATAAAATCAGTGTCTCAAATTCGCTCATTTGCGACGCTCGACTAAACTCGTTTTGGGGCAGAAACGGGTTACGCTTGAATGTCCGCTTCACGCCCTGAGGCACTCAACAAGCTTTTTCTACCACTAAAAGAGGAGAACCTTTCTCTTTTAGTGCTTTTAAATATTTTGATTCATCATAAGCTTTTCCTGTTTTCCAGCACCTAAATAAGATCCTTACCCATTTATAGGCCAACGCTCTTACTGCCGATTGGTGTGAATTACCTTTCGCTTTTTGCTGTGCGTAATAAATGCCCGCCCAATAAGATTGCCCTACGCTTTTGGAAGCCCACTCTATAAAGCTCTGACGGACAAATTTAGAACATTGCCAGCGCCAATGTACCCAGCTTTTTTGACCACTACGCTCTGTAACTGGCGATAAGCCTGCATAGTTTTGTATTTCTTGTGCGCTACTAAAACGAGATTTATCTTCCCCTAAAGTAGCTAAAAGCCTAGGAGCAAGGCAAGGGCCTGTGCCGGGAAGTGAAGTAAATATTGAGGCGTCATCCATACTGGTAAAAATTGAGTTTATTTGTGAGTCATACTCTCGAATATTGTTAATTAATACCAACATCTGTTTAGCCAATGCGATGACAAACGTTTGATAAGGTATAATTAAAGATTCGTCGGGTAATCCCCCCATTTTTAATGGAGGCTGGCAGTAGAATTTCCGTTGTTTAATTTTTCCAGCTTTTGTATTGGTGTTATACCACCTAACCCCATGTTAGGGCGTTCATTATTATAAGTCCATAGCCAATCAGTCGCTATGTCTTGTAACTCACTAATATCACTATAAATATAATGACTCAGCCAGTCGTAACGAACCGTTCGGTTGAAGCGCTCTATATAGGCATTTTGCTGCGGGTTACCGGGTTGAATAAACCGTAATTCGATATCATTATTTAACGCCCATTGCGCTAGTTGCTTGCTAATATATTCAGGGCCATTATCACATCTGATAGCTTTGGGTTTACCACGCCACTCTATAATTTGATTTAACGAGCGGATCACACGTTCAGCAGGCAGTGATAAATCAGCGTCAATAGTCAGCCCTTCACGATTAAAGTCATCAATGACATTAAACAATCGACACGCTCTGCCATCCGCTAATTGGTCATGCATAAAATCCATTGACCAACATTCATTGATGGTTTCTGGTACTGCCAATGGCTCAGGCTTATCTCTATTTAAGCGTTTCCTTGGCTTGATCCGCAAATTTAACTCAAGATCACGGTAAATGCGGTAAACTTGCTTGTGATTCCACTTGTGCTTTTTTACATTACGCAAATATAAAAAACATAATCCAAAACCCCAGCTTCGCTTTGACTCAGTCAAATCGAGTAACAGCTCTGCTATTTTTAGATTTTCATTTCTTAATATCGGTGTATAGCGATAACACGTTTCACTTATCATAAAAGTACGGCAAGCTAAGGCAATACTCATTTTATTTGTGCTAACGACTTCATGTGCCAATACTTTACGCTCAGAAGCCGTTACCACTTTTTTGCCATAGCCTCTTGAATGACCTCAGATTTGAGCCGCTCTTCAGCATACATTTTCTTTAAACGGCGGTTTTCATCTTCAAGCTCTTTCATGCGCGTCATTAAAGACGCATCCTGTAGTGGTACAGTGATTTTGGCCACCCATTAAGAAAGAATTCTTTCAATGCAATCAGTGCTGATACTTCGGTTACAGAGTCATCTTCGATTCAAGTACAAGAGCAACATGATCAAGTTGCATCATTGAATTCTATTCTTGATTTTGAAGAAGCAGCTAAAAATGAGCAAACAACCAGTGAATATGAACGTTGTAGCCCTACAATTTACACTAGATACACTAGTCTTAAATTGGAGCAGACTCGAACTATTGCAAGCTTTACTTATGATGGTGGTAATTGCCGTAGATACGGTTTTGCAATTTTAAGAAACTATGACGGACATGATTTCAAAGTGACTTTGGTTGATAGCAATGGAGATAGAGTTGCTGGCGGATATAGCGTAGCAGTTTCCACTTCTATCTTTAATGCAGGCACTTATTATTGGGAAGTTGAAAATAAAACAACAACTGGATCTACTTATGGTGGAATTACTTATGAAGTAAGATCTGGTGGCTAGTTAAACTTTCTATTAACGACTCAGCCCTATGAGTCGTTAATAGAAAACAATCTAAAATAAAAGCTTAAGTTTTATAAAATTATGTCGATAAAAGAAAACGACATATGAAAAAGGATTTTTATGAAAATCAGCACCAATCTACTACCTACTCTATTTGAAAGTAAAATATCTATTTTTACAAACAGTGATGATGAAAAAATAAAAAGCTTTTCTACTAAAACAAGCGAAAGTGGCTTAAAAATTAATATAAACACAACTCACCTTGATCCTAAAGTTAAAGAAAAAAAAGACAATAATGCTTTTGATTCATCATTAATTGAGGGAAGTGCATATGAAAAAGTATTTAAAAAAGAAGAGCTCAACTTTTCTAATATGAGTATAAAAGAACTTCATAGTATTGTTAAAAATGTGAATGAAATGGAACGAGAATACACACAAAAATACGATAGTGATGAACCAGTTAGATTAGGTAAGTCAGGAAACCCCATAATATCCAAAAAAAGAGAAGATATGAATAGTTTAGAGTCTAAACTTAGGATCCTTTCTTATGGTGGAGGGGATGTAGATCCTGATAAAAAAATTAATGTTATGGAGTATTTTTCTAATAGTTCAGAGAAATTAGATGGACTTGCTAAAGAATATCCTGAACGTCAGACTTATCAAGTAAGAGCCTCTTACATGAAAGAAATAATTAATACGTTTGATAAATTTATATCAGACGATACTTTTGATTTATATCAAGAAAAGGCTGCTTTATTGTTAACCGACAAAAAGAAAGTCGATGTTTTTATTTGAAAAAAGCCTAGAACATAGCAAAACAGCTAACAGCTTATTGAACACCATTTTGGTGGTTTATAACACACCGAAACGGCGTATATTACATACCCTGATAATTTCACCAATAATTACCTTTGTAAACAAGTAATTAAAACAGCTAGGAATTAAGCATGTTATTTTGCCCCAAAACGGCGTTTAATAATGTTATTGGACAAAATTAGATTTCTACTTAAAACACAGGAATAAATTTAACTTTTTCAGTGTCCGGTTATCGCTCAAAGCCGACCTATAGAATAATTGCTTTAACACGTTTTGGGGCAAAAGCTTGTTAGAACAAAAGGCAGACTGCGACAAATAGCATCGAAAAGTTTCGAACTTTATTGTCATGGTTTTAGTATTTATTGTCGAGTTTCATAATTATTGTCCTCCGACACTTATATCTATTTTGAACTTCAATTATAGATTGGCAATCACAGCAGTTTTCTGCCGTTGGCACTGTTACTAATCTTTTAAACTGAATTTCAATACCGCATGTTTCACAATACCCGTATTCGCCAGGTTCTTTTTGAAGCCTAAATTTAACTCGTTGCAATGCCTTCAGCTGCAGACCTTTTCTATAACGTGAAATGTATTGTTGCTTACGCTCTTCTTCTAGTGCCGCTCGATCTAAAATATCTGCAAGTACATTGCTTTCAACATTCTTATTTATTGGTTCATTCAGAGCATTCTTAAGCATAGAAATTTCATCATTAACTTGGTTTATTATATGCCCTAATTGGTCTGTTTTTAAAAATTCATGCATTCCTTATATCCTATACTAAACATCAAAAAGGTATTTAAACTGTAAGCGTCTAGCGAACCACACCTAGCATCGATGTTCTGATTATCTAAAAATACCTGCTCAATGATAAATTCGGAGC